>NZ_CP139691.1:0-432500 GCF_034371605.1 Limimaricola variabilis | reverse complement strand
TCCATCACCGCGATCCGATCGGCGAGGCGGAACGCCTCGTCCATGTCATGGGTGACGATGATCGCGGTCAGGCCGCTGCGCCGGCGTATGGCGGTGAACTCGTCCTGCAGCCGGGCGCGGGTGACCGGGTCGAGCGCGCCGAACGGCTCGTCCATCAGCAGGATCTCGGGCTCGGCCGCCATGGCGCGGGCGACGCCGATGCGCTGCTGCTGGCCGCCCGACAGCGCGGCGGGGTATTTCGGCCCGGCCTCGGCCGGGTCGAAGCCAAACAGCTCCAGAAGCTCATCGACCCGGGCGGCGATGCGCGACCGATCCCAGCCCAGCAGCCGCGGCACGGTCGAGATATTGCGCGCCACGGTCCAGTGCGGGAACAGCCCGACGCCCTGGATCACGTAGCCGATGCCCCGGCGCAGCGCGTCGGGCGCCATCTCGCGCGCGTCGCGACCGGCGATCTCGACCCGGCCCTTATCGGGCTCGATCAGGCGATTGATCATCCGCAGCGTCGTCGACTTGCCGCAGCCCGAGGTCCCCACCAGAGCCAGCACCTCGCCGCGCGCCACCTCGAATCCGATGGCGTCCACCGCCACCGCGTCGCCGAAGCGGCGGGTCAGCCCCTCGACCCGGATCATCGCGCCCTTCATGCCGCTTCCCCTCTTGCCGTCGCCTCGATCATGGCGTCGAAGGCGAGGCTCGCCGCGATCGCCAGCGCCACGATCGGCAGCGTGCCCAGCAGCACCAGATCCATCGCCGCCTGCCCCATGCCGCGAAACACCAGCGTGCCGAAGCCGCCGCCGCCGATCAGCGCCGCGACGGCGGCAAGGCCGATGGTTTGCACGACGGTGATGCGGATGCCGGTCAGGATGACCGGCAGCGCCAGCGGCAGTTCGACCTGCGCCAGCAGGCGCGCGGGCGACAGCCCCATGCCGCGCCCGGCCTCCCGCATCGCGGCCGGCACGCCCGAGAGCCCCGCATAGGTGTTGGCGGCGATCGGCAGCAGCGCGTAGAGCGCCAGCGCCACGATGGCGGGCGCCGCGCCGATGCCGCCCACTCCCCAGTCGCGCAGCCCGGGATAGCTGCGGGCCAGCGCACCCAGCGGCACCATCAACAGGCCGAACATCGCGATGCTCGGCGTCGTTTGCAGGATGTTGAGCACCGGCAGGATCACGGCGCGGGCACGCGGGCGGGCAAAGCAGAGCCAGCCCAGCGGCAAGCCGATCAACAGCGCGGGGACCAGCGCGCCCAGCACCAGACGCAGATGTCCGGCCAGCGCCGCGTCGAACACGTCGCGGTTGGCGTCGTATTCGCGCAGGATCGACAGATCGTCGAAGAAGCCTGTCTGCAGAGCCAGCGCCAGCGCCGCGACCGGCCCGGCAAGCAGCGCGATCCGTACCATCGCCCGCAGGCCAATCCGCGCCGCCGCATCGGCCGCGGCCAGCGCGAGGAACGCCGCCGCGATCCAGAACCCGCCCCCGAGCGAAACCCGGGCGAACTCCGACGCCTCGGCCATCAGCGCTTCCGCCCCCTGCCCGGCCATCCAGCCGAGCAGCGCCAGCGCGGCGAGGGCCAGTGCCAGTCGCAGAACCTGCGACCCGCTCAGGATCGTCCCCAAGGCCAGCGCCGCCAGCAGCGCGGTTGCATAGGCCGAGCCACCGGTCGCGGCCCAGGCCATCACCCCGTCGCCGCCGACGATGCGATTGGCGCGGAAATCGAGAAGCGGCAGCAGTGCCAGCCCGCCCAGCGCCGGCCCGGCATAGACCAGCGCGGCGCGCCGGGCGGGCGCGGACACGGCCCGGCTCAGTCCAGCAGCCCCGCCTCGGTCAGGTGATCGCGCGCCACGTCGGCGGCGTTTTCGCCGCCGAGCTGGATACGGGCGTTGAGCGATTGCAGCGTCTCGAGATCGAGCCCCTCGAAGACCGGTGCGAGCAGTTCCTCGACCTGCGGATATTCCTCGAGTGCCTCGCGGCGGATGATCGGCGCCGGGCGATAGACCGGCTGCACCGACTTGTCGTCCTCCATCACCCGCAGCCCCACCTCGGCGATGGCGCCGTCGGTGCCATAGACCATCGCGGCATTGGCGCCGTCGATCTGCTCGGCCGCGGCGCGGATCGTGGCGGCGGTGTCTCCGCCCGACAGGATCACCAGCTGATCGCCCGACAGCTCGAAGCCATAGGTCTCCTGGAAAGCGGGCAACGCGGCGTCGGAATTGACGAACTCGGCGCTGGCCGCGAGCGTGAGATCGCCGCCCGAGGAGATGAATTCGCCCATGTCGGACATGGTCTCGAGGCCGTTCTCCTCGGCGAGATCCTGGCGCAGCGCGATCGCCCAGGTGTTGTTGGCCGGCGCCGGGGTCAGCCAGACGATGTCATTGGCCTCTGCATCGAGCTTCGACACCTCCTCATAACCGGCATCGGCATCGCGCCAGACCTCACTCTCGGCCTGATCGAAGAAGAAGGCGCCGTTGCCTGTGTATTCGGGATAGATGTCGATCTCGCCCCCGGTGATCGCCTGCCGCACGATCGGCGTGGCGCCCAGGCCGATCCGGTCCTCGACCTCGATGCCGGCATCCTCGAGCACCAGCTTGATCATCTGGCCGAGCAGCCCGCCCTCGGTGTCGATCTTCGAACCGACCACGATCTCGGCCGAGACGGTCGAGGCGCCGGTGATGGCGGCGGCGAGGGTAGCTGCGAAAAGCGGGGTGTTGCGCATGACGTGGCCCTTTGTGCGAATGATAACGGCCACTTCCGCCCCTCGCGGCAGCGACGCGCCCCAAGGGTAGGCGATGGCTGCGAGGCTTCAAGCGAAAAGGTGACCGCAAGTGACGGAACCTGTGACGCCGCGGGAACCGGCAGCGCCCGGGCCGGTTGAGCCAGACCCACAGCCAAGAAGAGGGACCTTGGTTCATGTATGACGAGAAGCCGCGCCCGGGCGAGACGGGCCGCGACGTGATCGACAGCGCAAGGGGGCTGCAGCACCTGGCGAAGTCGCGGATCTGCATCGAGGGCATCGATCCCGAAATCGATGGCGGGCGCTTTGCCGCGAAATGCGTCGCCGGCCGCCGCTTCACCATCCAGGCCGACATCTTCGGCGAGGGGCACGACACAATCCGCGCCGCGCTGCTGTGGTGGCGACAGGGATCGGACGAGGTCCATGAAGAGCCGATGCGCTTTCTCGTCAACGACCGTTGGGAGGGGGGCTTCACCCCTCCGGAGAACGCGCTCTACCGCTACACGCTGATCGGCTGGCGCGACGATTTCCTCGGCTGGCGCAAGGACACCACCAAGAAGATCGCCGCCGGGTTGAACGTCGATGTCGAGGCCGAGATCGGCCATCGGCTGGTCGCCAATTCGCGCGATCATGCCCCCGAGGGCGAGGGGCGCGCCGCGCTCGAAAGCCTGGTGCACGCCACTAATCACGGCACCACCGATGAGCGGATCTCGGTCCTGATGAACGACGAGACGCTGGCGCTGATGACCCGCGCCGGGCGGCGATACGGGCTCACCCGATACGATCGCGACCTCGCGGTCTGGGCCGATCGCGAACTCGCCGCCTTCTCGGCTTGGTACGAGATGTTTCCGCGCTCCGCCGCGCCGGGGCTGCGCCACGGCACGTTCCGCGACGTGATCGATCGCCTGCCCTACGTGCAGGATCTGGGCTTCGACGTGCTTTACTTCACCCCGATCCACCCGATCGGGCGCACCAACCGCAAGGGCCGCAACAACTCGCTCACGGCGGAGCCGGGCGATGTCGGTTCGCCCTATGCCATCGGCTCCGACGAAGGCGGGCACACCGCGATCCACCCAGAGCTGGGTACCATCGATGATTTCGATGCGCTGGTCGCCGAGGCCCGCAACCACGGGCTCGAGATCGCGCTCGACATCGCGCTCAACGCCTCGCCCGATCACCCGTGGATCAAGGAACACCCGGACTGGTTCGAATGGCGGCCCGACGGCTCCATCGCCTATGCCGAGAACCCGCCCAAGAAATACGAGGACATCGTCAACTTCCGCTACTACCGCGAGGATGGCAGCCCCAATGCTCCTTTCTGGGAAGCGGTGCGCGACATGTTCCTCTACTGGGCGGATCACGGCGTGCTGAACTTCCGGGTCGACAACCCGCACACCAAGCCGTTCCCCTTCTGGGAGTGGATCATCGACGAGGTGCGCGCGAAATATCCCGGTGCGGTGTTCCTGTCGGAGGCCTTCACCCGACCGAAGATGATGAAGCGGCTCGCCAAGCTGGGCTACAACCAGTCCTACAGCTACTTCACCTGGCGCACGACCAAGCCCGAGCTGACCGAGTACCTAACCGAGCTGACGCAGGAGGAGTGCCGCCACTTCATGCGGCCGAACTTCTTCGTCAACACGCCCGACATCAACCCGCACTTCCTGCAGGATTCCGGGCGGCCCAGCCACCGCATCCGGCTCGCGCTCGCCGCGACGCTGGCTGGGAATTACGGCGTCTACAACGGCTTCGAGATCTGCGAGGGCACGCCGCTTCCGGGCAAGGAAGAGTATCTCGACAGCGAGAAATACGAGATCAAGGACTGGGACTTCGATCGCCCGGGCCACATCAAGGACGACATCCGGCTGATGAACCGCATTCGCCGCCAGCACGCCGCGATGCGCGACTTCACCAATCTTGAGTTCTTCGACGCGCATGACGACGTGGTGCTCTATTACGGCCGCTTCGACCGGGAGGCCGACAGCTACCTGCTGTTCCACGTGCTGCTCGATCCGCATGACGGGCGCGAGTTCGGCTTCGACCTGCCGCTGTGGCGCTTCGATCTGCCCGACGAGGCCTCGATCGAAGTGCAGGACGCGGTCCACGGCAACCATTTCACCTGGCACGGCAAGCAGCACCGCCTGACGCTCGATCCCGAGAGCCGGCCCTATGCGATCTGGCGGCTGATCCCGCCGGGAGGAGCGAGAGACTGATGGAAGACCAGGTGACCCCCGATACCGAGGCCGCGACCGAAACCGCCCAGCGCGACTGGTACAAGGACGCGGTGATCTATCAGCTCCACGTCAAGGCCTATCAGGACAGCAACGGCGACGGCATGGGCGACTTCGCCGGCCTGATGAGCCGGCTCGACCATGTCGAGGAGCTGGGCGCGACGGCCGTGTGGCTGCTGCCCTTCTACCCATCGCCGCTGCGCGACGACGGCTACGACATCCAGGAATACACCGAGATCAACCCGCAATACGGCAACATGGACGAGTTCCGCGCCTTCGTCGACGAGGCGCACCGCCGTGGCCTGCGGGTGATCACCGAGCTGGTGATCAACCACACCTCGGACCAGCACGAGTGGTTCCAGCGCGCCCGCCATGCCCCCAAGGGCAGCCCCGAGCGCGACTTCTACGTCTGGTCGGACGATCCGACCAAGTGGATGGACAAGACGCGGGTGATCTTCAACGACACCCATGACAGCAACTGGACTTGGGACCCGGTGGCCGGGCAGTTCTACTGGCACCGCTTTTTCGACCACCAGCCCGACCTGAACTTCGACAACCCCGAGGTTCTCAAGGAAGTGCTGCGGGTCATGCATTTCTGGCTCGACATGGGTGTCGACGGGCTGCGGCTCGACGCGATCCCCTATCTCGTCGAGCGCGACGGCACCAACAACGAGAACCTGCCCGAGACGCATGACGTGCTGAAGGCGATCCGGGCCGATCTCGACGCGCATTACCCCGACAAGATGCTCCTCGCCGAGGCCAACCAGTGGCCGGAGGACACCCGCCCCTATTTCGGCGACGGCGACGAGTGCCACATGGGTTTCCACTTCCCGCTGATGCCGCGCATGTACATGGCGGTGGCGCAGGAGGACCGGCACCCGATCACCGACATCATCCGCCAGACGCCCGAGATCCCGGAGGACTGCCAATGGGCGATCTTCCTGCGAAACCATGACGAGCTGACGCTCGAAATGGTGACCGACAAGGAGCGCGATTACCTCTGGGACACCTATGCGAGTGACAAGCGCGCGCGGATCAACATGGGCATCCGCCGCCGCCTCGCGCCGCTGATGCAGAACGACCGCCGCAAGATTGAGCTTCTGAACTCGCTGCTGATGTCGATGCCCGGCACGCCGATCCTCTATTACGGCGACGAGATCGGCATGGGCGACAACATCTATCTCGGCGACCGCGACGGGGTCCGCACGCCGATGCAGTGGTCGCCAGACCGCAACGCCGGCTTCAGCCGCGCCGACCCGCAGCGGCTCTACCTGCCGACCATCCAGGACTCGATCTACGGCTACCAGGCCCTCAACGTCGAGGCGCAGGCCAAGGACCCATCCTCGCTGCTGAACTGGATGCGGCGGATGGTGCAGGTGCGCTCGAACCATACGGTGTTCGGTCGCGGCGAAATGAAGCTGCTCTACCCGTCGAACCGCCGGGTGCTCGCCTATATCCGCGAGCATGAGGGCGAGGCGGTGCTCTGCGTCGCCAATCTGGGCCGTACCGCGCAGGCGGTTGAGATCGACCTGTCCGGCTATCAGGGCCGGGTGCCGATCGAGCTCACCGGGCATTCGGCCTTCCCGCCGGTCGGCGCGCTGCCCTACCTGATCACCCTGCCCTCCTACGGCTTCTACTGGTTCCTGCTGGCCGATGAGGACCAGGCACCGGCCTGGCACACCCCGGCGCAGCAGATCCTTCCGGAATTCGTGACGCTGACCACCCGTGACGGCCGGGTCTCCTCGGCGATCTCGGGCCGCGACGGGCGGCTCCTGGGCAACGACGTGCTGCCCAAGTTCCTGCCGCTGCAACGCTGGTTCGCGGCCAAGGACGCGCGCATCAGCCGGGTCGGCATCGAGCCGATCGCCGAGATCGGCGGCAATGGCGCGCTCGGGCTGATTGAGGTCGAGGTCGGTGGCGAGACGCAGCATTACCTGCTGCCGCTGGCCGCGGTCTGGGGCGAGGACAGCGTGGGCTTCGGCTCCGCGACACTGGGCTACACCATGGCCAAGCTGCGCAAGGGGCCGCGGGTCGGCGGGCTGATCGACGGCACGGTCGACGAGACGCTGATGGGCGAGCTGCTCGAAGCGCTGCGCCAAGGCTACGAGACCGACACGCCGCGCGGCCGGCTGGTCTTCGCGCCCAGCGCCGCCATGGCCGAGATCGAGGATCCGGGCGAGCCGCGGCTGCTCAATGTCGAGCAATCCAACGCCACGGTCGCCTTCTCGGACAAGGTCATCCTCAAGATCTACCGCCGGCTTCGCGCCGGCACCCAGCCCGACATCGAGGTGTCGCGCTTCCTCACCGACGTGGCGGGCTTCGAGAACACCCCCGCGTTCTTGGGCGAGATCGCGCTGCGCCCCGACGGGGGGGAGACCACGGCGCTGGGCGTGGCCTTCGCCTATGTCGCCAACCAGGGCGACGCCTGGGGAGCGCTGACCGGCGCGCTCGACCGCTACCTGCAGGATGCGGCCACCGGCAACGAGGAGGAGATGCCCTCTTACATGCCGGTACTCGAGGTCGCCGGGATCCTGGGCCGCCGCACCGCCGAGATGCACCGCGCTCTGGCGCATCCGACCGAAGACCCGGCCTTTGCGGCCGAGCCGCTGACCTCGGCCGAGCTTGCCGCTTTGTGCGACGAGGTGCGGGCCGAGACGGTGGCGATGCTCGACCGACTGCAGGGAATGAAGGACCTCTCCGAGCGGGCCTCCGCCCTGTCGCGGGAGATCCAGAGCAACCGCGACAAGCTGATCGCGCGGATCGACGCGGTGTCGCAGATGGCGCCCTCGGGGATGCGCACCCGCATCCATGGCGACTATCATCTCGGCCAGGTGCTGATGGCCCAGAACGACGTGATGGTCATCGATTTCGAGGGCGAGCCGCGCCGCAGCCTCGACGAGCGCCGTGCCAAGAGCCACGCGCTGCGCGACGTCGCGGGAATGCTGCGCTCGCTCGACTACGCCGCGCAATCGGCACTGCGCTGGGCCGAGCAATCGGCCAATGACGGCGAGGATGCGGCGGTTCTGGTGCATGATTGGCACGACCGCGCGGTCGTCGATTTCATGGCCGCCTATCGCGAGGTGATCGCCGACAGCCCGGCGCATCCGACCGAGGAGAGCTTCGCGGATGCGTTGCTCGATCTCTTCCTGATCCAGAAGGCTGTCTACGAAGTGGGTTACGAGCTTGCCAGTCGCCCGGCATGGGTGGACATTCCGCTGAGCGGTCTGCTCGACCTGATCGACGAAAAGGACAATTCATGACCATGAGCGACACTGAGGCCCAGCCCAACAAGGCCGCCCCGGACGCCGCGCGCATCGAGGCCATCATCCGCGGCCGGATGGGCGACCCGTTCGAGCTTCTCGGGCCGCACCGGGACGCGGATGGCACGATGACCCTGACCGTCTTCGCCCCCGATGCGGCAAAGGTGACCGCCGTGACGCCCGAGGGCGACGATCTCGCCCCGCTCGAGCGGGTCAATCCCGAGGGCGTCTTCTGGGGCAAGCTGCCCGAGGGCTTCGAATTCGGCACGCCCTACCGGCTGCGGATGAAGGCCGGCACCCATGAATGGGAGCGCGACGACCCCTACCGCTTCACCCCGGTGTTGGGTGAAATGGACGAGTATCTCGTCGCCGAGGGCCGCCACGAAGAGATCTGGAAGCGGCTCGGCGCCCATCCGATCAGCCATGAGGGCGTCGATGGCGTCTGCTTTGCGGTCTGGGCGCCCAATGCCCGCCGGGTCAGCGTCGTCGGCCACTTCAACGCCTGGGACGGCCGCCGTCACCCGCTGCGCCGCCGCTTCGGCGCCGGGCTGTGGGAGCTGTTCGTGCCCGGCCTCGCCATCGGCGATCTCTACAAGTTCGAGATCGTCGGCGCGCATGGCGACCTGCAGCCGCTCAAGGCCGATCCGATGTCGTTCCGCCAGGAGCAGCCGCCGTCCACTGGATCGATCGTGCACGGCATGCATCGCCACGAATGGCAGGATGCTGAGTGGATGGCGCGCCGCAACGAGGCCACGCTGCACGAAAAACCGGTGTCGATCTACGAGGTGCATCTAGGCAGCTGGCGCCGTGGTGCCGATGGCGAGGTGCTCGACTACGACACGATCGGCGCGATGCTGGTCGACTACCTGCGGGACATGAACTTCACCCATGTGGAGTTCATGCCGGTCTCAGAGCACCCCTTTACCGGGTCGTGGGGTTACCAGCCGGTCGGGCTTTTTGCGCCGACCTCGCGCTACGGCACGCCGGAGCAGTTCGCCGCGATGGTCGACCGGCTCCACCAGGCCGGGATCGGCGTCATCGTCGATTGGGTGCCGGCGCATTTCCCGACCGACGCGCATGGCCTCGCCAATTTCGACGGCACCGCGCTCTATGAGCACGCCGATCCGCGGCAGGGCTTCCATCAGGACTGGAACACGCTGATCTATAATTTCGGGCGCAACGAGGTCGCGAACTTCCTGCGCTGCTCGGGCACCTTCTGGCTCGACAAGTACCACATCGACGCGCTGCGCGTGGATGCGGTCGCCTCGATGCTCTACCTCGACTACTCCCGCAACGAAGGCGAGTGGATCCCCAACCAGTATGGCGGCCGCGAGAACCTCGACGCGATCGAGTTCCTCAAGAACACCAACCATCAGGTGCAGCTGCGTACGCCGGGCGCCGCCACCATCGCCGAGGAGAGCACCGCCTTTCCGGGCGTGAGCCGTCCGGTCGACCAAGGCGGCCTGGGCTTCGACTTCAAGTGGAACATGGGCTGGATGCACGACTCGCTGTCCTACATCCAGGAGGACCCGATCAATCGGAAGTATCATCACCACCAGATGACCTTCTCGATCCACTACGCTTGGTCGGAGAATTTCGTGCTGCCGATCAGCCATGACGAAGTGGTGCATGGCAAGGGCTCGCTGCTGAACAAAATGCCGGGCGACCGCTGGCAGAAATTCGCGAACCTGCGGGCCTATCTGGGCTTCATGTGGACCCACCCCGGCAAGAAGCTGCTCTTCATGGGCTGCGAGTTCGGGCAGGAGCGCGAGTGGAACCACGACCAGTCGCTCGACTGGCACCTGCTCGAGGACGAGAAGCACAAGGGCGCGCAGAACCTCGTGCGCGATCTCAACCGGATCTACCGCGACGAGCGGGCCCTGCACGTGCTCGACTGCGACCCGGCAGGCTTCGAGTGGGTCGACGGCGCCGACGACCAGAAGTCGATCTTCGCCTTCCTGCGCAAGGGCCGCAGCGGATCGCGCCCGGCGCTGGTGATCTCCAACATGACCCCCGTCGTGCGCGAGGATTACCGCATCGGCGTGCCCGAGGGCGGCGAGTGGATGGAGCTGCTCAACACCGACGCCGAGATATATGGCGGCTCTGGGGTGATCAATTCCGGTCGCATCACCGCGCGTCCCGAGGAATGTCACGGCCGTTCGGTCTCGCTGTCGCTGACGCTGCCGCCGCTGGCGACCGTCGTCCTGGTCCCCGACCGCTGACGGCGCGGGCCCTCGGGCCCGCCCTCAACTCTCACGGCCCGGGCCATGCCCGGGCCCCATCACGGAGCCCTGATGTCAGACCTCGCCGCCCTCGCCCGTCATCATGGGATCACCACAGAATACGACGACCCGCATGGCGGCACCCGGCCGGTACCGGAGGCCACGCTGCGGCTGATCCTGAACAAGATCGGCGTCGATCCCGATGCGCCGATTTCGGGCGATCCGGCACCGACCGAGATGCGGGTGCCCGAGGACGGCGTCTGCCACTTTCCGAACTGGCTCGAAGACGCGCCGTCCTGGGGGATCTTCTGCCAGCTCTACGAGCTGCGCTCGGAGCGCAATCACGGCATCGGTGATTTCCGCGACCTCGCCGAGATGGCGCGGATCGCGGCGCGCGCGGGAGCGGATTTTCTCGGGGTGAACCCGCTCCACGCGCTGTTCTGGGGCGATCCGGGGCGACGCAGCCCGTTCTTCCCCTCGACCCGCAGCTTTCTCAACCCGGCCTATGTCGCGCTCGACGATCTGCCCGGCCACGACCCGGCCGATATCGACGCAGCCCCGCTGCGCGACGGCGATCTGGTGGATTACGACGCCGTCCTGCCGGCCAAGCTCGCGGCGCTACGACACGCCTATGACCGTCGCCCCTTCGACGGCGACGAGACCGAGTTCGACGATTTCGTCGCGCGCGGCGGCGAAGCGCTGCGCCGCCATGCGCTGTTAGAGGCGCTGTCGCTCAAGATGACGGCCGAGGGGCATGGCGCGGGTTTCGCGAACTGGCCCGCGCCGCTGCGCGACGCCGAAAGCGACGCGGTCGCCGCCTTTGCCCGCGACGAGGCCGATGCGGTCCGGTTTCACCTCTGGCTGCAATGGCAGGCGGCGCGCCAGCTCAACGCCGCCCAGCGCGCCGCCATCGATGCGGGGATGCGGATCGGGCTCTATCTCGATCTCGCGGTGGGCGAAGCGCCCGACGGCTCGGCCCGCTGGGGCGACGGCGCGGCCCAGATGACCGATCTCGCGGTCGGCGCCCCGCCCGACATGTTCGCGGCCGACGGCCAGTATTGGGGCCTCTCGGCCTTCAACCCCGGCGCGCTCAAGGCCCGCGACTTCGCGCCCTTCCGCGACATGATCGCGGCGCAGCTCGCCCATGCCGGGGCGCTCAGGATCGATCATGCCATGGCGCTGTGGCAGCTCTTCCTGATCCCCGAGGGCGAACCGGCGAGCGCCGGTGCGCATCTTCGCTATCCCTTCGACGAATTGCTGCGCGTCCTGGCGGCCGAAAGCCGCGACAAGGGCGCGGTGGTGATCGGCGAGGATCTGGGCTTCGTGCCCGACGGCTTCCGCGAGGCGATGCAGGCGGCCAATATCCTGTCCTACTCAATCCTCTACTTCGAAAAGGACGGTCACCGCTTCAAGCGCCCCGAGGAATACCGCGCCCGGGCGCTGGCCTGCCTGTCGACCCATGACCTGCCGGTGCTGGAGCGCTGGTGGGCGGGCGAGGACATCGCGCTGCGGCGCGAACTCGGCCTCGTGGGGGAGGAGGACAGCGACGCCCATGCCCGCGAGCGCACCCGCGAGCGCCGGGCCCTGCTCGACGCGCTGCGCGCCACCGGGGCACTGCGCGGCCGGCTGCCACGTCAGAAGGACATGCCCCGCGCGGTGCTGGTCGCGGCCTATCGCTACCTCTCAAAGACGCCGGCGGCGCTGGTCGGCGTGCGGCTGGCGGACATGGTCGGACCGCAGGCCCCGACCAACATGCCCGGCACGATGGACGAGTATCCGAACTGGCGTCCGCGCGCCCGGCTCGACCTGTCCGAGATCGAGGCGCATCCCGACTTCGGCGCGGTGACCGCGATGATGCGCAGAACCCGCCCGCGACGCGCTTGACAGGCGACTGACCCGGCGGCAGGGTGGCGGCACTTCACCAGGGGGGCCCCGGCAAGGGGCTGAGATGGCGCTGGGCGAGGTCCTTTGGACCCACGCGCGCGCGGACCCTTCGAACCTGATCCAGTTCATACTGGCGTAGGGACGGTGCGCGGCCTCGGGCGTTCTACATGCCTGCCCGAATCCGCAACTCCCCCCCGCTGTCATGCTGGATCGTCACCGACGCGAGAGGACGCCGCATGACGATCAACACCACCCCGCCCGAATTGCCCAAGGTCACCACGGGCCCGCTGCCCGCCTCCACCAAGATCCATGTCCCGGGCCGCCTGTTTGCCCAGATCCGGGTGCCGATGCGCGAGATTGCCCTGCACCCGAGCGCCGGCGAGCCGGATGTCCGGGTCTATGACAGCTCGGGCCCCTATACCGACCCCGAGACCGCAATCGACACCTCGGCGGGCCTCGCGCGGAACCGCGAAAGCTGGATCGATGCGCGCGGCGATACAGAGCGCTACGAAGGCCGCACCACGCGCCCCGAGGATAACGGCCGCGCCGCCGCCTCGGACCGGCTGCGCCCCTTCCCGACCCGCCACTTGCCGCGCCGTGCCACCGGCGACCGCGCCGTCACGCAGCTCGCCTATGCGCGCGCGGGCATCGTCACGGCGGAGATGGAATACGCGGCAATCCGCGAGAACATGGGCCGCGACGCCGCGCTGGCGCGGGCGCGCGACGGCGAAAGCTTCGGTGCCGCGATTCCCGACCAGGTCACGCCCGAATTCGTGCGCGACGAGATCGCCCGGGGCCGCGCCATCATCCCGTCGAACATCAACCATCCCGAGCTCGAGCCGATGGTGATCGGCCGCAACTTCCTCGTGAAGATCAACGCCAATATCGGCAACTCGGCGGTCACCTCCTCGATGGAGGAGGAGGTCGAGAAGATGGTCTGGGCGATCCGCTGGGGCGCCGACACGGTGATGGACCTCTCCACGGGGCGCGACATCCACGACATCCGCGACTGGATCATCCGCAACTCTCCGGTACCGATCGGCACGGTGCCGCTCTACCAGGCGCTGGAGAAGGTTGGCGGCATCGCCGAGGACCTCACCTGGGAGGTGTTCCGCGACACGCTGATCGAGCAGGCCGAGCAGGGCGTCGACTACTTCACCATCCATGCGGGTCTGCGCCTGCACCACGTGCCGCTCACCGTGGGGCGCACCACCGGCATCGTCAGCCGCGGCGGCTCGATCATGGCGAAGTGGTGCCTGCACCATCACAAGGAAAGCTTCCTCTACGAGCATTTCGAGGAGATCTGCGAGATCTGCCGCCGCTACGACGTGTCGTTCTCCCTGGGCGACGGGCTGCGTCCCGGCTCGATCGCCGACGCCAACGACGCCGCGCAGTTCGCTGAGCTGGAGACGCTGGGCGAACTCACCCAGATCGCCTGGAAGCATGACTGCCAGGTGATGATCGAGGGCCCCGGCCACGTCGCCATGCACAAGATCAAGGAGAACATGGACAAGCAGCTGGCCTGCTGCGACGAGGCGCCCTTCTACACGCTCGGACCCCTCACCACCGACATCGCGCCGGGCTACGACCACATCACCTCCGGCATCGGCGCGGCGATGATCGGTTGGTTCGGCTGCGCGATGCTGTGCTACGTCACGCCCAAGGAGCATCTCGGCCTGCCCGACCGCGACGACGTCAAGACCGGCGTCATCACCTACAAGATCGCGGCCCATGCCGCCGATCTCGCCAAGGGGCATCCGGGCGCGCAGATCCGCGACGACGCGCTGAGCCGGGCGCGGTTCGAGTTCCGCTGGGAAGACCAGTTCAACCTCGCGCTCGATCCCGACACGGCCCGCTCGATGCATGACGAGACGCTGCCCGCGGCGGCGCACAAGACGGCGCATTTCTGCTCCATGTGCGGGCCCAAGTTCTGCTCGATGCGGATCAGCCACGACATCCGCGCCGAGGCGCAGAAGGAGGGCATGGAGAAGATGGCGGCGAAGTTCCGGGAGGGAGGCGAGCTCTACCTGCCCGAAGCCGAAAGCTGACGTCGCCCTCTGGGCGGGCGCCCGGGCCGGGGATCACCCCGGCCCGTGGCTTCAGCCCTGCGGCGCGGTCTGGGCGGCCGCGCCCTGCCCGGCCGCCCGCTCGCGGTGCACCACATAGGCGCCCGAGCCGAGAATGATGGCAGTGCCCAGCGCCGTCATCGCGTCCGGCAGGTCGCCGAAGACCGCAAAGCCCAAGCCCACCGCGCCGACGATCTCCAGATACTGGAACGGCGCCAGCAGCCCTGCTTCGGCACGGCGGAACGCCTCGGCGATCATCAGGAAGGTCGCGGCCGACAGCATCCCCACCAGCGGCAGCATGCCCCAGACCCAGCCCGGCGCGCTGGCCGAGAGCGGCGCAACCAGCCCCGTGGCGGTCAGCAGCGCGAGCAGGCACAGCGAGATCAAGGTGGCGTAGAACGTGGCACCGGTTTGGATCGTCAGCGCCGAACGGCTGCGCGCCGCGTGGCGCAGGATCACCGCGTTGACCGCGTAGCCGGTGGCCGAGGCCAGCGGCAGCAGCGCCGCCGGGGTGAAGCCGTCGAGGCCGGGCCGGATCACCACCAGCGCGCCGAGAAAGCCGACCGCAACGGCGGCGTAGCGGCGCGGCCCAATCCGTTCCCCAAGGAGCGGCGCGGCCAGCAGCACGAGGATCAACGGCTCGACGAAGAACACCGCGATGGCGGTGGCGATGGGCATCACAGCGAAGGCGGCCACGAGGCCCGACATGGTGACCACCGCGCAGAGCCCTGACAGCGCCAGCAGCGGCGAGAAGATCGGCCCGCGCAGCCGATGGCGCAGCAGCAGCGCCAGCAACGACAGCGCGGCGAGTTGGAACACGAAGCGCCAGGCCACCACCTCCATCGGTGGCAGCACCCCGGTCAGCAGCTTGGCCAGCGTGTCGCCCACCGGCAGCAGCGCCATCGCCACCACCATCAGCGCCATGCCGGTGCCGATCTCGCCGCTGGGACCGCGGCGCGGCCGCGCGACGGGGCTCTTGGAACGGGGTCGGATCATCGACGTCTCCCAACATGCGCGCCCATCGGCATGGGCGCGGCGGTCCGGGCGTCCGGGACATCTGCAGGATGCGGCCCACGGGTCGGGGCGACGCCATCGCCCGCCGTCACACCGGCCGCAGACCATGGCTAGGAGGTGGCGCCGCGCCGGTCAAGCCTGCGGTGTCGGCAGCGCCAGCCGGCGCGGGCGCGCCGTCTCGGCCTGCGCCCGATCGACGGCGAGCATCTGGCGCAGCCGGCCGTCGATCCGGTCGGCGACATGGGCGGGCGCACGGAACCAGTCGGTCGACCAGACCCGCTCGATCCGCCAGCCGAGCCCCTCCAGCACCGATTGCCGGATCCGGTCGCGGTCGCGCGCGGTGGCGGCGGAATGATAGCTTGCCCCGTCGCATTCGACCCCGGCCAGATAGGCGCCGCCCCGGTCGGGATGCACCACCGCGAGGTCGATGCGGAAGCCCGAGACGCCGATCTGGGTCCGGACCTCCCAGCCCCGCGCCTCGAGGCTGCGCGCCACCGCCTCCTCGAACGGGTTCTCGGCCGGGCCGAGGCTGCCCGCGTCGCGCGCGGGCAGCGCCACGGCACCGCGTTCGGCATAGTCGAGGAACGCTTTGAGATCGGCCACGCCGCGCGCGCGCGATCGGCCCAGATCGATATCCCCCGCCCCCAGCGAGGCGAAGACATGCAGTTCGCGCCGCGCGCGGGTGATCGCGACGTTGAGCCGCCGCTCGCCGCCTTCGGCGTTGAGCGCGCCGAAATTCATCGACAGCTTGCCCGCGAGATCAGGCCCGAAGGTGACCGAAAACAGCATCACGTCGCGCTCGTCGCCCTGGATGTTCTCGAGGTTCTTGACGATCACCGGCTCCTCGCGCGCCTCGTCGAAGAACCATTCCAGCTCGGGCGCGTCGCGCCGCAGCGCGTCGAGATGATCGAGGATGAGCGCCTGCTGATCGCCGTTGAAGGTGATCACGCCGAAGCTGCGGCGCGCCGCCTCGGGACGCTCCAGCTCGGCCGCGAGCCGCGCGCGCAACATCGCGGTGACCGCGCGCGCCTCCTCCGCGTTGCTGCGTCCCCGCCCCCGGCCGTATCGGCCGTCGACCCGGTGCAGCCGCAACGCGTCGCCCGCGCCGCCGGGCGAGGGAAAGGTGACGAGGCCGCCGTCATAGTAGAAGTGGTTCGAGAAGGCGATCAGCGCCTCGTCGCGCGAGCGGTAGTGCCAGTCGAGCCGCCGCACCGGCACGCCCGACGCCGCCACCTCGTCGAGGATCGAGGGCATGTCGCGCAGCGCCACGTCCTCTTCATCGTCCTCCTCCTCGGCGCGGCCGAAGAAATTGGTCGGCGGCAGCTGCTTGGGGTCGCCGACCACGATCGCTTGGCGGCCGCGGGCGATCGCGCCGATCGCGTCCCAGGTGGTAATCTGGCTCGCCTCGTCGAAGATCACCACGTCGAAGGCCGGCTGGCCCGCCGGCAGGTACTGCGCGACCGAGAGCGGCGACATCAGCACGCAGGGCGCCAGGCGCGGCAGGCTTTCGGGCATCTGGCCTAGCAGCTGCCGGATCGGCATGGAGGGCCGCTTGAGCCCGAGCTGGTGGCGCAGCACGCCCAGTTCCGAGGCGCGCGGCACGGCATCGCGTGCGGGCAGACCGCCACCGATCCGGCGCAGCACCTCGTTCGAGGCGAGCGCGGCGGCGCGCGCGTCGAGCATCCGGAACCGGGCGACGAGATCGTCCTGCGCCCAATGCGCGAAGTCGCGCAGCAGCGGGTCGGCATCCATGGCCCGCGGCAACCACCACGCGGCATAGGCGGCCTCGAAAGCGGCGCGAGCCGGTCGGTCGAGCCGCCCCGCCTCGATCGCCACGATCAACGGGCCGAGACCTGCGACCTCGGCCCTGTGGCGCAGCGCCACCCAACGGGTCCAGTCCGCCAGCCTGGCGGCCTGGCTCTGCAGCGCGTCCAGCGCCTTGGCCAGTTCGGCGGGGGCCGCGTCGTCTGGCACCCGCCCGCCCAAGGACTCAAAGGCCTCGCGGGCCGTCGTCATCTCCCTATCGGCTTCGGCAAGCGCCTTCAGGCCCGCGCGCACTGGCCCGGCTCCCGGCTGCATCAACTCGGCCCGCACCGCACCGAGGCGCGCGGGCTCCACCCCCTCACCCGCGAGCCCGGCCAGTGCCGTCTCCAACGCCCGCCGCGCCGCGACCATTTCGTCGAGCCGGTCGCCCGGCAGCTGCGCCAGCGGCGAGGCGTCGCGCGTGCGCCGCGCGCGGGCAAGCCAGTGCAGCGCGTCGAGATCGCCGCCCGGATCGACGGTGCCGGAGCGCGCATGGCTCTGCAGCACGCCGCGCACGCGCCGCCGCGCCAGCGCCGAGAGCGGCCAAATCCCGGCCTCGGCGGCGCGCCAATCGGCATCGAGGGCCGAGACGTCGATCCGGGTATCGACATCTTCGGGATAGTCGGCGGCCAGCCGTCCGCGCGCGGAAGCCATCTCCGCCTCGGCCTCACGGCGCGCCTCGACCGCACGCTCCAGCTCCGCCAGCGGCAGATCGGGCAGCCGCGACAGATCCGGCGCGTCCTCCACCGCCAGCGGCACGAGGCCCATCAGCAGCTTGCATCGCGCGGTCATGCGCGCCGCCTCGGGCGCAAGGCCGAGCCGGTCGCAGAGCCCGCCAAGCGCCCGGTTCTGTCCCCGCGCCGCGCGGCCCAGCGCCGCCGCAGCAGCGAGAAACCGTTCCTGCCAGTCGAAGGACCACTCCGCCCCCGCCAGCAGATCGACCGGCGCATCGCGTCCGGCGACCTCGGCCAGACGCTCCAGGTCGCCTGCCATGTCGCGCAGCCGCGCATAGCTGGCGAAATCATGCGCGTCCGGCGCGGGAAAGACGAGCCGGAAGTCCGGCTCGCCGGCCGCCACACGACCGATCGCGTCGAACACCGAGAACCCCTGCCGCCCCTTGCGGTGCAGCGCCGCGACATAGGCGTTGAGCTGGTCGCGGGTGAGCCGCAGGTCCTCGGTCACCTCGACCCACTTGGCCTCGTCGCCGGCCGCCGCGCGGTCCCAGCCGCGCCCCAGCTGCGCCAGCACCGAGGCGCGGTCGGTCTTGTTCGAATGCAGCTCGAGACAGGCATCTCCCAGCCCGCAGGCCGCGAGGCGGCGATGCACCACTTCGAGCGCGGCCGCCTTTTCTGCGACGAAGAGCACGGTCCGGCCCTGCGCCATGACCTGCGCGATGATGTTGGCGATGGTCTGGCTCTTGCCGGTGCCGGGCGGGCCGATCAGCACGAAGTCGCGGCCCTGCGTCGCCGCTGCCACGGCAGCGAGCTGGCTGCTGTCGGCCGGAAGCGGCGACACCAGATCGGCGGGCGCCAGCGCCCGGTCGAGGTCGCGCGGGCCGATCGCCGGCAGGTCAGGCTGCGGATAGGCCGTCTCCGGCCCGTCGAGCAGGTGGCGCACCAACGGGCTGTCGCGCAATTCGGCCTCGCGCGCGACGAGATCCTCCCACATCAGGAACTTGGCGAAGGAGAAGGTCGAAAGCGACAGCTCCTCGATTACCTCGAAACCCGGCATGTCGCGCACCGCCAGCCGCACCAGATCGAAGATCCGCGCCAGATCGATGCCGCTGCCATCCCGTGGCAGCTCGCCGTCGAGCCCCGGCACCGATAGCGCGAAATCACGACGCAGGAATTCCAGCAGCGTCGCGTTGATCCGCACCTCGTCCTCGAGATGACCGATCCGGAAGGCCGAGCTGGCCGAGCGTCGTTCGAGCCGCGCGGGGATGAGCAGCAATGGCGCGCGATAGGCCCGGGTTTCCCCCGGCCGGCACCAGCGCAGGAAGCCCGCGGCAAGGAACAGCGTGTTGGTGCCACCCTCCTGCATGTCGCTGCGCGCGCGGCGATGCAGCGCGATCAGCCTTGCCTGCAGCTCGGTCTCGGCCAGCGGCGCGGCAAGCCGGCCGCGCTCCTGCGCCTGCGCGGCACGATGCGCCAGCTCGTCTCCCGAAAGGCTGTCCGCCTCCTCGAGCGCGACCGGCACTGCCCAAGCGCCTCCGGCCAACCGATCCTCGAGCGCGGCCATGTCGGCGCAGAGCAGCGGCACCGCGCCGCGCCCGTCGCGGAAATTCAGGAGCCGGTTGCGCAGGCTGAGATCCAGCAACCGCCGCTGCCAGCGCTCGATCCGCCCTTCGGGCGTGGTCGGGGCAGGCTCGATGTCGTCGAGCGGCAGGTCGGCAGCCGTTGGCCCTTCGGGCAGCGCAGCGGCGACCGGGCTGGGCCCGGAGGCGGTCGCGAGCCGCGTATCCTCGAGCGGGGTGATTCCGGCCTGGCGCGCCGCCGCGACGTCGATGGCGGCAAGGAAGCCCTGCTCCTGCGCCGGGTCCGCTAGGGCCCGCCCGGCGGCGATCGCCGCTTCGAAGCCGGATTTGGGGCCGAGCAGCCGTTCGGGGTCAAGGGGCAGGAACTCGCGCGCGGCCACCGCCTTGCGCAGCGCCACCGCGTCCGGCTCGACCACGCGGCCGAAATCGCGCGGCAGCAGCCAGACGCCGCACCAGATCCGTCCCTGCGCAAAGGCCACCACCGGGTGCAGGCCCAGCGCCTCGGCCCCGGCCGCAAACAGGAGCGCCGCCTCCAGCGGTGTGGCGAGCGCGTCCTCACGGATCGTGGCGGTGGCGCGCAGCGGCTGGCCGCGCGCGGCGACATGGCCGGACGCCACCGCGCCGCGCAGCCCCCAGCCCGCCAGCACCGACCAGACCGCCGCCGCCTGCATCCAGGCACGGCCTGGATCGCCCGAGCGATAGCCGTCCGGCACGCCCCGCCCCGCCTGCTCCAAGAGCGCCGTGGCCTCGTCGGCCAGCCCCACCGCGAGCGCGGGCTCCGGTCGCACGAAGGCGGGCAGCAGATGCGCCATCTCGCCCAGGCCGCCCCACTCGTCGCGGGCCAGAAGCGTCAGCTCATGCGCGGCACGTCCCAGCACCTGCCCGCCCTGCCGCGCCTCGAGCCGGAACATGGCAGGCGTCGCCGCCTCCAGCGTGGCGAGCGGCACCGGGTCGATCGACACGGCGAGATCGGCGATCTCCAGCACCTCGCCCGGGCCGATGGCGTCGATCCGCCAGACCCGCGGGCGCAACACGGCAGGCTCGCTCCACAGATGCAACTCGATCCCCGCCAGCGCGGTGGGCCCCTCATGGCGCAGCGTAAGCGCGCGCAGCACCGAGACCGCGTGCCGGGCGCTGACGAAGCCCAGCCGACTGGCGGCGTCGACCTCGATGGCGAGGCACGGCGCGGCGACCGGAAGCTGGCTGTCTGGGTTCGTCATCCGTTCTCTCCTGCGCTTCGGCGGACATGAATCCATTTGCCCTTTGTCGTCAACAGCCTCGCCGCCACCCGGCAGGGCCCCGCCGATCCGCGTGCGGCGCGAGAGGCTGGACAAGCCCCCCGCGCATGGATTTATCTCGCCCGAGGGCCCGCACCCGGGAGGGGCGCGGGACATGAGAGACAACAGGGAGAAACGCGTGGATCGTCGTTCGTTCATCACCAAGGCCGGTCTCGGCGCAGGCGCGGCCGCACTGGCCGCCCCCGCCGTGGCGCAGGGCAACATCACCTGGCGCATGGTCACCACCTGGCCGAAGAACTTTCCGGGCCTCGGCGTCGGCGCCCAGCGCCTGGCCGACCGGATCACCGCCGCCTCGGGCGGCCGGCTGACGATCCAGGTCTACTCGGCCGGCGAGCTGGTGCCGCCACTGCAGTCGCTCGACGCGGTGATCGACGGCACCGCCGAGATGTCGCATTCGGCCGCCTATTACTGGCAGAACAAGTCCTCGGCGCTGAACTTCTTCACCGGCGTGCCCTACGGCATGACGTCGACCGAACTCGCGGGCTGGATGCGCCACATGGGCGGCCAGGAGCTGTGGGACGAGGTCTATGACCAGTTCGGCGTGAAGGGCTTCCTATCGGGCAACACCGGCACCCAGGCCGGCGGCTGGTTCCGCGACGAGGTCACCGGTCTCGACAGCCTCAAGGGCCTGCGCTTCCGCACCCCGGGCCTCGGCGGCCGGGTCTGGGAGAAGCTCGGCGTCACCGCGACCAACATGGCCGCAGGCGAGATCTTCCAGGCGCTGCAGTCGGGCACGCTCGACGCAGCCGAGTTCGTCGGCCCCTACAACGACCTCGCGCTGGGCTTCCACCAGGTCGCCAAGAACTACTACTTCCCCTCCTTCGTGGAGCCGGGCCTCGCCACCGAGCTGGTGGTCGACAAGGCGAAGTACAGCGAGCTGCCCGAGGATCTGCAGGCGATCATCCGCGACGTTTCGCAGGCCGAGTACGACATGGTCGCCTCGGACTTCGCCGCCAACGACCCGCGCGCACTCAACACGCTGGTGAACGAGCACGGCGTGAAGGTGCAACAGTTCCCCGAGGAAGTGCTCGAGGCCGCGGCCACCGCCTCCAAGGAAGTGCTGACCGAGCTGCGCGACAGCGGCGATGACCTGACCAAGCGCACCACCGAGAGCTTCATCGAGTCGCTCAAGCTGCTGCGCACCAAGGCGCAGACCGCGGACGCCAACTTCATCCGCGCGCGCGAGCAGTATTTCGAGATGTGATCCCGACCCCGTCGGAAAAAGAGAAAGCCCGGATCGAAAGATCCGGGCTTTTTCGTTCCGTCAGCGGCGTTGCCCTCGGTGTTACAACACAGTCGGCAACCAGGTGACGATCTGCGGGAAGAAGAACAGCGCGGCGATGCCGATCAGCTGCAGCACCACGAAGGGAATGATGCCGCGATAGATTGCCGAGGTCGGCAGGTCGTCCGGTGCCACGCCGCGCAGATAGAACAGCGCAAAGCCGAAGGGCGGCGTCAGGAACGAGGTCTGCAGGTTCATCCCCACCAGCACGCCGAGCCAGATCGGATCGATGTCCAGCGCCAGCAGGATCGGCGCGGTGATCGGGATCACGATGAAGATGATCTCGAAGGTGTCGAGGATGAAGCCCAGCACGAACATGATCGCCATCACCACGATCACCGCCGCGACCGCGCCACCCGGCAGGTTCGACAGGAACTCGTGCACCAGGTTGTCGCCACCCATCAGCCGGAACACGATCGAGAAGACCGAGGCGCCGAACAGGATGATGAACACCATCGAGGTGATGGTCGCGGTGGCCACAACGGTTTCGTGCAGCACCCGGAACGACAGCCGCCAGCGCAGCGCCGCGAGGATGATCGCGCCCACCGCGCCGACCGAGGCCGCCTCGGTCGGCGTTGCCACGCCGCCCAGGATCGAGCCCAGCACCGCGATGATCAGCAGAAGCGGCGGCAGCAGCGCGACCAGCACCTCCTTGAACAGGCCGCGCTTCTCGTTCAGCGGCACCGGAGTCGCGGGGCAGCTCTCGGGATCGGTGATGGCCTTGAAGATGATCCACAGCGAATAGAGGCCGACCAGCATGACGCCCGGCAGCAGCGCGCCGGCGAAGAGGTCGCCGACCGAGACCGGCGTGGGCGCGAAGTTGCCCTTCTCCATCTGCACCTGGCTGTTGATGCCCGACAGCATGTCGCCCATGAAGATCAGCACCGTCGAGGGCGGGATGATCTGGCCCAGCGTGCCGGAGGAGCAGATCACGCCTGTCGCGAGCTTGGGGTCGTAGCCCGCGCGCAGCATCGCCGGCAGCGAGATCAGGCCCATGGTGACGACCGTCGCCCCGACCACGCCGGTGGAGGCCGCGAGCATTGCGCCGACGATCACCACCGACAGGCCGAGCCCGCCGCGCAGGTTGCCGAACAGCTTGGACATGGTGAGCAGGAGCTGCTCGGCGATCCGCGACCGCTCCAGCATAACCCCCATGAAGATGAACAGCGGCACGGCGACCAGCACTTCGCTGGTCATGAAGCCGATATAGCGGCTCGGCAGGCTGCCGAAGTTCGAGGGGTCGAACACCCCGATCCACCAGCCGACGAGGCCGAACAGCAGCGACACACCCGCAAGCGTGAAGGCCACGGGAAAGCCCAGCATCAGGAAACCGATGATGCCGAAGAACATGAGACCCGAGAGGATCTCTCCGATGAGCACTAGATCCATGTTATTCGGCGGCCTCGGTCAGGTGGTCGGTCTTGAGGGTGTAGCGCAGGCGCTCGGGCAGCAGCCCGTCGCGCCCCGCGAGCGTCAGGATCGCGCGGCCCGCCATGGCGAGGCCCTGCAGCCCGACCAGCACCGCGAAGCCGATGATGAAGCTCTTGAGGATGAACAGCCCCGGCATGCCGCCGACATTGGCCGAGGCCTCGTGATAGCCCCAGCTGCGCTGCACAAAGGGTATCGCGTAAACGTAGACGATCACGCAGAAAGGCAGCAGGAATACCAGCACGCCGATCAGGTCGATCAGCGCTTTGCGCGGGATCGATGCCGGGCGGTAGAAGATGTCGACGCGGACATGGTCGTCGCGCAACAGCGCGAAACCGGCCACGGCGGTGAACATCGCACCGTTGAGCCAGATGTAGAGGTCCTGCATCCAGACATAGCTGACCGCGAAGACGTAGCGCTGCACCACCACGGTGAAGCAGACCGCGACGATCCCCAGTGCCAGCCACGAAAAGACCTGTCCGACGATCCGGTTCAAGGCCGATATGGCGGTCACCACCGCCGCGAGCGCGCGCATCCTGTCCTCCCTCGGGGTCCCTTGCTTTGCGCGCTCTCATGACATGTCGGACGTGCATGCCGCAACGCCCGGCTTGAGCCACGCCCCGGAAAAATGCCCGAGGCTTCGGCAATCGCGCGGCTAGGGGCGCCGACTTTCTGCGCAGCGGCGTATTGACCTCGCGTATGCGGCATCCCCGAGCCAACCGGCAGTTGACAGTCGAACCGCCACCCGCCTAGCCTCCGAGCAAGCCGTCCGGGGGAAACGGAGACGGCGTCAAACGGGAGGAAGGCCGTGAGCTTGATCACGATAGCCGGTCCGCGCATGCAGGGCCGACGCTGATGGATGCTGTTCTCAGGGCCGAAGGGCTGACCAAGGAATTCAAGGGCTTCGTCGCGGTCAACAAGGTCGACCTCGCGGTCGAGCGCGGATCGATCCACGCGTTGATCGGGCCCAACGGGGCGGGCAAGACGACCTGCTTCAACCTGCTGACCAAGTTCCTGCAGCCGACGCGCGGGACGATCACCTATGACGGGCGCGACATCACCAAGATGGCGCCGGCCGACATCGCGCGGCTGGGCATGGTGCGCAGCTTCCAGATCTCGGCGGTGTTCCCGGATCTCAGCGTGCTGCAGAACGTCCGCGTGGCGCTGCAGCGCAAGCGTGGCGACAGCTTCGACTTCTGGCGCTCGGAGCGCGGGCTGAGCCGGTTCGACGACGAGGCGCGCGAGCATATCGACGCGGTGGGCCTGTCGTCCTTTACCGACACCCGCGCGGGCGAGCTGTCCTATGGACGCAAGCGCGCACTGGAGATCGCCACCACGCTGGCGCTCGATCCGGAGATGCTGCTGCTGGACGAGCCGATGGCCGGCATGGGTCAGGAAGATGTCGAGCGGACCTCGGCGTTGATCAAGCGGATCGCGGCGAACCGGACCATCCTGATGGTCGAGCACAACCTTAAGGTCGTCGCGGATCTATCTGACAAGATTACGGTTCTTGCCCGTGGCGAGATCCTGGCCGAGGGCGATTACGCTACCGTGTCGAAATCGCCGGATGTGATCGACGCCTATATCGGAGCCGGACATGACTGACGCCGCCACCATGACCCACCGCCCCGCCGCGACCGGCGAGGCCCTGCTCAAGGTCGAAGGGCTGCAGGGCTGGTACGGCGAAAGCCACGTGCTGCACGGCATCGATTTCGAAGTGCGCGAAGGCGAAGTGGTGACGCTGCTGGGCCGCAACGGCGCCGGCAAGACCTCGACGCTCAAGGCGATCATGGGGATCCTGTCCAAGCGCACCGGCTCGGTGACCATGCGGGGCAAGGAGACCGTCGGGCTCGAGCCGCGCCACATCGCCAAGCTCGGCATTGCGCTGTGCCCAGAGGAGCGCGGCATCTTCTCCTCCCTCAATGTCGAGGAGAACCTGATGCTGCCGCCCAAGATCGCCGAGGGTGGTCTGTCGGTGGAGCGCATCTATCAGCTGTTCCCCAACCTGCTGGAGCGCAAGCGCAGCCAGGGCACCAAGCTGTCGGGGGGCGAGCAGCAGATGCTCGCCATCGCCCGGATCCTGCGCACCGGCGCCAAGCTGCTGCTGCTCGACGAGCCGACCGAGGGGCTCGCCCCGGTCATCGTCCAGCAGATCGGCGCGACGATCCGCGAGTTGAAGCAGGAGGGCTTCACCATCGTGCTGGTCGAGCAGAACTTCCGCTTCGCGGCTTCGGTCGCGGACCGGCATTACGTCGTCGACCAGGGCCGCGTGGTGGACATGATCCCCAACGCCGAGCTCGACGCCAACATCGACAAGTTGCACGCCTATCTAGGCGTCTGACGTTTCAAGGCGCATGAAAAGCGCCGTTTACTGGGAGGAAAACATGAAGAAAACGGTACTCGGGGCGCTGACCGTCGCCTCCTTCGGCCTGCCCGCCATGGCCCAGGACAACATCGAGGTCACGCTCGGTGTCCTCAACGACCGCTCGGGCGTCTATGCCGACCTCTCGGGCGAAGGCTCGGTGGTGGCCGCGCGCATGGCGGTCGAGGATTTCGACGCCGCCTCCAAAGGCCTCGACGTCGAGGTGATCTCGGCCGACCACCAGAACAAGCCCGACATCGCCTCGAACATCGCCCGCCAGTGGTACGATCAGGACGGCGTCGACGCGATCCTCGACGTGCCGACCTCCTCGACCGCGCTCGCCGTGGCCGACATCACCGCGCAGGCCAACAAGATCCTGATCGACAGCGGCGCCGGCTCCACCGCGCTCACCGGCGAGCAGTGCCAGCCGACCACCATCCACTGGACCTATGACACCGCAGCGCTCGCCAAGGGCACCGGCGGCGCCGTGACCGAGCGCGGCGACACCAAGTGGTTCTTCCTCACCGCCGACTACGCCTTCGGCCATTCGCTCGAGGAAGAGACGATGAAGATCGTCGAGGAATCCGGCGGCGAAGTCGTCGGTTCGGTGCGCCACCCCTTCCCGGCCACCGACTTCTCCTCCTTCCTGCTGCAGGCGCAGGGCTCGGGCGCCGACGTGATCGGTCTTGCGAACGCTGGCGGCGACACGGTCAACGCGATCAAGCAAGCCTCGGAGTTCGGCATCACCCAGGCCGGCCAGTCGCTCGCCGCGCTGCTGATGTTCATCACCGACGTTCACGCGCTGGGCGCCGAGACGGCCCAGGGGCTGGTGCTGACCGAGGCGTTCTACTGGGATCACGACGACGACACCCGCGAGTGGTCCGCCCGCTTCGAGGAGAAGTTCGGCTCCAAGCCGACCATGGTTCATGCCGGCGTCTACTCGGGTACGATGCATTACCTGCGCGCCGTCGAGGCCACCGGCTCGACCGATGGCGACGTCGTGGCGGAATGGATGAAGGCCAACTCCTTCGACGATCCGCTGTTCGGCGAAGGCTATGTCCGCAAGGACGGCCGGGTGATCCACGACATGCACCTCTACGAGGTGAAGACGCCGGACGAGTCGACCGGCGAGTGGGATCTCTACAAGCACGTCTCGACCATCCCCGGCGAGGAAGCCTTCCTGCCGATGGAAGGCTCGGGCTGCGCCTTCGCCAACGAAAGCTGATCCTGACCGGGCGCGCCTCAGGCGCGCCCATCCCCGCCCGTGCGCGGGCCAACTGACAAGAACGGGACAGGCATGTTCGACCTTCTAGGCATTCCGCCGCAGGTCCTGATGGGGCAGCTGCTGCTCGGGCTGATCAACGGCTCGTTCTACGCGGTGCTGTCGCTCGGGCTGGCGGTGATCTTCGGCCTCCTCAACATCATCAATTTCAGCCACGGCGCGCAGTACATGCTCGGCGCCTTCGTCGCCTGGATGCTGCTCGAATATCTCGGGATCAACTACTGGTGGGCGCTGATCCTCGTGCCGGTGGTGGTCGGCACGACCGGCGTGGTGCTCGAGAAGCTGGCGCTGCGACGGCTCTACCATCTCGACCATCTCTACGGCCTGCTGTTGACCTTCGGCGTCGCGCTGATCATCCAGGGGCTGTTTCGCAACTATTACGGCATCTCGGGCCTGCCCTACCAGATTCCTTCCCAGCTCTCCGGCGGGCAGAATCTCGGCTTCATGTTCCTGCCGAACTACCGCGCCTGGGTGGTCGTCGCCTCGGTGATCGTCTGCTTCGGCACTTGGTTTGTGATCGAGAAGACCCGGCTCGGCGCCTACCTGCGCGCCGCGACCGAGAACCCGACGCTGGTCGGCGCCTTCGGCATCAACGTGCCGCTGATGATCATGCTGACCTACGGCTTCGGCGTGGCGCTGGCGGGCTTCGCGGGCGTGCTCGCGGCACCGATCTACTCGGTCAACCCGAACATGGGCGCTGATCTCATCATCGTCGTCTTCGCGGTCGTGGTGATCGGCGGCATGGGCTCGATCATGGGCGCGATCGTCACCGGCTTCGGGCTTGGCGTGGTCGAAGGCCTGACCAAGGTGTTCTACCCGGCCGGTTCGGCGGTGGTGATCTTCGTGATCATGGCGATCGTGCTGATGATCAAGCCCGAGGGCCTGTTCGGGAGGAACGCGTGATGAGCGTGAGCGACATCCAGGCCACTGAGAACGAGCGTCGCCCGGCGACGATCGGCATGTCCAAACTGCACATGGCGATCTTCGCGGTGCTGTTCATCGTGCTCGCCGTGCTGCCGATGCTGGTCTACCCGGTCTTCGCGATGAAGGTGATGTGCTTCGCCCTCTTCGCGGCGGCCTTCAACCTGCTCCTCGGTTTCGGCGGGCTGCTGTCCTTCGGCCACGCCGCCTATTTCGGCGGCGCGAGCTACGTGGCGGCCCATGCCTCCAAGGTCTGGGGCTGGACGCCCGAGGCCTCGATCCTTGTGGGCACGGCGGCCGCCGCGCTGCTCGGCCTTGCGATCGGTGCGCTGGCGATCCGGCGGCAGGGCATCTATTTCGCCATGGTGACGCTGGCCTTCGCGCAGATGGTCTATTTCTTCGCGCTGCAAGCCGAGTTCACCGGTGGCGAGGACGGCATCCAGTCGGTGCCGCGTGGCGAGCTGTTCGGCCTGTTCCCGGTCAACAGCAACGAGGCGCTCTACTACCTCGTGTTGGCCGTGACCTTCGGCGGCATCCTGTTCCTCTACCGGATCGTGCATTCGCCCTTCGGGCAGGTGCTCAAGGCGATCCGCGAGAACGAGCCGCGCGCGATCTCGCTGGGCTACCGGGTCAACCGCTACAAGCTTCTGGTTTTCGTACTCTCCGCCGGTTTCGCCGGGCTCGCTGGCGCAACCAAGAGCCAGGTGTTCCAGCTCGCCTCGCTGACCGACGTCCACTGGTCGATGTCGGGCGAGGTGGTGCTGATGACGCTCCTGGGCGGCGTCGGCACGATCTTCGGCCCGCTGATGGGGGCGACCATCGTGGTTACGATGCAGAACTACCTCGCCTCGATGGGGGCTTGGGTCACGGTGATCCAGGGCGTGATCTTCGTGCTCGGGGTGTTGCTGTTCCGCGAAGGCGTGGTCGGCGTGATCTCGCGCTGGATCAAGCGGCCGCTCTGAGACCACCAGCAGAACGATGAAGGACCCGGGGCCAAGCCCCGGGTCCTTTGCGTTTCAGGACCGCTCAGCCGAAGCGCCGCCCGGCGTCGAGCGCCAGCCCGGTCCCGACCGAGCCCAGCATGTCGCCCGTGGCGATCCGTGCCTCCGGCAGAAGCGTCTGAACCAAGCCCTGCAGCACCGGCAGGCGCGACGAACCTCCGGTCATGAACACGGTGCCGATCGCCGCCGCGCCGACCCCAGCCTGCGCCAGCACGGTCTCAATCCGCGCCCCGATCCGCGCCAGCGGCGCCGCGATCGCCGCCTCGAAGGCCTCGCGCGAGACCACCGGGTTCGGCCCGCCGACCAGCGGCTTGAGCTCAAGTCGCGCTGCCTCGGTCTCCGAGAGCGCGACCTTGACCCCTTCGACCGCCATCGCGATGGCGTGGCCGCGCCGGTCCTCGACCGCGCGCAGCATTCGCTCCACCCGCTCGGGCGCATCCGCCTCGCGCAGCAGTGCCTTCAGGTCCGACAGGGCGCGGGCCGCATAAAGCCGGTTGATGCGATGCCAGGTGGCGAAATCGACGTAGTAATGGCGCGGCATCTCGCCCTTACCGCCCCGGATCGGGCTGCCGAGGCCCAAGTGCGGCATCGCTGCGGCGAGGCTCAGCAGCCGGTCGAGATCGGTGCCGCCGACGCGGATGCCGTCATTGGCGAGGATGTCGTCGGCTCGATCGGGACGGGCCCTGCGACCGGGGCCGACCCGTACCACCGAGAAGTCCGAGGTGCCGCCGCCGATATCGACGATGAGCACCAGCTCCTCTTCCGAGATGCCGCTCTCGTAATGCAGCGCGGCGGCGATGGGCTCGTACTGGAAGCCGACCTCGGTGAACCCCGCGCCGCGCGCGATCTCCTCCAGCGCGCCTTGGGCTGCGCGGTCACCCTCCGGGTCATCGTCGACGAAATGGACCGGACGGCCCAGCACCGCTCGCTCGATCCCCGGCGCGACCGCGTCGAGCCGCGCACGCAGATGCCCGAAATAGCGCCCCAGTATTTCGACGAAGCTGACCGACCTGCGACCGATGGCGGTGCGCTCGGTGATCAGCGACGATCCCAGCGTGCTCTTGAGCCCGCGCAGCAGCCGCCCGTCCTCGCCCTCGGCATAGGCCGTGATCGCGGCGCGACCGAAGATCGGCGCCGGGTCGTCCACCTCCCAGAACACCGCGCTAGGAAGCGTCGCCTCCTCGCCTTCGAGCGCGATCAGCTGCGCGCCATCCGGGCGGCCGAGCCCCAGCGTTGAGTTGGAGGTGCCGAAATCGATGCCGCAGGCGGTGGGGGTCATGCATGCGCTCCGTACTGAACGGCCCACGCGGGCCAAACCGAGCGGACCGGTCTAGCCCCGCGCGGGCGCCAGGGGAAGCCCCTCAGCCGGCCGGATCGGCGCGGCGCAGCGGCGCGGGCGGTTGCGGCGCCTTGGGCAGCGTCACGTTGATGCCCGCCTCGCCCAACATGCGGTAGATCTCGGCAAAGCTCTCATCGGCGCCCATCGCCTCGCCCTTGCGCTGGCTGAGGAAGACATCGGCGGGGCGGGCGAAGCGGATCGCGGCATCGACCTCCTCGTCGGAGCCGTCCTTGTAGGCGCCGATGCGGATCAGCTCTTCCATGTCGGCATGGCGCGCGAGGCTGCGACGGGCGGCCTGCAATACCGCGTATTCGGCCGGCGAATGGCAGCCGGGCAGCATCCGTGAGATGCTCTTCTGGATGTTGACGGCAGGAAAGCGGCCCTGCTCGGCGATCGCGCGGTCGAGCACGACGTGGCCGTCGAGCACACCGCGCACCGCGTCTGCCACCGGCTCGTTCATGTCGTCGCCATCGACCAGCACGGTATAGAGCCCGGTGATGTCGCCCTGCCCCGCGGCGCCGGGGCCGGAACGCTCCAGAAGCTGCGGCAGCTCGGCGAAGACGGTGGGCGGATAGCCCTTGGCGGTCGGCGGCTCCCCCGCCGCCAGCCCGATCTCGCGCTGCGCCATGGCAAAGCGGGTGACGCTGTCGAGAAGCAGCAGCACCTCGAGCCCCTGGTCGCGGAAATGCTCGGCCACGGCGGTCGCGGTCCAGGCCGCCTGGCGGCGCATCAGCGGCGGCTCGTCCCCGGTGGAGACCACCATGACGGTGCGGGCCATGCCCTGCTCGCCCAGATCCTCCTGGATGAAGTCCTGCACCTCCCGTCCGCGCTCGCCCACCAGCCCGACGACGATCACGTCGGCCTTGGCGCCGCGCGCCAGCATCGCCATCAGGGTCGACTTGCCGACGCCCGAACCGGCGAAGACGCCCATGCGCTGGCCGCAGCAGAGCGGCACGAAGACGTCGAGCGCCTTGATACCTGTATCGAGCCGGGCACCGACCCGACGCCGCGCGAAGGCCGAGGGCGGGCTGGCACGGACCGGGCGCGGGCGCTCGCCCTCGACCAGCGGGCCGCGCCCGTCGAGCGGCGCGCCCAGCGCGTCGACCACCCGGCCGATCCACGAGGCGTCGGGCCGCACCAGGTCGCCGCGCGGGCTGTGCTCCACCCGGTCGCCCACCACCACGCCCGCCCAGGAGCCGAAGGGCAGAAGATGCGTGCCGCGCGCGTCGATGCCGACCACCTCACCCAGAACCGGGCCGCGCGCGCCATGCACGGTGCAGCGCCCGCCGATGCCGACCGCGCGTTCGAGGCCGCTCACCGTCAGCGACAGGCCCAGAACGGCACGCACCTCACCGGTGATGCTCGCCTCGGGGGCGTTGCGCGCAAGTGACGTCAGCTCGGAAAAGGCGGTCTGCATGAAGCTCATCCCGTAGTCATGACAATTTATACATGCTATTCATGGCTCGTCCAAAAGGAAAAGCTTATGCTCGACGGCATGTCCTTCTTTGCTCTTGCTTCCAAGCGGCTCGACTGGCTCGCGGCGCGGCAGAAGGTGATTTCCGAGAACATCGCCAATGCCAACACGCCGCAATACCGTGCGCGCGAAGTGGCAGGGTTCGAGACGGTGATGGCCGGCGCCCGCTCAGGCGGCGTGGCCACGACCGATCCGCGCCACATCACCTCGACCGGGGGATCGCAGGGCGGCCCGCGGGTGATGGACGACCCCGCCGCCTGGGAGCGCAGCTTCGACGGCAACACCGTCGTGCTCGAACAGCAGACCGTGAAGTCCGCCGAGGTCAGCGAAAGCTACCGCCTCGCGACGCAGCTCTACCGCAAGGGCCACGAATTGCTGACCATGTCGGCAACCGGCCTGCGCTGAGCAAGGAGTAACAGATGGACCCGCTTTCCTCGATCAGCGCCATTGCCGCCAGCGGCATGCGGGCGCAGGGCGAACGCCTCAAGATCGTCTCCGAGAACGTCGCCAACGCGGATTCGACCGGCAACGCGCCCGGTGCCGATCCCTATCGCCGCAAGACGCTGGCCTTCGAGGAGATGCTCGACCGCGAACTGGGTGCGTCGATGGTGCGGGTCGAGAAGATCGGCCGCGACGACAGCCCGTTCACGCTCGTTCACGACCCCGCCCACCCGGCGGCCGACGCGCGAGGCATGGTCAAGATGCCGAACGTCAACCCGATCCTCGAGATGAGCAACATGCGCGAGGCGTCGCGCAGCTACGAGGCGAACATGAACATGTTCGAAGCGGGTCGAAAGATGCGCAACCAGATGATCGACCTCCTGCGATAGGGCTGACTGACCGATGACCGAGTTTTCCTCGATCCTCTCCACCTCCAACATCCGCGGCGCCTACAAGTCGTCGCAGGAGCTGACGACCTCCCCCGTTGCGCCGGAGCCGCAAGGCACGGGCGAAAGCTTTGCCGACGTGCTGCGCAACGCCGCGCAGTCGACGGTCGAGACCACGCGCCAGGCCGAGGCCGTCGCGCAGCAGGGGCTGACCGGCAAGGTCGGCGCACAGCAGGTGGTCGAAGCGACGCTCGAGCTCGAGAGCACCGTCAAGGTGATGATCTCGATGCGCGACAAGGTGGTCGAGGCCTACCAGGAAATCATACGGATGCCGATCTGATCGCGCTGGCGATCGGGCGGCGCGAGGGGGCCCGGCGATGACCGAGAGCGACACCTACGACATCCTGTCGGACACCATCCTCGCGGTGCTGATCGGCTCCGGCCCGATCCTGGCACTGGCGCTCGGCGTCGGCCTTGCCATCGCCTTCTTTCAGGCGCTGACCCAGATCCAGGAAATGACGCTGACCTTCGTGCCCAAGATCGTGGCGATCTTTCTCGGGCTGCTGGCGGCGACCCCCTTCATCTACGCCACGCTGACCCGGCTGTCGGACCGGGTGTTCGACCTGATCGCGAGCGGCGGCGCGTGAGGCGGCTTGGCCTCGCCCTGGCGCTGGTGGCGGCGCTCGCCCCCCAGACCGGCCTCGCCGGCTGGGGCGATTTCTATCGCGGCAGCGAGGCGCTGAACGCGGGCCGCGAGACGATCTCCGCGGCCGGCGCGCCGGTGGCGGGCGCGCCGCTCGAGCGCGGCGTCTGCGTGGCCGAGATCCTGCGCGCCCAACTGCGCCATCGCATTCCCGGCAACCTGCTTCTGGCGATCGGCATTCAGGAGGCCGGTGTGACGCGCGGTGGCCATCTAACGATCTGGCCCTGGGCGGTCAACGCCGCCGGCGAAGGCCGGCTGTTCGACAACCGCGATCAGGCGCTCGCCTGGATCGCCGCGCGCCGCGCCGCCGGAATCGACAGCATCGATGTCGGCTGCATGCAGATCAATCTGCGCTGGCACCCCGACGCCTTCGACGGCGTCGCACAGGGCTTCGATCCGGCCCGCAACGTCGAATACGCCGCCCGCTTCTTGCGCGGTCTCTATGAGGAGTTCGGCGACTGGACCGCCGCCGCCGGCGCGTATCATTCGCGCACCCCCGAGGCGCAGAAGATCTATCTCGCGGCGCTACGCGGCAATATCGAGGTCGCCAACGAGCGCATCGCCGGCTTCAGGGACATGGCCGCGCCGGGCATGCGGAGCGCGGCACCGGTTTCCAATGCCGGAGCCTCGGCGGCCCCTGCCCCCGTACCCGGCACGACCCGGCGCGGCTGGTCGGTGGGTGGCGGCGATGGCGCCCGCTTCGGCATCTATTCAGACGCGCCGTTCCGACCGATGATCGGTCGCGCGGCGCCGTCGTCGTGAGCCGGTCATGAGCAGCGAACCCACCCGCAGGCCCAACGGGGCCAGGATGCTGGCACTGGGCCTGGCCAACCGCGACGTCGGCTTCGCCGTTGGCGTGACGCTGGTGCTGGCGGTGCTGTTCGTGCCGCTGCCCTCGGTGCTGCTCGATCTCGGTCTCGCGGTGTCGCTGGCGCTCTCGGCGCTGATCCTGATGGTGGCGCTGTGGATTCCACGCCCGCTCGACTTCAACTCCTTCCCGACGCTGCTGCTGGTGGTCACCATGCTGCGGCTGTCGCTCAACGTCGCCTCGACCCGGCTGATCCTGAGCCAGGGCCACACTGGTCCCGGCGCCGCGGGCGGGGTGATCGAGGGCTTCTCGCGCTTCATCGTCGCGGGCAGCTTCGTGATCGGCATCGTGATCTTCGCGATCCTCGTGGTGATCAACTTCATCGTCATCTCCAAGGGCTCGACCCGCATCGCCGAGGTCTCGGCGCGGTTCTCGCTCGACGCGATGCCGGGCAAGCAGATGGCGATCGACGCCGATCTCGGTGCCGGGCTGATCGACGAGGCGCAGGCCAAGGCGCGGCGCAAGGAGCTCGAGGACGAGAGCGGCTTCTTCGGGGCGATGGACGGTGCCTCGAAATTCGTGCGCGGCGACGCCGTGGCCGGCCTGATCATCACCATGATCAACATTGTCGGCGGCATCCTGATCGGCGTGGTCCAGCACGGGCTGCCGATCGGCGAGGCGGCCAACGTCTACACCACGCTGACCATCGGCGACGGTCTGGTGAGCCAGATCCCGGCGCTGATCGTCTCGCTCGCCGCCGGCCTGATCGTCACCAAGGGCGGCACCGAGGGTGCGGCCAACGAAGCGGTGCTGAGCCAGCTCGGACGCTTCCCAAAGGCACTGTGGATGGCCGGCGGGCTGCTGTTCGGCATCGGCCTGCTGCCGGGCTTCCCGCTGCCGGTCTTCGCCATACTGGCGCTGATGCTGGTCGGACTGGGCTGGGTCATGGACCGCGAGGCCAAGGCCCGGGTGACGCGCGAGGCGGCGCAGGCCGCCCAGGCCGAGCGCGACGAGGCGACCCCGGCCGAGGACGACGTCGCCGCGACGCTGCGGCTCGACGAGCTGCGGCTCGATCTGGGCGGCGCGCTGGTGCCGCTGATCAACCGTCCCGACGCCGCCCTGCCCGGCAAGATCAAGAGCCTGCGCCACCTCTTCGCGCGCGAATACGGCTTCGTGCTGCCCTCGGTGCGGATCAAGGACGACCCGGCGCTTTCGGCGGACGCCTATGCGATCACGGTGCAGGGCGTGCGGGCCGCGACCGCCGAGGTGCGGGCCACCGGCATGATGGTGATCAACCCCTCCGAGGCCGGGATCGACCTGCCCGGCCAGCGCACCAAGGACCCGACCTTCGGGCTCGAGGTGGTCTGGGTCGACCAGCAACTCGCCGAGACGGCCGAGGCGGCGGGCTGCACCGTGGTCGACCCCGAAAGCGTCATCACCACCCACCTGACCGAGATCATCAAGCAGCACATGCCCGAGCTGCTGACCTATGGCGCGGTGCAGGAGCTGATCGAAAAGCTCCCGCGTCCCTACCAGAAGCTCGCGGGCGAGATCTCGGGCACCAGCCCCGCGATCCTGGTACAGCACGTGCTGCAGGCGCTGCTGCTGGAGCGGATCTCGATCCGCAACCTGCCGCTGATCGTCGAGGCGATCGCCGAGGCCAACCGCACCACATCGAGCGTGACGCTGATCACCGAGCATGTCCGCCGCCGCCTGTCGAACCAGATCTGCCACGCGCTCACCGACGGGCAGGGCTTCGTGCCGGTGATCACCATTTCGGCGGCCTGGGAGGGCGAGTTCAACGCCGCCGTCCGGATGAACGGCGAGGAGCGCAATTTCCTGATGTCGCCGCAGCGGGTGCAGGAATTCGTGCTCGAGGCGCGCAAGGAGATCCAGCGCTTCGCGCAGGCCGACGAGTGGCCGGCGCTGATGGTCAGCCCCGAGGTGCGCAGCTTCGTGCGCTCCATGCTCGAACGGGTGAGCCCGATGACGCAGGTCATCTCGCACAACGAGGTGCATCGGAAGGCCGCGCTGCGCACCGTCGCCACGATCGGCGGCTAGGCCGGTGGAGCTGGGCGAGCTGCTGGTCGCGCAGGCGCTGGCCGCCGCGCTGGTTTTCGCCCGTTTCGGGGCGGCGCTGATGTTCCTGCCCGGCTTTGGTGAGCCGTCGATCCCGGTGCGTCATCGGCTGCTCTTCGCGCTGGCACTGAGCGCCGCCCTGTCGCCCTTGGCGCCGATCGAGGGCGCGGCGCAGGTCTCGCCGATCACCCTTTTGGCGATGTTCGCGACCGAGATCACCATCGGGCTATGGATCGGCACCACCGCGCGCATCCTGTTCTCTGCCTTGGGCTTCGCTGGCTACCAGCTCGGCATGGTGGCGGGCCTGTCGAACGCCTTCGCCCCCAGCCAGGGCAGTTTCGAGGGCTCCACCCTGATCGCCGGGCTGCTGCTGATGGCCGGGGTGGCGCTGGTCTTCGCGACCGAGCTGCATCACGTCATGATCCGGGCGCTGCTCGACAGCTACGAGCTGTTTCCGCCGGGGCGGCTGATGCTGGGCGACCTCGCTCAGCAGATGGTGCGGGCGGTGGCGCAGAGCTTCTATCTCGGGATCTCGCTGGCCGCGCCGTTCTACGTGCTGTCGCTGGTGCTCAATCTCGGCATGGGTCTGGCCAACCGGGCGATGCCCAGCCTGCCGGTGTTCTTCGTCGCGGCGCCGCTGCTGATCGTCGCCGGTCTCGCGGGCCTCGTCTTCGCGGGGCCTGCCATGCTATCGGGGACGGTGCAGGCCCTGGCCGACTGGCTGATCGGCTTCGAGTTCTGAGGGGGCGCCATGTCGGACGAAGACAAGAGCAGCAAGACCGAGGAACCGACCGAGCAGAAACTGCGCAAGGCGCGGGAGAAGGGCGACGTCCCCTCCTCCAAGGAAACCGGCAACATGATGAGCGCCTTCGCGCTGCTCGTCATCTCGCTCTACGTGCTGCCGATGATGTTGCCGCGGCTGGCGGGCGACCTGTCGGGGCTGATCGCCCAAGCCGGCGGGATGGAGATCGGCAACGGCGCCGCCGGGCTGCGCGATGTCAGCGGCGTGGCGCAGGCGCTCGCCACGACGGTGGCGGGCACGCTGGCGCCGGTGGTGCTGGTGATGGTGCTCGCGGCGCTGTTCGGGGTGCTGATCCAGGGCCAGACCGTGGTCGCGCTGGAGCGGATCAAGCCGAAGCTGTCGAAGCTCAACCCGCTGTCGGGCTTCAAGCGGCTGTTCTCGGCCGACGCCTTCGTCGAGTTCGGCAAGAACGTCGCCAAGGTGGCGGTGGTGGCGATCATCGCCGCACTCGCGGTGCGGGGCTCGGTGATGGAGATCTGGGAAGCGCCCGGCTTTTCGCCCGAGACGCTGCTGCCGCATGCGCAGGGCGCGATTGTCCGGATGCTGGTCGGGGCCACCGCATTTCTCGCCGCCGTGGCGCTGATCGACATCATCTGGAAGCGGATCGACTACATCCGCAAACAGCGGATGAGCCTCAAGGAGATCCGCGACGAGCACAAGGACAGCGAAGGCGACCCGCATATCAAGGGCAAGCGTGCCCAGATCCGCCGCAAGCGTGCGCAGCAGCGGATCAGCGTGGCTGTGCCGCAGGCGACCTTGGTGCTCACCAACCCAACCCATTACGCGGTGGCGCTGCGCTACACGCCGGGGGTGGACCCGGCCCCGGTCTGCGTTGCCAAGGGCACCGACCTGATCGCCGCCCAGATCCGCCGCATCGCGCGCGAGAACGACGTCAGCATCGTCGAAAACAAGCCGCTGGCGCGGGCGTTGCACGCGGTGGTCGAGGTCGACGACGCGATCCCGGCCGAGCATTGGCAGGCCGTGGCCGAGATCATCGGCTACATCATGGATCTCAAGCGCCGCATCCGCCGCGCCCCGCCCGAAGGGTCGAAGCTGCACGAAGAGGACTGAGCCGTTATTGCAGGCGGATGCCGTCGAGCCGCTGGTCGCCCGGAAGCTTGGAGCGTTCGAGGATGATCATCGAGATCGCCTGCGCCCGCACGACGTTCATCGCGGCCAGGATCGGCGCGGCGTCGCGCTCGGGCATGGCGCCCAGCACCGTCACCGCCACCTCGATGTCGAGATCGTTCATGATCGTCGCGGCTTCGCGCGGCTTCATGTTGACGTAGAGCGCGACCAGCCGGTCGACATCGGCCTGCCGGGCCGCGTCGATCTCGACCAGCAACCCCTCGAGCGCACCGCGCAACTCCTCGAGCCGGGCGGTCTCGACCGCCAGCGTCTCGCGTGCCAGCGCGATCTCGGCCGCGCGGGCATCGAGCGTGTCGCGCTGCTCTTCGAGCAGGCCGCGCTCGGTGGCGATCGCCGAGAGCACCTCCTCGGGCGCGGCGCAGCTTTGCGGGATCGCGGCCGGGGCCGGTTCCGCGGCAGGCGCGGGCTCTGCCGGGGCCTCGGCATCGCCGGCAGCGGCGTTCGCGGCGCCCACGAAGAGGCCGGGACGCGGCTGCGGCGGCGCGGTAGTGTCGCCGACCAGCAGCGCCGCCTTGGCGACCCCGGCCAGCGCCAAGGCGCCGAGAACGATGTGGAAAGGACGCGGTTTCGTCACTGATCGCGCTCGCGCACGCTGTCGAAGAAGCCCTGCACCAGTTCGGTTTTGCCGGTCACGCGGGTCACGCCGGCAGCCTGGGCGCGGGCGCGGGCGGTGCGCGCCGCCTTGTCGCCGGCGCGGGGGCTGGTCTTCGCGGCAGGTGCGGCCGGCTTGGCAGCGGGCCGGGTCTCGGCCTCCTCCAGGCCACGCGCGGCGCTGCTCAGGCCGCGCACCGACTCCTCGGAACGGTCGACGGCCGCCGAATAGGCGTTGATCGCGGGTTGCAGCTCGCGCAGCGTCTCCATCAGGCGTCGCACACGGCGATCGACCATGAGCGCATAGGCCAACACCCCGGCCAACAGCAGCAGGATCATGGCGTCAATCAACACCGCCATCGTCGCGCTCCTTTTCCTCGCCCAGATCGTCGGTCACGCGCAGCGCCACCGCGCCGTTCCTGCGCCGCCCCATGGCCGCGCGAAACAGCGCACGGCCGTTGCAGGATACGGTAGCCTCATGCTCCATGTCGATGCCGAGATCAATCATATCGCCCGGCTTCCAGGCGAGGACCTCGCGCATGCCGATCCGAACCTCGTGGAGAACGGCGGTCAGCTTGGCCTCCGACCCCTCGATCGAGCGCCCCAAGGCGGCGCGCCAGCCGCTGTCGCTGCCGGTCTCGCCCGCCGGAAAGCTTTGGACCAGCAGCGGCCGGATGCTGTCGATGGCGGCATCCGGGATCACGAAGGTCAGCGTGCCGCCGCGCCCCTCGAGGCCGACCGAGAGCGTGACGCGGACTGCGGCCGAGTTGGGCGGCGCCAGCACGGCGTTGATCGGGCTGTTCTCGAGGTGGTCGACCCGGAAGGTGACCGCGCCCACAGTGGCGAAGGCGTTGGCCAGATCGGCCAGGACCAGTTCAGCCAGCCGCTGACCGAAGCGACGCTCGATCGCGGTGAAGCTGCGCGGCGTCCAGGGCCGGCCGCTGGCATTGCGCCCGCCCAGCATCAGTTCGAGCATCGAGAACAGCAGCTCGGGCGACAGCGCCACCCCGATCCGCCCGTCCCATGCTTCGGCCCGCGCCACGGCGGTCAGGGCCGGCGCCGGAATGCCTTCGAGCGCGGCGCCGCAGGGCAGGTACTCGAAGGCGGTCAGCACCGCCTCGGCGGGCATCGCGGCGAAGCCCTTGAAGGCGGCGCCCAGCGACAGGGCGTAGCGTTCGAAGATTGCCTCCAGCAATGGCAGCCGCTCGTAGCTGAGCGAGGCCATCTGGATGATCTGTTCCTCGATCGGACCGTCGGCAAGGCCGCCCTCGGGCTGGCGCAGTGTGCGCTGGCTGCTCATCATGCGCCCCTCCTCACTGCACGATCATGTCGGAGATGAGAATCTCGCGCGGCGCCTCGCCGCCCGAGATCGCACGCGCCCGGCGCAGCAACTCGGACTTAAGTTCGGCCAGGCCGAGGCTGCCGCGCAGGTCGCGCTCATCGAGCGTGCGCAGGTAGTCCTGAAAGCTGTCGCGCATGTAGATCTCCCGCTCGGCCAACCGCGCCGCATCGGGAGCGGCCGCGTCGTAGATCAGCGCCAGGTCGAGCTTGAGGAACCGGCTGGTCTGCCGGCCGGTCGCGGTCGTCGCGGTGATGTTGACGATGATCTCCTCGAGCGGCAGCGCCATGCGGCCCGGATCGGCGGCCAGCGCGGCGCGCATCTCCTCGGTCGAGGGTTCGGCCGGGGTTTCCGGCGCCGCTTCGTCGACCGCGCCGCCCAGCCCGGCCAGTTCCGCCAGCCGCGACGGCCCGACCGCCGCGATCAGCCCGCCACCGAGCGCCAGCACCGACACAAGGAGCATCAAGATGAATCGCAGCCGCCCGGGCCGGGCGCCGCTTTCCTTGCCTGTCGTCTTCGCTGCCGCTTCGCTCATCCGGGGTTCCCGCCGATCGTCGGATCATGGACAACATGTGTCATATGGGCCGAACAGGCAAGAAGTTATCCATGACTATACTTGTTCGAACCGATGGATTGGGGATAGTTTTGCAACAACGACCGGCTAGGACGAGGCCCTTGTGCAATCCATCATCGATAATCTCGCGGGCCTCGGCCGGACGCGGCTGATCGCTCTGGGCGCCACCGGGCTGGGGCTCGTGCTGGCCCTTTCGGTCGGCCTCAACCTCGTCCTCGCCCCGAGCTTCGCCCCGCTCTATTCGGACCTGTCTCCGGCCACCGCCGGGCGGGTCGTCTCGGCGCTCGAACAGGATGGCTTTGATGTCGAATTGTCCGGCGGCGGCACCATCGTGTCGGTCCCACAGGATGACGTGGCGCGGGCGCGTATGTCGCTGGCAGAGCAGGGCCTGCCCGGCGAAGGCGGCGCGGGATGGGAGATCTTCGACCAGTCCTCCGGCCTCGGCATGAACAGCTTCATGCAGCAGGTCAGCCGCCTGCGCGCGCTCGAAGGAGAGCTCGCCCGATCGATCCAGACCATCGACGGCATCGACGCGGCCCGGGTGCATCTCGTGCTGCCCGAACGCGAGGCCTTCTCGCGCACCCGCCCCGAGCCGTCGGCCTCTGTCATCGTGCGGGGCCGCGCCACCTCCTCGATCTCGCGCCGGCAGGGCCTTGCGATCCGGGCGCTTGTGGCTTCGGCGGTGCCCGATCTCGCCCCCTCGCGGGTCACCGTCCTGTCGGCCAGCGGCGAGACCATCCTGAGCGAGGAGACCGAGGGGGACGCAGGCGTGCAGGCCGCAGGCGCCTCGATGCAGGAGCGGCTGCAGCGCTCGATCACCGAGATGCTCACCGCCCGCGTCGGTGCGGGCAACGCCCGGGTGCAGGTCAATGTCGACCTCTCGACCGAGCGGCAGGTGATCCGCGAGCAGAGCTTCGATCCAGATCAGCAGGTGGTCCGCTCGACCGAGACCCGTCAGGAAGAGGCGCAGGACCGCGAGGGGACCCAGACCGAGGTTGGCGTGGCCAACAACCTGCCGCCCGAGCTCGGCGGCGACGCTGGCGGCGAGCAGTCGGCCTCGACCTCGACCCGCACCGACGAGATCGTCAATTACGAGATCGGCTCGACCCAGCGCGAGACGGTGCGCGAGCCCGGCTCGGTGGAACGGATCTCGGTCGCGGTTCTGGTCAACGGCATCTACAACGTCGCCGCGAATGGCGAGACGGTCTACGAGGAGCGCAGCCCCGAGGAGCTGGAGCGGCTGACCGCGCTGGTGCGTTCGGCGGTGGGCTTCGACGAGGCGCGTGGCGACACCGTTTCGGTCGATAGCCTGCGCTTCATGGATTACTCGATGGATGTCGGCGCGCCGATCGGCCTGTCGCTCGGCCAGACCATCGCGCAGAACTTCGGCGCGATCCTGCGTGGCACCTTCGCGCTGGCGCTGGTCGCGGCGGTGCTGGGCTTCGGCCTGAGGCCGATGCTGCGCCGGGTGCTCCCTGAAACCGGGACCGGCCTGGCGCTCGCGGGTGCGACCGCCGGCGCCGGCAGTGCCGGGCAGCTCGGCTACGAAGCCGCCCCCGGCCAGGCGCCACAACTTCCGGGCGCGGCGCGCGACGCCGCCGGCCAGCCGGGCGCGCTAGCCCAACAGCCCGGTGCACGCGGTCCGAGCCAGCAGGCGATGCTGCCCTACGAGCAGCAGATCGCCACCTATGACGGCGACGAAATGGTGAGCCTCGCCTCGGTCGACGGCAAGATCGGCATGCGCCGTCTCGTCTCGGTCGGCGAGATGGTCGAGAACGAGCCGGAGGCCTCGCTCAAGGTCGTCCAGAGCTGGCTCGCCGAGGAGGCCTGAGATGTCGATCTTCGAGCGGGATTTCGACAGCGAGATCGCCCAGGAGCGCCAGCTCGCCCGACGCGGGGCCACGGCCCGCCACAGCGACGACGCCTTGCAGGCGGCGGTGGCCGAGGCGCGCGAGGCCGCTCTGGCGCAGGGCCGCGCCCAAGGCCGGGCCGAGGCCGAGGCCGAAGCGCGCGCGGCCGAAGCCGCGTCGCGTGCCGCGGCGCTCGAGCGGATCGCCGCGCGGCTGGGCGAAGTGATGGATGACGCGGCACGGCATCGCGCCGCACTCGAAACACAACTCCTGTCCTACGCCGCCGCCACCGCCGAGACGGTGCTGCCCGAAATCCTCGCCGGCCGGGCCGAGGTCCGGGCGCTGGCGCAGATCCGGCGCGGGCTGAGGCTCGGGCTGGACAGCTCTCGGCTCGAGATCGCCCTGCCCCCGGGCGCGAAAGAGCTGCGCGCGGAGGTCGAGGCGCTCTTGGCGACGCAAGGCCTTACGGGCCGCACCACGCTTACCGAGGATGCCGGGCTCGCTCCGGGCGACGCGCGCGTCGTCTGGGATGGCGGACGGCTCGATTACAGCTTTGCCGGGATCTGCGACGCGATCCTCGGCACATTGCGGGCCCGCACCCGCACCCACCCCGAACCGGAGGACCGCACGTGACGGACACCCCCACCAAGGCCACCGGCGCCGAGTTCCCGGAGATTGAGGACGACGCCGCCGGGATCTTCGAAGACGCCCCGCAGGCCGAAGCCCCCAAGGGCGGCCGCAACATCGAGGCGATGCTCAATGTCGGGCTCGACGTGCAGATCGTGCTCGGCCATGCCCGGCTGCCGATCTCGCAGCTGCTGAAATTCGGCCGCGGCTCGGTGATCGAGCTCGACAAGAAGATCGGCGAGCCGGTCGAGGTGATGATCAACGATCGGCTGGTCGCCCGGGGCGATCTGGTCAAGCTCGGCGAGGCGCGGATCGGCGTGTCGCTGACCGAGATCGTCAAGGACTACGTTTCGGGCGACTGACCAGCAGCATGATCCGCACCCTCCCCTTCGTCGCCGCCGCCGCGCTGGCGCTCATGGCCCTGCCCGTCTCGGCGCAGGACGGCGCCGGCGTGCTCGACGCGCTGGGGGGGGTGCTGTCGGATGCGGCGCCGGGTACGGATCAGCGCGCCACGCTGTCGGGGCGGATCATCCAGCTCGTGGCGCTGATGACGGTGCTGTCGATCGCGCCGGGCCTGTTGATGATCATGACCAGCTTCACCCGCTTCGTGATCGTCTTCTCGATGCTGCGCTCGGCGCTCGGTCTCAACCAGACGCCGCCGAACATGGTCCTGTCCTCCATGGCGCTGTTCATGACCTTCTTCGTCATGCAGCCGGTCTTCGAGGATGCCTGGGAGGGCGGCCTGCAGCCGCTGATGAACAACGCGATCACCGAGGAGCAGGCGATCGCGCGGATCGGTGATCCGTTCCGCGCCTTCATGTTCGCCAACACCCGGCCGCGCGACATCGAGCTGTTCCAGAATCTCGCCGCGCGCTCCGACCGTGCCGAACCCGCGCCGCTGCCCGAGACCGCCGAGGAGGCGTCCTGGCGGTCGCTGATCCCGGCCTTCATGATCTCGGAGCTGCGCCGCGCCTTTTCGATCGGGTTCCTGATCTACCTGCCCTTCGTGGCGATCGACCTGATCGTCGCTTCGGTGCTGATGAGCGCCGGCATGATGATGCTGCCGCCGGTGTTGATCTCGCTGCCCTTCAAGGTGATCTTCTTCGTGCTGATCGACGGCTGGTACATGCTGGCGGGCAGCCTGATGGAAAGCTACGTGCCGCTGGCCGGAGGATGACGATGAATGCGATGACCCCTGCCACCCGTCCGCCCGAACCGAGCCCGGTGCGCGCCGCGGCCCAGCCCCCGACCCCGCCGCTGCGCCGGCTGCGCGGTGCCGAGAAGGCGGCGATCCTGTTCTTGTGCCTGGGCGAGGAGCGCGGCTCCGAGCTGATGCGCAAGCTCTCGCCGGAGGACATCGCCAAGATCACCCGTGCGGTGGCGCGGCTGGGCGTGGTCCAGGCAGAGCTGGTCGAGATGGTTCTGGCCGAGTTCTCCGAAGGCGTCGATGCCGGCGGCGGCGTGGTCGGCTCGCTCGCCTCGGCCGAGGCGATGCTGCGCGCCTTCCTGCCCGAGGAGCAGGTCGAGGCAATCCTGCGCGACATCCGCGGCCCGATGAAGGAACGCGACCTCTGGGCCAAGTTCTCGGCGATGAACGAGGCGGTGATCGCCACCTATCTCAAGGGCGAGCACGAACAGACCGCGGCCGCGATCCTGTCGAATGTCGACACCGAGGTCGCCGCCAAGGTGCTTCCGCTCCTGGGCGAAGAAATGATGCGCGACGTGGTCGAGCGGATGATCCGCATGGAAGCGGTCCCGCCCAAGATGATGGCCCAGATCGAGGAGACGCTGCAGGCCGACATGCTTTCCGCCGGGGGCCAGTCCAGCGCCGTCGAGATGGAGCAGCGCATGGCCGACCTGTTCAACAAGCTCGACCGCGACGTGTTCGACGGGCTGCATCAGGCGATCGACGCCCGCAAGCCGGGCGCGCTCGACGGCATCATGGCCAAGATGTTCACCTTCGAGGACCTGATCCGTCTCGATGCACAGAGCCTGGCACGGGTGATGCGCGGTCTGACCGGCAACACGCTGCCGCTGGCGCTGCGCGGCGCCTCCAAGGAGATGCGCGAGCATTTCCTCGACGCGCTGACCGCGCGGGCGCGCGACATGCTGCTCGACGAGATGAACACGATGGGCCCGGTCCGGGGCCGCGACGCGCGCGCGGCGCAGACGATGATCGTCGACTACACCCGCCAACTCGCCGAGGAAGGCTCGATCGAGCTGCCGAGCGCCGGCGACGAGGAGGAGGATATCCTCGAATGAGGGGCCGGGCTCAGTAGCCCTTGCGCAGCGCCGTGATCGCCGTGATGTCGATGGTGATCGGGGTGAACTGCCCCCCGGCCCCGGCGCTGACGGCGGCGTTCAGCAGCGTCAGCGCGGCGTTGGATGAGGATTGCACCCCCGCCTTGGCGTCGGAGATCGCCACGTAGCGCCGCTCGAGCTTTTCGAGTTCGACAGGGTCCTTGAGCTTGGTGAGGTCGAACTTGGTCTTGAGCAGCTCAACCTGCTTGTCGATGTCGAGCCCGGCGCTCTGGCTCGGCACGCCGAGCGCGGTGCGCATGAACTCCGACAGCTCGGCATCCTTGAGCACGTCGAACCAGTTCTTGATATCCCCTGCCTTGCGCCGGAATTCGAGCACAGTACCCACTGTCGCGTTTTGCTCGGTCTGGGCGCTCTCGAAGCGCTGCCCGACATAACGGTCCACCATCTCTCGTCGCCAGGAGGCGGCGAAAGTTTTGATGTTATTGGTGCCCTCATCTGTGAAACCTAGCGCCTTGTGCATCTCCTTGAAACGGGGGTCGGTGAGCCTGTTGACCAGTGCCTTAGGGTCGCTGCTGTCGCCCTTAAGGATTTTGGAGATCATCGCCTTGCCGAAGATCTGGTCCTCCAAGTCGAAGGCCTTCATCACGAAGACGTAGAGCTCGCGGTCCTCCATCAGCTGATCAACCGTCTGAACTTTGCCGATCCGTTCCTCGAAAGCTGCGATCGCACGTTTGTGCTCAGGCTGGTTACGAATCAGCTCTTCTTGGCGGTCGCGGGTAGCGTCCACCAAGCTAAGACCCATTCGGGCATTCATACCCGATAGTGAGATCATTCCGCCGCCATCGGGGTGGGTTCACCGGAGGCGGCGAGGTGCTCGAACAGCTGTCCCTCGTGTTCGATGACGGGCCGCAACTCGCGCATTGCCTTGTAATAATCGCCGGTGCTGATGAAATTCGCCGCGTTGAACACATGGCCGAGGCTGGGGTGACCGAAGGTCGTCGCCAGTACTGCCAGCTCGCGCTGGATGATTGGTACCAGATCGCCACGCAGCTTGGCATGGATGAGCGCATTCTGGATCAGGTAGTAGACCCGCGTCACCGGCGTCACGGGCGCGTCCTCATCTAGAAGGTCGTGACCTCGCACCACGTCAGCGTGGCTCTCGATAGTAAGCACATGGCGACGCGAGGAATTGCGCATCATGCAGCCATTGACGACGATCCGTTCGTCTGGCCGCAACGTTAGTTTGAGAGCCATCTCACGCAACCTCCGCAGCCGATGGGGCCTGCCCCGCCAAACCAGCGATAATCGAGCGATTGATATCGATCAGCGCGGCGATCCCCGGCTTTCCGCCCAATACGGTTACAGTCTGACGGTCAACCCATAGGGCCAACGAAATCAGTCCGGCCCGCAACTCGGCTGGCAGCGCGTTGCCAGGCTGAACAAGATCGTGTTTCAGTTCGGTCCAGATCTTCTGGTTGAGGGCGAGATCCTCGCGCAGTCCGCCGCCAAGCAGCGTGCTACGGGTAATCAAGTCGTCGGCCCGGTCAAAGGCTTCGGCCCGCTCAGAAAGCCGGCCGGTTACCCCGGCCAGCACCCGGCGTTCGATCTGCCGAGGTGTTTCACTTTCGCGGATGGTAGTCTTGTAGGCGGCGATGCTCATGCGTTCTGCTCTCGCTCTTGGCCCCGCGCTTCTGGCGGGGGTGTGGGCGGCGGACGCGGACAGGTCTCAAGGATCGCGCAGACGCGTCGGCCGATCGGATATCTCGGAAGTGGTTTGGCCCGGTGGGCCTAGATGGGTACGGCCCGCCCCGGAAGGGACGGGCCTATATCGCCTTAGCGGAACAGGCTCAGGATGTTCTGCGGCGCCTGGTTGGCGATCGACAGAGCCTGGCTGGAGAGCTGCTGCTGGACCTGCAGCGACTGCAGGCGGGCAGCTTCCTCTTCCATGTTCGCGTCGACCATCGAACCTACGCCGCTGTCGAGGCGGTCGGAAAGCGCGGTCAGGAATTCCTGCTGCGCTTCGAGGGTGTTCTCGGCGACGCCGAGCGTGGTCGCGGCCTCGACCGCATAGCCCAGGGCGGCCTCCGCCACCTCGAGGCTGTACTGCATCCGCGCAGCGGCGGTGGTGCCGGTATAGGCGGTCTTGCCGCCGATGGTGCCGGCCTTGGCCTGCGCAGCTACAGCAGTCTCATCGGTGTTGTCGGTGATGTCGATCGAGTCGAGGGCAGTCTTAATCGCGGCGAGATTGACCTTCCCGACGGTGATGGTGGACGTGCCGAAGGCACCCGTGTTGTCACGGGTCACGCCGGTGACCACGGTCAGGTTGTCGCCCGACTTGTCAGCGGTTTCGAGCGCGACAGTGCCGTCGGTGACGCTGTTGCCATTGAAGGACGACTGGTCGATCGCCGCGCCGATGCGCTTGACCAATTCGTCGAGCTCCTTTTGGACCTCTGCGCGATCGACGCCCTCGGCTTGGGCAAAGGCGACGCGCTCGGTGAACTCTTTGGCCAGCGTCTTTACAGTCTCGGCGCCCAGACGACCGGTCGAGACCACGTTCTTGGTCAGGGTCAGGCCCTCGTTGATCGACTTGGTCATGCCGCTGTCGCCCTTCATCGTCTCGGAGATCGAGAAGTAGGCGGCGTTATCCTTGGCCGACTGCACCTTCAGGCCCGACGAAATGCGGTCCTGAGTCTGGCTGAGACCCTTGTTGATGTTCCGCAGGGTCGAGAGGGCGGACATCGCGGAGTTGTTGGTGAGGATCGAAGACATTGGTATTCTCCAGCATTCTAACTGTTCGATCGTCTTTCTGACGAAGTCGGCATGACCGCCGCGGTGTAGGTATCGTTAAACCCATGAATTGGGGCGCGTTTGTGACGCTATACGGACTTATCCATGGGGCTGCGCGAAAGCGTGTCTTTGGCGCTACGGTTTCCGTCTGCACCATAGAGCCCAGCCAGCCCGTGGCGGGCGCGCAGGCGCTCGAGATCGCGCGAAACCTCGGCCGTGATCAGGCGCATCCGTTCGAGAATCGCGGCATCGCGAGCGACGAGACCGGCCAGCCGGTCAAGCGCGTCGCGCAGCACCTCGGCGTCCGAATCCTCTGCCTCGAGCCGCGCCGCGATCTCCGGCCCCTGCGCCTCGATCCGGGCCACCAGGACCGCCTTCTCCTCGAGCCGCGTGGCGACACGGTCGAGCGTGCCGCCGCGAATTTCCTCGATCTCGGTCTCGAGCAGCGCCGAGAGCGCCGCGATGTCGGTATCGATCGTATCGGTATGGTCGCTCATGCGTCCTGCTCCCCCTTCCCCTCATAGGCGCCGATGGCGCGCGCCACGCTCTGGGCGATACCGGTGCTGCCCTGATCTGCGATCTGTTCGGCAAAGGCGCGCGCCAGGAAGCTGCGCCAGGTTTCCTCGGCATGGCCGCCGCTGAAGGTGCCGATATCCACGCTCTTGAGCATCTCGTCCACGGTCTGCGCGAGGAACATCTCCTCGAACTTCTTCGCGGTTTCCATCGTCTCCGGGTCGGCCTCGCGCGGCTTGGCGCGCAGGTCCGGCGACGGCGCGCCGGGCGTGATCTGCATCAGATGATCTCCAGATCGGCGTGAAGCGCGCCCGCGGCCTTGATCGCCTGCAGGATCGAAATGGTCTGGCTCGCGGTGACGCCGATGGCGTTGAGCCCGTCGACGAGGCGCTGCAGGCTGACATCGCCCTCGAGGATCGAGAACTGCGCCTCCTGTTCCTCGACCGTCACCTCGGTCTGCGGCACGATCACGGTGTTGCCGATCGAGATCGGCTCGGGCTGGCTGACCTCGATCTCTTCCTTGACGATCACCGTCAGGCCGCCCTGGCTCACCGCGACCTCGGCGATGCGCACCTCGGAGCCGATCACGATGGTGCCGGAACGGGCGTCGATCACCACCTTGGCGATGGCGTCGGGCTGCACGCGCAGCCCCTCGATCTCGGCCAACATCCCCGGGATGTCGACCTTGGCGGCCGAGCGCACCTCGACCGTGCCCGAATCGAGCGTCCTGGCGATCGCGCCCATATGTGCATTGATCGCCTGCTCGATCCGTTTGGCTGTGGTGAAATCGGGGGTTCGGAGCGCGATCCGGATGGAATTCATGGCGGAAAGGTCGAAGTCGATCTCGTTCTCCACCGTCGCACCGTTCTCGATCCGGGCCACGGTGGGGACGCCTTCGACGATGCTGGCATTGGCACCCTGCGCTGCATAGCCGGCCACCGCGATCGGGCCTTGGCTCACGGCATAAACCTCGCCGTCGGCGCCAGTCAGCGGCGTCACGATCAGGGTACCGCCCCGCAGGGACGAGGCGTCGCCCAGCGAGGAAACCACCACGTCGATGGTCGAGCCGCGCCGCGCGAAGGGCGGCAGCATCGCGGTGACCATCACGGCGGCGGTGTTTTGGGTGCGCATCTGCTCGTCGGTCAGATTGCCGACGCCGAGCCGCTCGAGCATTCCCTCGATCGAGCGCTCGGTGAAGGGCGAGTTGCGCAGCGAATCTCCGGTGCCGTTCAGACCGACCACGAGGCCGTAACCGACGAGCTGGTTCTCGCGGACCCCCTCGAACTGGGCGATGTCCTTGATCCGGACCTCCGCGGCAAGCGGCACCGCGCCGAGGGTCGCGGCCAGAAGCATCGCCAGTCCGATCCCCCGTTTCAGCCCGTTCCGCATGCGCTGCTCCGAATGACGCGTTCCGGTTAGAGACTAGCCGAGCGCCGCCGCGCGCCACAAGAACAGTCGAAACAATCCATGGACAGGTTGCATTTATGCAATCTATCCATGGGTTATTCGTGTTACATGTAGTTCAGGAAGGACAGCTTCGACAGCCGCGCCGTGATTGCGTAGCTCGCCTCAAGCTGGGTCTGCAGCTGGGTCAGCCGGGTCGCGGCCTCGTAGGGATCGACGCCCTCGACGCTGTCGATCTGCTGACGATAGAGCGTGACCCGCGCGGCCTGCGACTCCATCGTGTCCTCGAGCTGGCGACGTTGCGCGCCGATCCGGGTCTCGGCCGAAAGCAGCCCCGTCCGTCCGTTTTCGAGCGCTTCGAAGGCGCGCGAGGTCCAAGCTTGGGCCGCCTGATCGTCGAGCATGCTGATGTCGACCGACGCCAGCATCGACAGGCCACGCAGCATCTCGGAGAAGGCCGGATCATCGGCCTGGACACCGTAGTCCAGCACCTCTTCTTCGTCGATCCGCACGGACATGCCCTTGCCAGCAGTGTCACGCGCCGCTCCGTTATAGACCGTCTCGCGATAGCTTGCGGCACCGGTGGCGGCCGGATCGAAGATCGCGGCTAGCGCGTCGGCCTTGGCGTTGGCCTGTGCAGCATCTATCGGCAAGGCGCCGATCCTAGTCTCGACCATTCCGCGCGGCGACAGGCCGCTGGCCGGGTTGACCGTGTCATAGGGCTGGATCGTCTGCCCGGCATTGGCGACACCGGAGAACAGCGAGACACCCTCGTAGCTGCGGTTGACCTGACCGATCACCTGGTCGAGCGCGGCACGCGCCGCCGCCTGGATCTGGGTGCCGGTATAGGCCTGCCCATCGGTGCTGGGCGCTGTGAGATCGAGGACCGTCTGCAGGCTGGCGCGCATGTCGCCGAGGCTGGAGCCGGTCATCTCGAGACGGCGGTCGAGCGTGGCGTTGATCGTGGCGAAGCTCTCGAGCCGGTCGAGCCGCGCGCGGGTGGCCATCGCCTCGCCGGCCCGGCTGCCAAGCGCGCGGAACCGATCCGACTTGTAGCCGGTCGTCGCCTCCTCGCCAGCCTGGTTCAGCTGGCGGCTCAGATCGGCAACCTGCCGGCGTCCGTCGACGCTGGCCTGCAGGGTGGAATAAGTGCGCATCAGGGTGATCATTCCGGTCTCTCCTTACCGCACCGCTGCCAGCAGCGTGTCCATCATCTCGCCGAGCGTCTTCATCACCGTCGCGTTGGCGGCATAGCTCTGCTCGATCAGCATCAGCTGCTGCAATTCGTCATCGACGTTGACGCCCTGCACCGACTGGCGCGAGGTCTGGATCGAGTCCCGGCCCGCCGCGAGGGATTCAGATTTCGCAAGGGCATCGTTGTGCAGTTGCTTCTGCGCCGAAACGAGGCCGGCGGCGAAATCGCCGATCGTCCGGCGGTCTCCCAGGCCGGCCGCGGGATCATAGGAGATATCGGTCGAGAGCAGATCGACGAAGGCCGCGACCCGGCTGCCGTCCGAGGCCGGACCCTGGACCGTCGCGCCGATCCCGTCCCGCATCCGCCAGGCCGCGCCACCCGCCTCAGAACGGACCGCCGTGTTGACCGCGATGCGCCCGGCCAGACCTTCGCTCTTGGTGGGATCGAAGGCCGCCCGGACACCGCTCCCGTCCACAGGCGCCGTGCCGTCGACGAAGAGACCGGCCGTGCCCGTCGCGCGGGTCGTGTCGATCTTTTCGAACTCCTGCACCAGGCTGCGCGCCATTTCGTCGAGCTGCAGCTCGAGGCGCGGCAGGTCATTGGTCAGGAAGCCCAGCCTGCCCGCCAGCGCCCCCTCGCTCGAGCCGCGCGCCTCGGCGACGCCGGGGGTGATGTCGACATCGTTGACTGTCAGCCGCCCGGTACTGGTGTCGAAGCTCAATTCGTGCCGCTTGTTGTCCTCGACCAGCGCCGCACCGGCGGCGGTGTAGATCGAGATGCGCCCGGAGGCGTCGGTCTGCATCCGCAGGTCGATCAACTGCGACAGGCTGTCGAGGCTCTCCGAAAGCTGATCCTCGAACATCACCCGGCGCTCGGTCCCCTGCTGCTGCCCGGCGATCCGCTCGTTCAGCGCCACGATCCGAGCCAGCTGGTCGTTGATCTCGGTGACGTCGGCGACCACCGCGTTGCGCACCCGCTCCTCGGTCCGGGCCAGCGTGCCGCTGGCGTCGCGCAAGGTGGTTGCGAGACCTTCGGCCGCGCGGACCGCGGCCTCCTGCAGCGCAGGCTCGGATGGCGTCGTGGCCAGCGCGTCGAGCGTCGTGCGGAAGGTCGAGACCCGCCCGGAAAGGCCGGTGGTGGAATCGATCTCGCCCAGCGCCGCGGCATGGACCTCGAGCGCATCGGCCCTGGCCTCCTGCGTCGCGGTGCGCGAGACCTCCTTGCGATGCGCCTGCTCGAGCGCCGCGTCGGTGGCGCGCTGGAAGCCGGTCATCGCCACGCCACCGCCCGGCAACTGAGTCAGCGGGGCGCTGCGCTTGGCATAGCCCGTGCGGTTGGCGTTGGCGATGTTGGTCGCGGCGATGTCGGCCCAGCCCTCGGCAGCGGCGAGACCGCTGCGGGCGTTGAGAAAGGCGCCGGTAATGCTCATTCTGATTCTCCGGTGTCGGGGCCGGGCGCGTTCTGCTGCCCTTTGCCCCCCGCGTTCAGCGCTTCAGTCTGGTCGTTTCGTCGAGCATCTCGTCGACGGTGGTCACGATCTTGGCGTTCGAGGAATAGGCCCGCTGGGTGCTGATCAGGTCGGTGAGTTCCTGAGCCACCTCGACGTTCGAGCTCTCGAGCGCGCCCGCCGTCAGCGTCCCGGCCGAGCCCTCGCCTGCCTGGTTGAGGCTGAACTTGCCCGAGGATCGTGACAACAGGAAGGCGTTGCCGTCGGTCTTGAGCAGGCCGTCGGGGTTGGCTACCTCGGCCAGCGGGATGTTGTAGAGCGGCTTGCGGCTGCCATTGTTGAACACGCCGTAGACGTCGCCACGCTCGTCGATCTCGGTCCGCACCAGAACCCCGCTCTCGGCACCGTCGGCGGTGATCTTGAGCGGCGAGTAGTCACCCGCGAACTGGGTCATGCCGGTGTGCTGGTCGGGGGCGCCGACCGTCACCTCGACGATCTGCGGGACCGCGCCGTTGTCGATCGTCAGCGTCGCCACGCCAGTCGCTTCGTCAAAAGCGAAGTTCGCAGGTGCAGCGGCGGTGGAGGTAGCGCCCGAATAGAGCCGCGGCGCCCCTGCCAGCGGGCCGCTGTCATGGAAATCCACCGTGACGTTGCCGTATTGCGCGCCATCGGCACCGCTGATCGACAGCGTCCACTGGCTCGGCGTGGCGCTGGGCTGCCAGGAGAATTGCATCCGCTGCGCCTCACCCAGCGGGCTGAAATACTCCGCCGAACTCAGGAACGGCTCGCCCGGTGTCGCCAGGCCGGTCTGCTGGGCCGGGATGTTGCCGCTGATCGTCATCGCACCGGTGGGGGAGCCTGTCTGCGACAGGCTGCCGAGGTTGACGGTCTTGAGATCGCCGAACTGGTTGCGGTCGATGTTGCCCAGATTGGCTGTCTGATCGTAGGGGAAGCCTGCGAGGTAGTAGCCCGCGGCGTTGCGCAAATTGCCGTTCTCGTCGGGCAGGAAAGAGCCTGCCCGGGTCAGCATGAAGTTCGCTTCGTTGGTCTCGTTGGGCTGCTTGGAGACCACGAAGAAGCCCGGCCCGCCGATCGCCAGATCGGTCGCCCGCTCAGTGGCGCGCAGCGCGCCCTCGGTCGAGATCTCCGAGGTTTGCACCGCCCGCACGCCCGAAGGCGCCACCGTGCCGTTCTGGCTCAGCGTGCTGGTGGTGACCATCTGCACGAAGCTGCGCCGGTAGCCGTCGGTGTTGGCGTTGGCGATGTTCTCCGAAATCCGGCCCACCGCCGTCGAATTCGCCCGCAGACCGCTCACACCGGTCTGCATGGCATAGGAAATGCTCATATCGGCTGTCCTTCGATTGTCTTGCCGCCGCGGGCGATGATGCCCGGGCCGGGTGGTGTGTCCGGCATCGGCCGGGTCTGGACGGGGGCGGGCATCAGCCATCCCCCGCTGCGGTTTCGATTCGGCGCAGCGCCGCGTCGGCACCCTGCATCCGATCCGTGGCGGATTTCTGACCGATCGGCAGAGCCAGCGGCGCAACCGGCGCGAGCGAACGCGCCACCTCGGCGAGTTCGGGCGTCCGGGCCAGATCGGGCAGACGCTCCAGCAACTCGGCCACCAGCTCGGCATCCCCGGCGCGATGGGCCGCGAGCAGCAGGCGGATCGTGCCCGCCTCGCCCAGACCGGCCCCCTTTTCGCGCCACAGCGCCACATAGGCGTCGCGCGCGGCCTCCCAATCGCCGCGCTCGAACAGGGCGGCGGCACGCAGTCTGCGATATCCCTCGGTCGGTGCCTCCATGCGCACCGCGATCACCCCTTCGCCGTCTCCCTCGGCGCTCGACAGACGGGCCTGCAACAGCGCCAGCCGGTCCCGCAACTCCGGTGCCGAGGCGGGCGCGGTGCCCAGCGCCTGCGCCGCCGCCTCGGTCTGGCCGCCGCGCAGCAGCGCTTCGGCCTGCGCGAGGCGCAGAGCGTCGCGCCGCGCCGGCGTCACCTCTTCGAGCCCGAGATCCTCCATCACCGCCAGCTGGTCGCGCAGCGCGGCGTATTCGCGCGCGGCGGCGTCGGTGGCGCCGATCTCCAGGAGCCGCGCCGCCAGTTTCTCGGCATGGACCACGAAACCCGGGCGGAACATCAGGTCAGGAGACAACCTGCGATGCGCGGCGACGAATTCGGCGATCGGCAGCGCGCCGCGGCCGCCGCGCGCGTAAAGCCCGGCCACCAGCTCGTCGAGCCGAGCCTCGGATTGCTGCGCCGCGTCGCTGCCGGGATGGCGGCGCTGAATCTCCGTCAGCGCGGCGATCGCGGCCTCGGTCTCGCCGCGGCCATGTTCGACCTCGGCCAGGCGCTCCAGCGTCGCGACCTCCAGGGCGTCACCGCGCCAGGTCCGCCAGCTCTGCCGCAGCAGTTCGGCGGCGTCCTCGGGCGCGAGCGCGCCGGTGGCCCGGCCCAGATCGACCAGCGCCAGCCGTGCCCGCTGGGCCCAGGCGTCGCCGCCGCCCGCCGCCATGGCATAGCTGTCGAAGGCCATCACCGGGTTGCCGCCGGCCTGCGCCGCGCGCCCCAGCAGAAACCGGTACGCGGGCGAATTGCGCAGCTCGGCATGGGTGTCGAAACGCTGAGCCAGCCCATGCGCCGTATCCCACAACCCGCCTTCGATCGCGGCCTCGAGCAACTCCGGCAGGATCGCGGCAGCAAGCGCCGGCGCCATCGCGTCGAGGGCGGGCCCGGCCTCGGGAAGCACGTTCGCGGCGGCGCGGATCTCGCCCTCGCGGGCGAAGGACAGGGCACGCCAGGCGGCGCGTTCGGGCCAATCGACATCCGTAGAGAGCAATGAGCGGACCGCTTGCGGCGCCGGGTCGGTGCCGCCCGCCACGCCCCAGGCCGCCAGCGCGATCCTGTCGCGCCGCAACGCCCGCTCGGCGTCGAGCGTCTCGGGCAGGCCGGACAGGAACGAGAGCGCCTCGGGCGCCAGCGCCTGACCGATTTCGAGCCGGGCCAGATCAAGCAGCAGATCGGCGCGCAGCTCTGGATCCCTGGCATCGCTCAAACGCGACACCATGCGCCCCCGCGCATCGAGATAGCCCGGCTCGAGATCGGGCGCCGGCACGGCCTGCGGACCCGTGACGGGTTCGGCCACGGGCGGCGCTTCGGCCAGAGCCGCGCTGCTGGTCATAGCCAGCCCAAGACATATGCCGAGTAATCTTGGCAAATCCGCCACGACCTCATGAATTGACAAGGACTATCCTTGATCGCTTTCCGCATTGGCGCAACAACAGTCTCAACAAAGCCGGCCACGCGTCGGGAATCGTGGGAAACGGGAGACAGGGCAGTATGGACAACGGCACCTATGTTTCGCTGTCCCTTGCCACGGCGATGCGCAACGCGCTCGACGTGACGGCCAACAATATCGCCAACGCCAACACCGCCGGCTTCAAGGGCGAACGGGTGGTGTTCGACAGCTACATGCTGCGCGAGACCGGTACCGAGGACGGGCGCGAGACGGATTTCCTGATCGACCAGGGCTCCTTCATGGACCCGGCGCAGGGCGCGATGAGCCGCACCGGCAACCCGCTCGACCTGGCGCTGCAGGGTGACGGCTGGTTCGCCTACGAGACCGATGGCGGCACCGCCTATGGCCGCGACGGCCGCTTCGCGCTCTCGCCTGACGGCAATCTGGTGACGCTGAACGGGGCGCGCGTGCTCGATCCCGGCGGGGCGCCGATCGCCCTGCCCCCGGATGTCGGCGGCGAGGTGACGATTTCGCAAGACGGCACGATCTCGACGCTGGCCGGCGGCGTGATCGGCCGGGTCGGCCTGTTCGACCTTCCCGACGCGCAGGGCTATGAGCGGATCGGCGCGGGGATGTTCGTGCCGCCCGAGGGCGCCGCCGACACCGCCCGCCCGGCCGGCGACGCCACCCGCGTCGTGCAGGGCGCGATCGAGGCCAGCAACGTCCAGCCCGTGGTCGAGATGACCCGGCTGATGGCGATCCAGCAGGCCTATGAGCGCGCGCTCAAGCTGGTGAGCAGCGAGGACGACCTGACGCGCGACATGCTGCGCCGCATCGGCGACACCAGCGCCTGACCCCTTTTCACGGACCCGATACAGGAGCCCGACGATGAAAGCCCTCGGAATCGCCGCCACCGGCATGCTGGCGCAGCAGACCAATGTGGACGTCATCTCCAACAACATCGCCAACGCCAACACCACCGGCTTCAAGTCGAGCCGGGCGGCGTTCCAGGACCTGATCTACGAGACGGTCCGCCGCGAGGGCGCGCTGACCTCCGAGGCGGGCACGATGCGGCCCACCGGGATCGACATCGGCTTCGGCGTCGAGACCGCCGGGACCGTCCGGCTCAACACCCAGGGCGGGCTGATGGCGACCGAGAACCAGCTCGACATCGCGATCGATGGGCGCGGCTACTTCACCGTCAACCTGCCCGATGGCGGGCAGGCCTATACCCGCGACGGTGCCTTCCAGCTTTCCCCCGAGGGGCAGATGGTGACGATGCAGGGCTACGAGCTCGATCCCGGCATCGTCGTGCCCGAGAACACCGTGCAGGTGGAGATCGCCGAGACCGGCGTGGTGATGGCCTATGTCGGCGCGGATCCGATCCCGGTGGAGCTCGGACGGATCACCATGGCGACCTTCACCAACGAGGCGGGGATGCGCCAGCTCGGCTCCAACCTGCTCGAAGCGACCACCGCCTCGGGCGACGCGGTGCCCGCCAACCCGGGCGATCCGGGCGTCGGCATCCTGCGTCAGGGCTATCTCGAGAATTCGAACGTCAACATCATCCAGCAGATCACCGACCTGATCTCGGCGCAGCGGGCCTACGAGATGAACTCCAAGTCGCTCGAGACCGCCGACCAGATGATGACCGCCGCCAACCAGATCAAGTGATGCGCGCGCTGGCTTTCTTCTTCGCGCTGGCGGCTTCCGCCGCCTCGGCCGCGCCGTTGCCGGTGCTGGTCGAGGAGCGCGCGCGCGACCATCTCGGGCCCTCGGTGCCCGAGCGGGCAGAGTTCGAGATCGGTTTCGCCGGCAACCCGCCATCCGAGGCGGCGCTGATCGCCGAATTCTGGATGGATCCGACCACCGGCCGCTTCGTGGCCAACGCCGTGGGCGACACCGGCGAGCTACACCGCGTCAGCGGTCTGGCCTCGGTAATGGTGCCGCTGCCGGTGCCGAACCGGCGGCTGATGCCCGGCGACATCGTCTCCGCGAGTGACCTGACCGAGCTGCGGCTGCCGCAGGCACGGCTCGGCCCCTACGCGGTGATCGATCCCGAGGCGGTGATCGGCATGCAGGTGCGCCGAATGCTGCCCGAGGGCCGCCCGGTGATGGTACAGTCGGTGATGCAGCCCCTGGTAATCGAGCGCGGCGACGAGGTCGCGATCAGCTTCACCGACGGCGCGCTGCGGCTCAAGGCACCCGGTCGGGCCCTGTCGGACGCGCATCGCGGCCAAGAGGTCCGCATCGTCAACACGTCCAGCAACACCACCCTCACCGGCATCGCCGCCGCCGAGGGCCTCGTGGAGATCACCCGTTGAATTCGACCCTGCCGCGCGCCCTGCCCCATCTGCTGCTCGCCAGCGCGCTCCTCGCCGGTTGCGGCGGCGTGCGCAACAGCTTCGACCGCGACCCGCAGACCACGCCGATCGCCGTCAACCCGGTCACCGTGCCCGAGGCGGCGCAGGTCTCGGTGCCGATGCCGCCGCCGGCGCCGCCGCGCGTCTACCAGCGCGCCGAGGCCGCCTCGCTATGGGAGCGCGGCGGCTCGGGCGGATTCTTCGCCGACCAGCGCGCCAGCCAGGTGGGCGACATCCTCACCGTCGACATCGAGATCGACGACCGCGCGCAGCTGCGCAACGCCGGCCAGCGCTCGCGCGACGGCCAGAGCACGGTCGCCTTCCCCACCCTGTTCGGCTACGGCACCCAGATCGACAAGATCCTGCCGGGCGTCGGCCCCGAAGACCTGCCTTCCGGCGACATCGTCGATATCGGCTCCTCCACGGATGTCTCCGGTTCGGGCTCGATCACCCGCAACGAATCGATCGAGCTGAAGGTCGCGGCGCTGGTGGTGCAGGAGCTGCCCAACGGCAACCTCGTCATCGCCGGGCGCCAGGAGGTCAAGGTGAACCAGGAACTGCGGGAACTGCGGGTCGCCGGGATCATCCGGCCCGAGGATATCCAGATGAACAACACCATCCCCTACGAGAAGATCGCCGAAGCCCGCATCACCTATGGCGGCCGCGGCCAGATCTCGCGCACCCAGGAGCGCGGCTATGGCGAGGATGCGATGGACATCATCTTGCCCTACTGAGGAGAAACCCCCGCCACGATGCGGGGTGATACGGGGACCATACGCCTCTAACGCGATGGTCCGATGAAAAGCATGATCATGATGGCAGCCGTGCCGCTGGCCGCCCTTGCGGGTGGCTATGCCGCGGGGCTGTTCCTTGTCCCCTCCGAGACGGTGGTCGCCGCCGCGGAGCCCGAAATCCTCAGCGACGCGCTGCCCGGGGTGGCGGACGAATCCTCGGCAATTCCGCCGGCACCCCAAGACCCCCAGGCCGATGCGCATGCCGCGGCCGAAGGGGCGGACTCCGAAGAGCCTGCCTCGACCGCGCCGCTTTTGAAGATCGGGCGGCTGACCGTGCCGGTGCTCAAGCCGCGCAGCATCACTTATGTGGTGGCCGACATCGCGCTGGCGATGCCCGAGGAGAGCCTCGTCGACGAGGTCGAGGGCAGCCCGGAGACGATGATGCGGATGCGCGACGCCGTGCTGGCCTCGCTCACCGAGGCGGCGAGCACGCCCGCCATGGCCGGGCCGGCGATCGATACCGCCGCGCTCTCGGAGCGGGTTCTGGCCGATCTCGTGGCGATCGGCATGCCGGTCAGCGAGGTGCTGTTTCCCAACCTGTTCAAACAGGACGTGGCACGCCAGGACGTGCCGCAGCGGCGGGCCGATGCCGGCACCGCCACCGACGCGCCGGTCACGCACTAGGCGCACCGCCGCCCCGGATCACTCGATGCTGATCACGCTGTCGGGGGACACCTCGGCACCGGTGTCGAGCGCGAGCATCGGCCAACCGTCGCGGAAGGCCAGGCGTTCGACCTGACCGGAGGCGTAGGTGATATGCGACACCGCCTCGTCATCGGCGCCGGTCGCCGCGATCTCGACCCGGAAGCTGCCATCCGGCACCGGAAGCCCGTCGGGATCGCGCCCGTCCCAGACCACCTGGTGGCGGGCCTCAGAAGTGACCGGCAGATCGTCGATCTTCCGCACCAGCGTGCCGTCGGTGGTCAGGATCCGCGCCGAGACGCGGCTCGCACCCTCTGACAGGCTGTAGGAGAAGGCGGCCTTGCCATCGCGCAGCGACAGCTGGTCACTGGGAACGAGAACCTCTCGCCCCAGCAGCATCACGTCGGAGCGGCTGCCGGCCTCGCTGAGGCGGGTCTCGATCTTGGACAGAGTCTCGTTGGTGGTGATCGACTGCTCCACCTGGGTGAGCTGCGCGAGCTGCGACACGAAAGCGGTCGAATCCATCGGCTCCAGCGGGTCCTGGTTCGAGACCTGGGCGATCAGCAGCTTGAGGAAGCTCTGGTAATCCGCGTCGAGCTTGTTGCGCGACGTCTCGGCGGCGCTCGTCTGCGCGGTTTGCGCCGAGGCGGCGCTGGTCGGGGACAGCGTGGTCATGACGGGCTCCGGTCGGGTCAGGTGATGATGTCGAGGCGGTCGGTAGAGAGGGACGGCATGACGGCGTCCGGCAGGGCGGCTTCGGCCGTCTCCGCGCCGTCCACGCCTTGGCTCGGCGCCCGGCGGCCCTTGCCGCCGTCATCGTCGCGGTCATCGCCCCGGGCGAAGGATTCGAAGCTCAGCTGACCGTCGTCCAGCCCGCCCGCATCGCCCAGCAGCGCCGCGATCCCGTCGCGGTCACCGCGCAGCGCCTGCAGCACGGCCTGGTTCTCGGCACGGATCACGACGCGCATCTGGCCGTTTTCCTGCGCCAGGTCGATCTCGATCTCGCCCAGCCCACCGGGGGTGAGCGAGATCCTCGTATGCCCCTCGACAACGCCGGCCTCACGGATCTGCGCGGTCAGCGCCCGTGAGAAGCCGCTGGGCGGCGGTGGCGGCGCGGCCGGGGTCGGCGCGCGCAACGGCGCCGCGGCCTCGGCCTGGCGCGCCTGCTGCGGCAGTTCGAGCGCACCGGGCCGCGCGTTTTCGGGTAGATCGCCGCCGGGCTGCGTTGCGTCGATCCGGCCGACATCAAGCGCCTCGGCCAGCATCGCCGCAAAGCCCTGCGGTCGGGCCGCCTGAGCGTTCTGCGCGAGGGGGTCCGTAGTAGCGATCTCGACTGCAGGCGCTGCCTGTCCGGCGGATGCCGCACCGAGCAGCAAACCGGGTTCGGGCTTCGCGGCGCCACCAGCATCGGTGCGGGTCACCGGCATGTCTCGTCCGGCGCTCAGCTGGGACACGGTAGCGTTTCTGGCCTGTGGCCGGAGCGGCAGCGCGAGCCCCTGCAGGGCAGAATCCGGGGCAAGGCCCCCTTCGAGATCGGTGGCCGCCGTACCGGTGAGCAAGGTCGCGAGCTGTGGCATCTGGGGCATCACGCCGGCCAGCGCCGCAAGCAATTCCTCACCCGACCGCCCGGTCGTGGCGGCGAGCCCCTCGATCATGGCCCCGATCATCTCGCCGGGCGTCGCCGCCACCCCATCGGGACCGGCGAGGGCATCGAGGCGGGCAACCAGATCGCCGCCCTGTGCCGCGTCGAACCCGGCGGCGAGATCACGCAACGCCGCGCCGAGCCCCGCTTGCGCGGAGACGGCACCCTGCCCGGTCAGATTGACGGTTGCCGCGTCGAAGCCGGCAGCGAAACCGTTGAGAGCCGCGCCAGGCTGCATTTGCTGCAGGACACCATCCTCTCCGGTCAGGCCAGTGGCTGCCGCCTCCGACACTGCGGCGGCGATGCCTTCCAGAAGATCGGTGGCCGCATCCTTGGCCGGCGCGGCTTTCGGCGCCGCCGGGGGCGCACCTTCGCCGCGCTTCGCTGCCAGCAGCGCACCGAACCCGCTTCCGTCGCCATCCCCGCCGGTCCCACGACGCGCCGCGCCCCCGGCGCTGGTGGCACCGGGGGCGATCTGGCTGGTCGTCATGGTGATCGGCATGGTCATGCTCGAAGCCTTAGTGTCGGGCCGCCGCGTCGACCGATTCCGGCAGCAACCGTTGCGCCACGCGCGCGCCGATCGCGCGCAGCCAGTCGTCATGTCCCCGCACCCGGCCCTCGAAGTCGATCAGCGCCGCGTCCGCCAGCGTGACCGAAGGTGCGGTGAAGCTCGCATCCATGGCGGCCAGGTAATCGCGCAGCCTGGGGTTGCCGAGGAAGATCGAGCCGCCCAGCAGTCGAGCGGCGTCGGAGCCGGGCACCGAGGCCCCGATCCAGTAATCCGCCAGAACCTCGGCCAGACCGGCCCGGAAGGGCGCCGCGATCAGGCCCATGCGGTGCATCGTCTCGCTATGCGCGAGCGCATCGTAGCTCAGCGCCAGAAGGTAGAGCGCATCGGTTTCGTGCTCGACCGGGAAGGCCCCCCGTTGTACGGCATCGATCAGCAGCTCGCCCGCCAAACGGCCGGCGAGCCGCGACCGCGCCGCTTCGCCCGCGCCGGGGCGCAGTGCGGCGCGATCGAGGATCACCACCAGCGCGCCATAGGGTGCCACGCGCTCGAGCTCTTCCTCGATCACGTCTCCCAGCGCCAGCGCGGGCATCAGCTCGGTCTGTTCAGGCAGGACCTGCCCGCCCGTCCGGTCGCCGCGCTGAAGTTCGACGCGCCGCATCGGCATGATCCGGTCGAGAATACGGCCGAAGCCGCTCGCCGCGTCGGTGTCGCCCGCGCAGGCGACATCGCCGCGCCAGATGGCTTCGAGAAGGTCACTGCTCTGCATCGATCCGCCCTGTTTTACCGGGTCTGTTCGTCTTAGTGCCGGACGCCGCTTTGCGGTTCATCCTGCCCTGTCCGCCCCGCCGCGGGCCTGTCCGCGGCATCAGTTCGGGGCTCGTTCAGGCTATGCACGAATTGGGGCTGAAATGGGGCAGCCTCGGCCCGATTGCGGCAAGCTTGGCGCAGCCGTGGCCGGATTGCATCACGCCGCAATGCGGCGACGGCAGCATTCAGCGGGGCGCCTGACCGGCCTCGAGCGCGGGCTCGGGATATTCGAGCAGCAGCCCGATCCGCCTGTTTTGCGGCGCTTCGGGGCGGTCGGGATAGAGCGGCATGGTGTCGGCCATACCGCTGACACGGCTGATCCTTTCGGCGGGAAGACCGGCGTCGATTAGCGCCCGGCGCGTTGCATTCGCGCGGTCAGAGGACAGCTCCCAGTTGCCATAGCCGGCCTGTTGCGCAAAGGGCAGCGAATCCGTGTGCCCGGAGATCGCCACAACCTGGGGCATGTCTCGGATCGTCTCGCCGACGATCTCGATCAGCGCCTGGGTCTGCGGCACGATCCGGGCAGAGCCGGTCGCGAACATCGGGCGCTCCTCCTCGTCGAGGATCTGCATCAGCAGGCCTTCGGGCGTGCGGTCGAGGCGCAGGTTGTCGCCGAGATCGGCCAGGTTGGGATTCGCCGCGATCCGGGCCGCGATCTCCTCCTCGATGGCGTCGAGCTGTGCGGCGCGCGCATCGGCGCGTTCCTGCAGCCGCGCCGCAGCTTCGGCCATGCGCCGGGTCTCGATCTCCTCGGCGCTGGGCGGCGCCGCGTCGGCTGGGAGGTATTCGACCACCACCTCGGGCTCGGCATCTCGCAGCCGGCTGTCGAACACCTCGAGCGGGCTGTTCGCGCCAAAATCCGGCAGGTCGGGTGCGGGCTCCTGCGCACCGTCGGAGGCGATCTGCTCGCCGGCCAGCTCGACCACCTGCCCGCTCAGCATCCCCTCGGCGCCGCCGCCGCGCATCGCCGACATGGTCGGCGTGAAATATTCGGCCAGTCCCTCGAGGGTTTCCTCCTCGCTCGCGGCGAGGATCCACAACAGCAGGAAGAACGCCATCATCGCGGTCATGAAGTCGGCATAGGCCACCTTCCAGCCGCCGCCGTGATGGTCGTGGTGACCATCGTCCTCGATCTTCTTGATGATGATGGTCTGACCGGCGGGCATAGGCGCGTCTCTCCTGTCACCGGCCCGCCCGGGCCGGTCCATGTCGAGCGGCGCCGGTCTGGCGCCGCGTCAGCGTCGGGGGTGGTCGTCGATCAGTCGACCGTCTCGTCGCCCTGCCGCGCGGTCTCGCGGCTGTAGCGTCCGAAGCCGACCTTGCGGGCGTAATTCGCCTTGCGCTCGGAATAGCTCGGCGCGACCAGCGGCATGTCTTCGGGCAGGCCGAAGGCTGCGCGGTACTCGGCTTCGGTCATGCCATGCTCGGCGCCCAGATGCCGCTTGAGCATCTTGAAGCCCTTGCCACAGCACAGGCAGAAAACCTTGTCCTGTGTCACCGCGCGCGACAGCGGCAGCGCCGGGGTCAGCCCGCCCGGCACGGCGGCGTGGGCCTCGGTTACCGCATCGCCCTCAACGGCGATGCCGAGCTCGCGGCTCAGCTTTGCGACCAGCGCCACGATGTCGTCGGAGGTGACGTCGGGCCGCGACGCGTATGAAGCGACGATCGTGCTCAGAAGCTCGGTCTTGGAATTCGATTTGGTCATGTCTGCCCTCTCATCCAGGGAGTGCGCGCCACCCGGCGTCGCCTGCCGTCCCCGAAGGGCCGGGCCGCCGGCTGGCGGCAAGTCGAATTCTTCGACGTTCGAGATTTATCCTTGCACAAGCTTCATGCATAATCAACGACTGATTGCGGTTACTGTGCATAGCTGCTGCGCTTTCGTATATAGTTCGGCGCAGCCATCGGGTATTCCGGCGGCAGGCCCCAGCGGGCCCTGTATTCTTCCGGGGTCAGGTGCAGCGTCTCGCGCAGGTGGCGACGCAGCAGCACCAGCTTGCGCCCGGTCTCCAGGCAGATGATGTAATCCGGCGTCACGCTCGTCTCGATCGGCACGGCCGGCGATCGCGGCGGGCCCTTCGAGCCGGGTGCGGGGCTCATCTCGCCACCTCCCCGGCATTGGTCAGAGCCGCCAGACCGGACCGCGCCGGTTGCAGCGGCGCCGCGCTGTGCTCGGTCGTGGCGCCCGGGTTCCAGCCCACCAGTAGCGAGCCGCCCACGGCCAGCATGCCCGCGACCAGCAGCGCGGCGCGCAGCGGGCGGCCCAGACGCCACCCCTCCTGCACCTCGACCATCGGTGCCTCAGCCGGGGCCTCGGGCGCCGGCAGTTGCGGCCGTACGAAAACGCCGCGCGCGGTGATCGAGACCTGCGCGTGATGGGTCTGGCGCCGGAACCGTGCCGCCCAGGCCTCGGGAAACTGGGCCTGCGGCATGTCGATCACCAGGGGCAACCCCGGCTCCCAACCCGCCAGCGCGCCGCGCGGCAGCACGAAGCAGCCGAAATCCTCGCTATGCCCGACATTCTCCACCGTGACCGGCAGCTCGGCCGCACCGGGCGCGAGCGCTTCGGGCTCCAGCGTCAGGCGGACCCGCGCCCCCTGCCCGTGCAGATGCGCAGTCACCAACGCGCATTCGCGGCGAGCCGGGTCGTCGGCGGCCTCGAAGCCTTCCGGAAAAAGCCGCGGCTCGGCCGGGGCGGCGTTGCGGCGGGCGACGCGCCGCTCGCTCACCTGCGGCAGATCGCTTTCGATCTCGTCAGCGAAGCGGCGCGCGTCGCGGCCGATCACCGTTTCCGGATCGAGCCCCTCCTCGCGCGCAAAGCGGTAGTTGATCGCGTAATCCTGCGCGCTCTCGCTCAATCCATCGGCCGAAGCGGCCAGCGCCAGCAGTTGCTGCTCCTCGGAGAAGCGCACGCGGCGCGTCGCATAACCCTCGACCTCCGGCACCACGGCCAGCGTGTCCACCGCCTCGCCCAAGCCTTCGCGCAGCGTTTCAAGCACGCGCGCCGCCTCGTCGCGATGATGGACCACCAGCTCGCAGCGCCCCGACCCGTCGAGCCGCACCATCAGCTGCATGCCGGCCGGCCAATCCCGCATCACGCCCCGCAGGGCGTCCTCTTCGAGGAAATAGGCGAGTGTCTCGACGCTGCTCATTTCAAACACCACTGACGCAATCTTGGGAACTATCCTTGTTTATGCTTGAAATGGTGTCAATTATCCTTATCCGGTTTAAGCGGAAACACGCGATGCTGTGTCGCGAAAGCAAGGTTTTCGGAGCGCTGCGATGACCCTAATCCTCGGACTTGCCATGGTTTTCGGACTTGTCTTCGGGGGATTCATGCTCTCGGGCGGCAACATGGACATCGTGCTGCACGCCCTTCCCTTCGAAGGCATGATGATCGGTGGCGCGGCGCTGGGCGCCTTCGTGATCGCCAATTCGATGACCGTCACCAAGAGCGCCCTCAAGGGCATCGGCAAGGTGATGAAGGGGCCGAAATGGAAGGCCTCCGACTACGAGGCGCTGCTGAACCTGATGTACGAGCTGGCACGGCTCTACAGGCAGAAGGGCATCCTTGCGCTCGACGAGCATATCGAGACCCCCAAGGACAGCTCGATCTTCCAGCGCTACCCGACGATCCTCAAGGATCACTTCGCCACCGAACTCATCACCGACAGCTTCCGGATGCTGGCAATGCAGTTCGACGACAAGTACCAGACCGAGGACGTCATCAACCGCAAGATCAAGAAGCATCACCACGAGGCGCTCGGCGCCGCCGGTGCGATCCAGACCATGGCAGACGGCCTGCCGGCGATCGGCATCGTCGCGGCCGTGCTCGGCGTGATCAAGACGATGTCCTCGATCGACCAGCCGCCCGAAGTGCTGGGCAAGATGATCGGCGGCGCGCTGGTCGGAACCTTCCTCGGCGTGTTCCTCGCCTACTGCATGGTCCAGCCGATCTCGGGCCGGCTGAAGCAGATCGAGGACGAGGACGGCGCCTTCTACATGATCATCCGCGACATCTTCGTCGCCATGGTCGCCAACCACCCGCCGAACATCTGCGTCGAGATCGGCCGCGGCAACATCCCCACCTCCAAGCAGCCCGACTTCTACCGCGTCGAGGCCGCGCAGAAGGAGCTTCCGGCGGCATGATCCGGCTGGTCCTGCTCGCGTTCTCGATGGCTCACCCCGCGATCGCCGTTGCGGCGGAAGAGCCCGCGAAGGAGGAAAAGGCCGAGCCGGCGGCGGAGATCGTCGGACCCTATCAGCTGCTGCCGCCCGAGCAGATCAACGCCTTTCCTCCGGAGATCCTGACCCGTATGCGCGAGGCGCTGGTGGCGCTCGAAGAGGCACGCGATGGCGGCTAGGCGCGACCGCGCCCTGCGGCTGATCGAGCGGCTGCACCGCGTCGGGATCGAGGCCCGCGCGGTCGAGCTCGCCGGGATCAACGCGCGAATGGAGGAGCTTCGCCGCCAGAGCGAAGAGACCGCAGCTGCACTTGCGCGCGACGGCCGCATCACCAGCATCGAGACCGCGCCCTATGTCGGCGCCTATATCCGCGACGCGCGGGCGCAGATCGGCGCGCTCGACCGCGCAGCCGAGGCGCTACGGCCCCAGGCCGAGGCGCTGGAAGAGGCGATGCGCGAGGGTTTCCGCGAGATGAAGACCGTCGCCACCGTGGCTGCCCGCGCCAAGCTGCGCGCCGCGCAGGACCGGGCCGCGCGCGAAGCCGCGGAGCGCGACGAGATGGTACTCCTGCGCTGGGGGCGCGACGACTGAACCCTACGGCTCCTGTTGAGCCTGCCGCGGCGCATGTCTATATGCCCCTCGCGCCACCCGCACGTGGCCCGACACGCGAGGGAGCCCCGAGATGTTGCGTACCCCCTACTACCTGATCGACAAGCAGGCGCTGCTGCCCAACCTCGAGAAGATCGCCCGCCTGCGCGAGTTGTCGGGGGCCAAGTCGCTGCTGGCGCTGAAATGTTTCGCCTCATGGTCGGTCTTCGACCTGATGAGCGAATACATGGACGGCACCACCTCCTCGTCCCCCTTCGAGGTGAAGCTCGGACGCACTCATTTCCCGGGCGAGACCCATGCCTATTCGGTGGCCTGGGACGAGGCCGATATCCCGGACGTGCTCGCAAATTCCGACAAGATCATCTTCAACACGATTGGCCAGCTGGAGCGGTTCGGCGCGGCGGCCCGCGATCACGTGCGCGGCCTGCGGGTGAATCCCGGCATCAGCTCGTCCTCCTTCGACATCGCCGACCCGGCCCGCCCCTTCTCGCGGCTGGGCGAGCACGATCCCGCCCGGATCGAGACGGTCTGCGACCAGGTTTCGGGCTTCATGTTCCACAACAACTGCGAAAACGCCGATTTCGACCGCTTCGACGGGATGCTCGGCCATATCGAGGAGCGCTTCGGCCACCTCATCGGCCGCATGGACTGGATCAGCCTCGGCGGCGGCATTCATTTCACCGGCGCGGGCTACCCGCTGGAAAAGCTGGCCGAGCGGCTCAAGCGCTTCTCCGAAACCCATGGCGTGCAGGTCTATCTGGAGCCCGGCGAGGCGGCGATCACCAATTCCACCACGCTGGAGCTGACGGTGCTCGATACGCTCGACAACGGCAAGAACCTTGCCATCGTCGACAGCTCGATCGAGGCGCATATGCTCGATCTGCTGATCTATCGCGAGAGCGCCAAGGTCGCGCCGAACACCGGCGCGCATGAGTGGATGGTCTGCGGCAACTCCTGCCTGGCGGGCGATATCTTCGGCGAATTCCGCTTCGAGGAGCCGCTGAAGCCCGGCGACCGCGTGTCGATCCGCGACGCCGCCGGCTACACGATGGTCAAGAAGAACTGGTTCAATGGCGTGCGCATGCCCGCCATCGCGGTGCGCGAACTCGACGGCACGGTTAGGACTGTGCGCGAATTCGGCTATGGTGACTTCGAAGCCGCCCTGTCCTGAGGCGGCGCAACACGAAAGGAGGCTCGAGGGTCTTGAAGAAGAACGTCCTCATCATCGGCGCCGGTGGCGTCGCCCAGGTCGTGGCGCATAAATGCGCGCAGAACGCCGACCTGCTCGGAGACATCCACATCGCCTCGCGCACGCAGGCGAAATGCGAGGCGATCCTCGCCAGCGTCCGTGAGAAGGGGAGCCACAAGACCGACGGCGCCCTCGCGGCCCATGCCGTGGACGCGACCGACAGCAAGGCGGTCGCCGCGCTGATCGAGCAGACCGGCGCCCAGATCGTCATCAACGTCGCCTCGGCCTTCGTGAACATGCACGTGCTGGAGGCCTGCATCGAGACCGGCGTCGCCTATATCGACACCGCGATCCACGAAGAGCCCGAGAAGATCTGCGAGACGCCGCCCTGGTATGCCAACTACGAGTGGAAGCGTAAGGAGCGCTGCGCCGAGAAGGGCGTGACCGCAATCCTCGGCGCTGGCTTCGATCCGGGCGTGGTCAACGCCTATGCGCGGCTGGCGATCGACGAGTACATGGACGAGGTGAAGTCCATCGACATCGTCGACATCAACGCGGGCAGCCACGGCAAGTACTTCGCCACGAACTTCGACCCGGAGATCAACTTCCGGGAATTCACCGGCACGGTGTATTCTTGGCAGGAAGGCGAGTGGAAATCGAACGAGATGTTCGAGGTCGGCCGCGACTGGGATCTGCCCGTCGTCGGCACGCAGCGCGCCTACATGTCTGGCCATGACGAGGTGCACTCGCTGGCGACCAACTATCCGCACGCCGACGTGCGGTTCTGGATGGGCTTCGGCGAGCACTACATCAACGTCTTCACCGTGCTGAAGAACATCGGGCTGCTGTCCGAGCAGCCGGTGAAACTGGCCGAAGGCCAGGAGGTCGTGCCGCTCAAGGTGGTGAAGGCCTGCCTGCCCGATCCGTCGAGCCTCGCGCCCGACTACACCGGCAAGACCTGCATCGGCGATCTGGTGAAGGGCACGAAGGGTGGCGAAGAGGTCGAAGTCTTCGTCTACAACGTGGCCGACCACAAGGAAGCCTACGAGGAAGTGGGCAGCCAGGGCATCTCCTACACCGCGGGCGTGCCGCCCGTCGCCGCGGCGATGCTGATCGCCACCGGCGAATGGGACGCGCGCGAGATGCGCAACGTCGAGGAGATGGACCCCAAGCCGTTCCTAAAGGTGCTGGGCGAAATCGGCCTCGGCACCTGGGTGCGCAAGGACGGCACCGACGCGAAGCTCTACTGAGAGGGCGCGGGCGGCCTAGCGCCGCCCGCCCGCCAGCTGCGCCGCCTCCGGCAGGCGGCGCAGCACCAGCATCGCGCCCGTGCCCAGCACCGGCCCCGGCACGAGCACGAGGAAGGCCCAGCGCCAGCCCCCCATCGCCTCCGCGACCCATGGCATGATCTGGATCGCCAGCACCGTCAGCGCGAAGCCGATGCCGAGCTGCAGCGTGACCGAGGTGCCCACCAGATGCGGCTTGGCCAGCTCCGTGACGGCGGCGGAGAACTGCGCGCTGTCGGCGACCACGGTGATCCCCCAGACCAGCGCGACCAATGCCAGGAACCAACCCGGCCCGTCGAAGGCAAAGCCGATGGCAAGCGCCGAGGCGCCTGACAGCCCCATCATCCATGCCGTCGTGGCGCAGCGCCCGATCCGGTCCGACAGGGCCCCGGCCAGTACACAGCCCAGCGCTCCTGACGCCACCACGAAGAAGGTGAGCATCGACGCAGAACCCATTGGAAATGGTACGATTTCCGCCTCTGCCGCCGTGGCGAAAGCCAGGAACCAGGCCCACATGGCGTAGAGCTCCCACATATGGCCGAAATAGCCCAAGTTGGCGAGCATCACGCCCCGCTCGCGCAGCACCGCGAAGCTCTGTCTTGGGTCGAAGGTGGCCCGGCCGAAGCCATGCGGCCCTTCGGCGAGGCCCAGCCCGAAGATGGCAGCGGCAAGCCCGGTGGCCAGTGTCGTGCCGAGCACCACCGCGCGCCAGTCAAGCCCCTCGGTCAGCGCGCGCAACAGATGCGGCATGGACGAGCCGAGCGTCAGCGCCCCGATCAGAAAGCCGAGCGCCAGCCCGCGCCCGCGCGTGAACCACGTCGCCATCAGCTTGATCGCGGGCGGATAGACCCCGGCCAGTGCGGCGCCGGTGAACGCGCGTGCCGCGATTGCGATCCCCGCCCCCGGCTCGAACAGCAGCACCGCGTTGGCGAGCGCCGCGACCATAGTCGAAACCGTCATCAGCCGTGGCAACGCCACGATATCGGGCAGGTTGACGAAGCTCGCGGCCACCGCGCCGGCCACGAAGCCGAGCTGGACGGCGTTGGTCAGCCATGCCTGTGCCGCTGGACCAAGATCCCAGTCGCGCACCAGGTCGGGCAGGATCGCCGTGGCCGAGAACCAGCTCGTCATCGCGCAGACTACTCCGGCGCAGATCAGCGACAGGGCCTGCCAGCGCCCGGGCGCACCGATGTCGCTCATGCGACTGCTGCCGGAAACAGCGGGATCGCGGCCGAACGGAAAGAAATTACCACTATCGTTCGTTTACCTCTAGCTGCGCCGCGTACCATCAACCGTCCCTCATGACCGTTCGGGCGACCTTCGCCCGGCCCCCGACCGCTGTCGAGAGCGGCTGGACCCCGCAGCGGGTTTTGGGCATTCCGCCTTCAACCCATGCGAAGACAGGAGGGCCTCATGGCCAAGATGATCCATTCGATGATCCGCGTGCGCGACGAAGCCCGCTCGCTCGCGTTCTACGAGCTGTTCGGGCTGGAGGTCGCCGATCGCCTCGATTTCGAGAGCTTCTCGCTGATCTATCTGAGCAATCCCGAAAGCGGCTTCGAGCTGGAGTTGACGGTGAACAAGGGCGACAAGACCTACGATCTTGGCAATGGCTACGGCCATCTGGCCTTTCTCGAGGATGATCTCGAGACGCTGCATGGCCGCCTCGTCGAGGCCGGTCACCAGCCGCGCGAGATCAAGGATTTCGCCCCTGACGGCGACGTGGTGGCGCGGTTCTTCTTCGTCGCCGACCCCGATGGCTACGAAATCGAGGTGCTCGCGCGCAAGGGCCGCTTCGCCAACCAGTAATCCCTGTCGGGGCGGCCAAACGCCGCCCCTTCGACCCTGATTACCCAAGGTCAGAAAGAAAAGCCACGGCGCACTACTAGACGACCGGTCTAGTGGTGCCTAGCTGGGGATCATGACCGACACGCGACAGCATATCCTCGCTACCGGACGCGCCCTCGTGGCGCGGCGCGGCTATACCGGCGTCGGGCTTTCCGAGCTGCTGACGCAGGCCGGCGTACCCAAGGGCAGCTTCTACCATTTCTTCAGATCCAAGGAGGCCTTCGGCTGCGCCCTGCTCGACAGCTTCGTCGAGGGCTATGCCGATGACCTGGCTCGGACGCTTGGTGCGCCCAACCTCCCCGCTCGCGACCGGCTGCTGGCCTATTTCGAAGGCTGGCGTACCCGGCAGTCGGGCGAGGATTACGAGGCGCGCTGCCTCGTGGTGAAGCTCTCGGCCGAGGTGGCGGAACTGTCGCCGGACATGCGCGAGGTGCTCGATCGCGGCGTTTCGGCGATCGTCGCCCGGCTGGCGGCGGTCATCCGGGAGGGGGCCGGCGACGGTTCTCTGCCCGCCCATTCCGATCCGCAGGCGCTCGCCACCACGCTCTACCAGATCTGGCTCGGTGCGAGCCTGATGGGTGGGCTGTCGCGCGACACCGCCCCCTATGACAGCGCCCTGGCCGCAACGGCTGCGCTCATCGATCCACAAGGACCGACTTCATGACCCAATCCCCCGACACCAATCGCCGCTGGGTTCTCGCCGAGCGCCCCAAGGGCGAGCCCGACGAGAACACGCTGCGGCTTGAAACCGTGCCGGTGCCCGAGCCCAAGGATGGCGAGGTGCTGCTGGCGACCGAGTTCCTGTCGCTGGACCCCTATATGCGCGGGCGGATGAGCGACGCGCCCTCCTATGCCGCCCCCGTGGAGATCGGCCAGCCGATGGTCGGCGGCACGGTGGCCCGAGTGGTGAAGTCCAACAACCCGAACTTCGCCGAAGGCGACCGAGTTGTGAGCTTCTCCGGCTGGCAGGACTATGCCGTCTCGGATGGCGCCGGGCTCAACAAGCTGCCCGCGAACATGCCCAACCCGTCCTGGGCACTGGGCGTGCTGGGCATGCCGGGCTTCACCGCATGGGCGGGCCTGCGCGAGATCGCCAAGCCGAAGGCGGGCGAGACGCTGGTGGTCGGCGGCGCGACCGGCCCGGTGGGCGCGACCGTGGGCCAGATCGCCAAGCTGCAGGGCCTGCGCACCGTCGGCGTTGCGGGCGGCCCCGACAAATGCCGCCACGCGGTGGAGACCTTGGGCTTCGACGCCTGCGTCGATTACAAGGCCGAGAGCTTTGCCGAGGACCTCGCGCGCGAGACGCCGAACGGCGTCGACATCTACTGGGAGAATGTCGGCGGCGCCGTGCTCGACGCGGTCCTGCCGCAGCTCAATGCCAATGCCCGCGTGCCGGTCTGCGGCCTGATCTCGCAGTACAATGCCACTTCGCTGCCCGACGGGCCGGACCGGATGAACTGGCTCATGGGACAGATCCTGCGCAAGCGGATCACTCTGCGCGGCTTCATTATCTTCGACGATTTCGGCCATCTCTACCCCGAATTCGCCAATGAAATGGGCCAGTGGGTCGCGGAGGGAAAGATCGCTTACCGCGAAGAGATGATCGACGGGCTGGAACAGGCGCCTTCGGCCTTCGTTGGCCTGCTGCGCGGCGAGGCCTTCGGCAAACGCGTGATCCGCGTCGCCTGAACGGCTCCGCACCTGGTATTCAAGGAAAGACCATATGACCAAGATTCTGATGATCCTCACCTCGCATGACCGCCTCGGCGACACCGGCGAGAAGACCGGCTTCTGGCTCGAGGAATTCGCCGCCCCCTATTACGTCTTCAAGGATGCGGGCGCCGAGGTCACGCTGGCCTCTCCGCAAGGTGGAAAGCCGCCGCTCGACCCCAAGAGCGACGAGGAGGATTTCCAGACCGACGCCACCCGCCGCTTCAAGGAAGACAAGGAAGCCCAAGAGCTCCTGGCCAACACCGAGCGCCTCGACGAGATCTATCCGACCCAGTACGACGCAGTGTTCTACCCGGGCGGCCATGGCCCGATGTGGGATCTCGCCGAGAATGCCGACAGCCGTCGCATCATCGAGGCCTTCGTCAATGGCGGCCGCCCGCTCGGCGCAGTCTGTCACGCACCGGCGGTGTTCCGTCACACCCAGACCGAGGATGGCAAGCCGCTGGTCGAGGGCCGCAAGGTGACCGGCTTCACCAATGGCGAGGAAGAGGGCGTCGGGCTCACCGACGTGGTTCCCTTCCTGCTCGAGGACATGCTCAAGGAGAAGGGCGCCGATTACTCCAAGGGTGAGGACTGGGCCCCCTACGTGCTGGTCGACGGCAAGCTCGTCACCGGCCAGAACCCCGCCTCGTCCGAGGAAGCCGCCAAGAAGCTCCTCGAGCTGATCGAGGACTGATCCCGGCCTTCGCAGGCTGCATGGGCCCGACCGCCGCGCGCGGGCGGGCCCATTTTACGTTACGTGGTTCGCCTTGCCATGCGCGCGCCATGGCGTAGAAGGGCGCCGACCCCCAGCGGAGCCCGACCGATGCCCCAGCACCCCACCCGCCGTGCCGTCGCCCTTGCCGCTGCGCTGCTTGCCGCCATGCCGGCGATGGCGCAGGACACGCCGACGCTCTATTTCTCGGCCATCCCCGATGATGACGAGACCAAGCTCGAGGCCCGCTTCGGCAAGGTCGCCGACTACCTCGAGGAGCGGCTCGGCGTGCCGGTGCAATACGTCCCGGTGAAGGACTACGCGGCGTCGGTCACCGCATTCCGCAACGACCAGATCCAGCTCGCCTGGTTCGGTGGCCTGTCGGGCGTGCAGGCGCGTCGCCTCGTGCCCGGTAGCCAGGCGATCGCCCAGGGCGTCGAGGATCAGAGCTTCGTCACCTATTTCATCGCCCATGAATCGACCGGCATCACCGAGCCCGAAGGCGACGCCTTTCCGGAAGGCATCGAGGGTCTGAGCTTCACCTTCGGCTCGCAGGGGTCGACCTCCGGACGGCTGATGCCCGAATACCACCTGCGCCGGCTGTTCGAAGAGGCGCCGGAAGAGATCTTCTCGGATGTCGGTTTCTCGGGCGATCACGGCCAGACCCTGCGGCTCGTGGCGTCGGGCGCCTATGATCTCGGCGCGCTGAACTACAGCGTCTTCGACGCGGCCGTGGCCGAAGGCGCGCCCGAGGTCGAGACCGCCCGGGTGATCTGGCGCACGCCGCCCTACCCCGATTACAATTGGACCATCCGTGGCGACGTGGACGAGCGCTGGGGCGAGGGCTTTGCCAAGCGCGTGCAGCGGGCGCTGATCGAGCTCGAGGATCCGCAGATCCTCGAAAGCTTCCCGCGCACCGCCTTCATCGAGGCCGAGAACGACCTCTATCTGCCGATCGAACGCACCGCCAAACAGCTCGACTTGATCGACTGATGGGAACGGCGCCGCTCCTGCGCTTCGACCAAGAGACGCTCTCCTGGGACGGTACCGCCGTGCTCGAAGGGTTGTCCTTCTCGGTCGCGCGCGGCGAGCGGCTGGTGCTTCTGGGGCGCAGCGGCTCGGGCAAGAGCACGCTGCTCAACGCGATCCGCCTCAAGCTCGAGGCGGCCCGCCCGGCACCGCGCCTCGCGCTGGTGCCGCAGGACCCCGGGCTGGTGCCGCAGCTTTCGGTGTTCCACAACGCCTGGATGGGGCTGCTCGACGATCACTCATCGGCCTACGGCCTGCGGGTGCTGCTGCGTCCGCCTTCGCGTGAGAGGGCGCGTGTCGCGCCTATGCTGGAACGGGTCGGCCTCGCCGGGCTGGACCGGCGCCGCGTCGCCTCGCTCTCGGGCGGCCAGAAGCAGCGCACGGCGCTGGCCCGCGCGCTGCTCAGGGGCGGCGATGCGCTGATCGCGGACGAGCCGGTCTCGGCGGTCGATCCGCGCCAGTCAGGCGATCTGCTCGACGCGCTCGCCGCGCGGTTTCCGACCATGGTGCTGGCCCTGCACGACCCGGCACGGGCGCTGGCGGTGGGCACCCGGATCGTCGGGCTACGGGCCGGCCGGATCGTGCTCGACCGGCCGACCGCCGGGCTCGACGCGGCCGAGCTGCACCGCCTCTACGAGATCTGAAATGGCACGCCCCCGCCGCCTGTCCGCCGCGCGGGTCCTCGCCGGCTTCGGTCTCGCGACCCTGGCGGCGCTGGCATTGGCCGATCTCGACCTCGCCCGCCCCGATCCATGGCTGACGCTGCAACGGATCGGCGCCGGGCTGCTCGCGCCCGAATTCGGCGATCCGGCGGCGCTGGGCTACGCGGCTGCGCTGACCGTGGCCTTCGCGGTCTGCGGCGTCTTTGCCGGCGCGACGGCCGGTTTCGCGCTGAGCCTCGCCTACGGCTTCGCGCCGGTGCGCTGGCTGTGCATCCTGATCCGCTCCATCCACGAGCTGTTCTGGGCGCTCCTGCTGCTGGGCGTCACGGGCCTCGGGCCGCTCACCGGGGTGCTGGCGATCGCCCTGCCCTATGCCGGGATCTTCGCAAAGGTCTTTGCCGAATACCTCGCCGAGGCCGATCCGGCGGCCACGCGCGCGCTGCCGCGCCGCACGCCGCCACTGTCGCGGCTGCTGTGGAGCCGTCTGCCGCTGGCGCTGCCTGAGCTGGGCGCCTACACGCTCTACCGGCTGGAATGCGGGCTCAGATCCTCGGCGGTGCTGGGCTTCGTCGGGCTGCCGACTTTGGGCTACCTGCTCGAGACCGATTTCCGGCAGGCACAATACGGTGCAGCCGCGACGGCGATCCTCGTCTATCTCGCGCTGATCCTGCCGATCCGCTACTGGATGCGGCTGCGGCTCGCCCCGCTCTGGCTCCTGGCCTCGCTATGGCTGCTGGCGCGCCACCCGGCGCCGCCGATGGGCGACGGCGCACTGCTGCGCTTTCTGCACGACGCCGTGCCGGCGCCGATCCGCGCCGGCGACTGGGCCGGGCTCGGCCCTTGGCTCTCCCGGCTCATCGGCGATCAGGCGCTGCCCGGCATCCTGTCGACGTTGGTGCTGTCGCAGCTTGCGCTGGCGCTGGCCGCGCTGATCGCGGTGACAGGCTTCCCGTTGATCGTGCGGCGCGTCACGGGGCGGGCCGGCGCGCTGCTGGGGCACCTGGCGCTGGTGCTGGCCCGCTCGATCCCAGACTACATGCTCGCCTTCGTGATCCTTCAGATCACCGGCCCCTCGATGATACCGGCGATCCTTGCGCTGGGGCTCCATAACGGCGCGATCATCGCCCACCTGATGGGGCGGCAGGGCGACGCACTGACGCCGCGGCTGAGGCCGGACGCCCCGCGTGGGGTGCGGCTGGCGGCGTGGGAGTTGCTGCCGCGCCTGTCGGGCAACTTCTTCGCGCTGTGCCTCTATCGCTGGGAGATCATCGTGCGCGACAGCGCGATCCTCGGCCTGCTGGGAGTCGCCACGCTGGGCTTTCACATCGACGCGGCGATGCAGGAGCTGCGCACGGATCGCACCGTGCTGCTGCTCGGCGTCGTGGCGCTGCTGACGCTGGGGATCGACGCGCTGTCGGGCTGGATCAGGGGGCGGATGCGACTGTCGGCGCCAGGAATGCGCAAGGCCGAACCGGAGACCGCAGAAGCGGCCTGAAAACGGCCCGGCGCGCTGCGCCGAGCCGTTCTGTCGTTCAGAGCTTTTCGGTGAGCTCGGGCAGCGCGGTGAACAGGTCGGCGACGAGGCCGTAATCGGCGACCTGGAAAATCGGCGCCTCCTCGTCCTTGTTGATCGCCACGATGACCTTGGAGTCCTTCATGCCGGCGAGGTGCTGGATCGCGCCGGAGATGCCGACCGCGACATAGAGCGCGGGCGCGACGACCTTGCCGGTCTGGCCGACCTGCCAGTCGTTCGGGGCAAAGCCCGAGTCGACCGCGGCGCGGCTCGCACCGACGGCGGCGCCGAGCTTGTCGGCCAGCTTCTCGATCAGCGCGAAGTTCTCCTGCGAGCCGACGCCGCGGCCGCCCGAGACCACGATGCCCGCCGAGGTCAGCTCCGGCCGGTCGCTCTCGGCGAGCTTGTCCTCGACCCAAGCCGACAGGCCCGGATCGGCGGCAGGCGCCACGTCCTCGACCGAGGCCGACCCGCCGTCGCCCGCCGGCTCGAAGCCGGTGGTGCGGATGGTGATCACCTTGGTCGCGTCGCGCGACTTCACGGTCTGCACCGCGTTGCCGGCATAGACCGGGCGGTCGAAGCTGCCGTCGCCATGCACCGCCAGCACATCGGGGATGATCATCACGTCGAGGAGCGCCGCGACGCGCGGCATGACGTTCTTGGCATCGGTGGTGGCGGGGGCCGCGATCACCTCGTGGCCTTCGGCCAGCTGCGCCACCAGCGCCGCGACCGGCTCGGCCAGGCGGTGGGAGTAGAGCGGATCCTCGGCGCAGAGCACGCGGGCCACGCCTTGAATCGTCGTCGCGGCGTTTGCCGCGTCCTTGGCCTTGGCGCCGACGCACAGGAGCGTCACATCGCCCAGACCCTGCACCGCCGAGACGGCGCGGGCGGTGGCGTCACGGTTCAATTCGCCGTCCGTGACCTCGGCCAGAAGCAGCACGCTCATCCCACGACCCCAGATCCTTCAGCTTCTCAACCAGCTCGTCGACCGAGCCGACCATCATCCCCGCCTTGCGCTCCGGCGGCTCGGCGGTCTTCACCACCTCCAGCCGCGGGCTGACGTCGACGCCGAAATCGGCCGCCGTCTTCTCGTCCAGGGGCTTCTTCTTGGCCTTCATGATGTTGGGCAGCGAGGCGTAGCGCGGCTCGTTCAGCCGCAGGTCCACCGAGACGATCGCCGGCAGCTTCACCGAGATCGTCTGCAGACCGCCATCGACCTCGCGCGTCACCTGCGCCTTGTCACCGTCGATCGTCACCTCGGAGGCGAAGGTCGCTTGGCTCCAGCCCAGCAGCGCCGAGAGCATCTGCCCGGTGGCGTTCATGTCGTTGTCGATCGCCTGCTTGCCGCAGAGCACCAGCTGCGGCTGCTCCTCCTCGACCAGCTTGGCGAGGATCTTCGCCACCGCCAGCGGCTCGATGTCCTGATCCGGCGCGTCGGCGGCGACCACCAGGATCGCCCGGTCCGCGCCCATCGCCAGCGCCGTGCGCAGCGTCTCCTGCGCCTGCTTCACGCCGATCGACACCGCGACCACCTCGGAGGCGACACCCGCCTCCTTCAGCCGGATCGCCTCCTCGACCGCGATCTCGTCGAACGGGTTCATCGACATCTTCACGTTCGCCAGATCGACGCCCGTACCGTCCGACTTCACACGCACCTTCACGTTGTAGTCGATCACCCGCTTCACGGGGACTAGGATCTTCATCATCTGCTCCTGTCTCAGAAGAACGCCTGCAGGCCGGTCTGGGCGCGCCCGAGGATCAGCGCATGGACGTCATGCGTGCCCTCATAGGTGTTCACGGTTTCCAGGTTGATCATGTGGCGCATCACCGGGAATTCGTCGGAGATGCCGTTGCCGCCATGCATGTCACGGGCGTGGCGCGCGATCTCGAGCGCCTTGCCGCAGTTGTTGCGCTTCATCAGCGAGACCAGCTCGGGCGAGGCGCGGCCCTCGTCCATCAGCCGGCCCAGACGCAAGGAGCCCTGCAGGCCGAGAGCGATCTCGGTCTGCATGTCGGCGAGCTTCTTCTGGAAAAGCTGAGTCTGTGCCAGCGGCTTGTTGAACTGCTTGCGGTCAAGGCCGTATTGCCGCGCCGCGTGCCAGCAGGCCTCGGCCGCGCCCATCGCACCCCAGCTGATGCCGTAGCGCGCGCGGTTGAGGCAGCCGAAGGGGCCCTTGAGGCCGTGCACGTTCGGCAAGAGCGCGTCCTCGCCGACCTCGACGCCATCCATGACGATCTCGCCGGTGGTCGAGGCGCGCAAGGAGAGCTTGCCGCCGATCTTCGGAGCCGAGAGGCCGGTCATGCCCTTCTCGAGGATGAAGCCACGGATCTTGCCGTCATGCGCCTCGGACTTGGCCCAGACCACGAAGACATCCGCGAACGGCGCGTTCGAGATCCACATCTTGGAGCCCGAGAGCCGGTAGCCGTTGTCGGTCTTCTTCGCGACGGTCTTCATGCCGGCGGGGTCGGAGCCCGCATCGGGCTCGGTCAGGCCGAAGCAGCCGATCAGCTCGCCCGAGCACAGGCCGGGGAGGTATTTCTTCTTCTGCTCCTCAGAGCCATAGGCGTGGATCGGGTAGATCACGAGGCTCGACTGCACCGACATCATCGAGCGGTAGCCACTATCCACGCGCTCCACCTCGCGGGCGATCAGGCCATAGGTGACATAGGACGCACCGAGACCGCCGAACTCCTCCTCGACGGTCACACCGAGCAGCCCGGCCTCGCCCATCTCGCGGAAGATCGACGGATCGGCCGTCTCTTCGCGGTAGGCTTCGGTCACGCGCGGGGCGAGCTTGTCCTGCGCGAAGGCCTGCGCCGCGTCGCGCAGCATCCGCTCGTCCTCGTCGAGCTGGGCCTCCAGCAGGAAGGGGTCGGACCAGTCGAACTGGGCGAGTTCCGGGCCGTGGCCCTGCATATCCTTGGGCATGTTATTTCTCCTCCGCGTCGAGTGCGGCCAGGCGATCGGCGAAGACGCCCAGCAGCTTGTGTTTCAGGATCTTGCCGGTCGCCGCAGCAGGCAGCCGGTCCACGATCAGGATCTTCGATGGCCGCTTGTAGCTCGAAAGCCGCTCCGAGACATGGGCTTTCAGCGTCGCAGGCTCGGGGACGGGATCGGTGCACTGCACGAAGGCCAGCACCTCCTCGTTGCCATCGCGCGAGCGGCCGACCACGGCGGCCTGCACCACGGCGGGATGATCGTTCAGCGCGGCCTCGACCTCGGGGGGGTAGACGTTGAAGCCGGAGCGGATGATCAGCTCCTTGCAGCGGCCCACCACGTGCAGCCGCCCTTCGGCGTCGATCCGCCCCAGATCGCCGGTCGCGAGCCACCCCTCGGCATCGATCACCTGCGCGGTGGCCTCGAGGTTGCGGTAATAGCCCTTCATCACATGCGGGCCGCGGGTGCGGATCTCGCCCACGCCCTCGGCATCGGGCGCATCGATGCGGATCTCGATCCCCGGAAGCGCCGGGCCGACCGAGACATCGGGCACACCGATCGGGTTACGGGTGCCGCTGACGCCGGCTGTGCTTTCGGTCATGCCGTAGCCGTTCTGCAGCGGCAGACCGTAGAAGGCCTCGGCCTTTCGCTTCCAGGCCGGGTCAAGCGGCGCCGCGCCGGACGAGACGTAGCGCAGCCTGGCGCCCTCGAGCCGGTCGAGCCCCTGCCCGGCCACGTGCTTCATCAGCAGCGCGTGCATCTGCGGCACCATCGGCAGCACCGTGACGCCCCGCTTCAGCGCCGCGAGCAGCCGGTCGGGTGCGAAGCGGGTCTCGAGCTGCACGCAGGCGCCGCAGCTCATCGCGGCCATCAGCATCGAGGCCAGGCCGAAGACATGGGTCAGCGGCAGCGCGCCATAAACCCGGTCCTCGGGCCCCATGCCCCTGAGTGCGGCGCTGGTGGCACCGGCGAAGAGCAGGTTGGCGTGGGTCAGCATCACCCCCTTGGGATCGCCGGTTGTGCCGGTGGTATAGAGGATCACGGCGGTCTGCTCCGGCCCCTGCGCCGCCGGCTCGGGCGCGCCGCCGGGGCCCTTGGCCAGCGCGAGCCGGCCGGTCGCGGTGACGACGGGTTCGGCCCCCGCCGCCTCGGCATGGCCGGCCGCCTCGGCCGAGACATGGGTGGTGTAGAGGATCGCGCGCGGTCCGGCATGGTCGGTGATCCGCGCCAGCTCGGCGCCGGTCATCCTAGCATTGACCGGGACCGCGATCGCGTCGAGCGCGGAGGCCGCGAAAATCGCCAGCGCGGTCGCGGCGCAGTTCTCGGCCACGATCAGCACCCGGTCGCCGGCGACGACGCCACGCTCGGCGAACAGCCTTGCCAGCTCGCCGGCCGCCGCCTCGCTCACCTCGTGGTCGAGCGTTCGGCCATCGGCGTCGATCAGCGCCGGCGCCTGACCGCGCAGCTGCGCCTGGCGGCCGAGCAGCTCGTGCACCCGGCGCGTGCCGGTCTCGACCGGCCGCGCCCCATCCGTCTGTGCCTGCATCATGCCAACTCCCCCTGCGTCTGCCCCTGCAGGATCGCCGGGCGCAGCCGCGCCAGCGCGACCCGCGCCTCTTCCTCCAGCCGGCCGATGATCGCGGCCAGCGGCTCGATCTGGCCCGTGAGCCCGAGCGCCTGCCCCGCCGACAGCATGCCGCGCGACACGTCGCCGGTCTCGTAGGCGCGCCGCCCGATCGCGCCCGAGACATGCGGCAGCAGCGCCTCGATCCCGATCTCCGGGTTCTCGGTCTCGAGCCGCGCCACGGTCTCGGAGGTCTCGTTGCGCAGCGTGCGGATCGTGTTGCGCACGCTCGACATGCTGAGCATCGTGTCGGTTTCCTTCGCCTCCGACAGTGCCCGCTTGTAGTCGGGATGCGCCGTGATCTCCTCGGCCACGAGGAACCGCGTGCCGACCACGACGCCCGCGGCGCCGCCCGCCAGCGCCGCGACGAGCTGGCCGCCGTGACCGACGCCGCCGCCGATCAGGAACGGAATGTCGAGCCGCCGCTCGGCCAGCGCGAGGTTGACGAAGCTGCCCACCAGATCGAGCCCGGGATGGCCGCCGCACTCGGCGCCGACGATCGACACCATGTCGACACCCTCGGACTGCGCCTTCTCGGCGAAGCGAACGCTCGGCACCTTGTGCAGCACGGTGATGCCGGCGGCCTTCAGTATCGGCAGCCATGGCGCCGGGTTGCGGCCCGAGGTCTCCACGAAGCGCACGCCTTCCTCGGCGATCAGCTCGAAGATCTCGGCGGTGCGCTCGCCCGGCACCAGCTTGGGCAGCATCGAGACGTTGACCCCGAAGGCCCCGCCTTCGGCCATTTCGCGGGTCCGGCGGATCTCGGCGCGGAGCCGGTCGGGATCGGGAAAGCTTGCGGCGGTGATGAAGCCGATGATCCCGGCGCGGGCGCAGGCCGAGACATATGCCGCATCCGACAGCCACATCAGGCCACCGGCGACGATCGGCAGCCGGGTGCCATAGGCGCGCGTCACGGCGGTATCGAAAAGGGGATCGGTCATGACATCTCCCTAAGCGCGACGAAATCAGGGGCCCGCTTGTCGAGAAAGGCCGCGATGCCCTCGGCCGCCTCGGGTGTTCCCTGGGCACGGGCCATGGCGTCGCGCTCGGCATCGAGCTGGGCCATCAGATCACCCTGCGCGGCGCTGTTCATCAGCGTCTTGATCGCGCCCTGCGTCGCCGACGGTCCCCGAGCCAGCCGGTCAGCCAGCGCCATCGCGGCCTCGAAGGCTTGGCCCTCTGGCGCCAGCTCGGACAGCGCGCCGAGCGCGTGCAGCCGATCCGCTCCGACGGGCTCGCCCAGAAGCACCATCCGTCGCGCAAGCGCGCGCGGCAGCAGGGCGGAGAGGAAATGGGTGAGCCCGGCATCCGGCACCAGCCCGGCTTTCACATAGGCGGCCGTGAAGCGGGCGGTGTCGGAGGCCACGGTGACGTCGCAGGCCAGCGCCAGCGACAGCCCCGCCCCGGCGGCGCCGCCCTCGACGGCCGCGATGACCGGTTTGGGGCAGGTGATGATGGCGCGGACGAGGTCGTGCAGCTTCTCGATGTTGCCGCGCCGCTCGGCCTCGCTCTGCGCCGCGCGGGTGGCGAGAACGCCGAGATCGCCGCCCGCGCAGAAGAAACCGCCCTCGGATGCGAGGACGACGCAGGCGATGCGCCTGGTGCGACCCGCCGTCTCCAGTGCGTCCTGCAGCGCGGCATAATAGTCCGGTGTCAGCGCGCCGCGTCGGGCCGCGTTGAGGTTCCACACCACCAGCCGGTCGCCGCGATCCTCGATCCGCGCCATGCTCATGCGGGTCCCTCCGCGTGCTGCTTCGGTACCGGCTTGAACACGCCCGTTGCCGTAGCGATCAGCCGGTCGTCACCGCCCCGCAGCTCACCCTCGATGAACAGGATCTTGCGTCCGCCCCCGGTGATGCGCCCGACCGCCACCAGCGCCTCGCCCTCGCGGGCGGGGGCGAGGTATTGGGTGTTGAGCGAGATAGTCAGAAACGGGTAGCGCCCGCCGGGATCGCGCGACAGGCTGCCGGTGGCGCCCATCGCATTGTCGAGGATCGTCGCGACGATGCCGCCATGCAGCATGCCGTGCCGGTTGGTGTGATCGGCCGTCACGGTGAGGTGACACCGCGCCCGGCCATCACCCTGGCCGACATCCAGCACGTAGCCGATCAGCCGCTGCGCGCCGGTCTCGCCCTCGATGATCCCCGGCCCCGCCATCAGGCCGCCCGAAGCCTTACGAAGCGACCCAGATGGAAGGTCGCGTCGCCGAAGCGCTGGTCGAGCATCGAAAGCCGCCGCGCGAAGCGGGCGAGGTCGTACTCCTCGGTCATGCCGATGCCGCCATGCATCTGGACCGCTTCCTCTGCGACGAGCCGCGCGACCTTGCCGACGAGGTGCTTGGTCGCGGAGACGTGGATCTCGCGGGTGCTGCGGTCGGCCTCGAGATGGCCGCACAGGTTGATCACCGCCGAGCGCGCCTGCTCGATCTCGATCAGCATGTCGGCGGCGCGATGCTGCAGCGCCTGGAACTTGCCGATCGGCTGGCCGAACTGCTTGCGGGTCTTGAGATAATCGCCGGTCAGCGCGCGCGCCGTCTCCATCGCGCCGAGCGCGTCGGCGCAGATCGCGGCGGTGGCGCGGGCCTGCGCCGTCTCGATCGCCTCGAAGGCCTGGCCCTCGGCGCCGAGCAGCGCGCCTGCAGGCAGCGTCACGCCGTCGAGCACGATCTCGGCCGCGTGGCCACCCTGGCTCAGTGGGTAGTCGCGGATTTCGACGCCCGCCATGCTCTTGGGCAGCAGGAACAGGCTGATCCCGTCGCGGTCGGCAACATCGCCCGAGGTTCGGGCGGAGACGACGATGTGATCGGCCTGGGCGCCGTTGACGACGACGGATTTGCGCCCCGTGAGGGTCCAGCCATCGCCGCTCCGCTCGGCGCGGGTCTCGACCCGCTCCAGGTCGAAGCGGCTGGCCGGTTCGCCATGCGCGAAGGCCAGCTGCACCGCACCTTCGACCGCCTGCGCGACGATCTCCTGCTGAGTCTCGTCGCCCAGCTCGGCGACCAGCCGCCCGGCGAGCAGCAATTCGAGCATCGGCTCGACCGCGCCCGCGCGGCCCAGCTCCTCGAACACCACCATCAGGTCGAAACCGGCCCCGCCGAAGCCGCCCTGATCTTCGGTGAACAGCGCGCCGGCGACGCCCATCTCGGACAGGCCGGCCCAGATCTCGGGCGACATGCCGGCGGTCTGCGCGGCTTCGAGGGCCTGCGGTGTCACGGCTTCGCCCAGATAGCGGCGCAGCCCGTCCTGCAGCATCTGCCGCTCTTCGGTCAGTTGGAAGTTCATGTCCCGCCCCTCAGAGTTCCAGGATCGCCTTGGCGATGATCGTCTTCTGCACCTCGTTCGATCCGCCATAGATCGAGAGCTTGCGGTTGTTCAGGTAATGCGGCGTCGCAGACATCGCGTAGGACGGGCCGACCGGCCCCTCGTTCGATCCCGCTTCCAGCGCCTCGGAGACGAAGGGCATCGCCCAGGGACCGACCGCCTGCTTGGTCAGCGCGTTGATCTCCTGCCGGATCACCGTGCCCTTGACCTTGAGCATCGAGCTTTCCGCGCCCGGCGCCTGACCAGCGGCGGCGGCCGAGACCACCCGCAGGTTGGTCGTGGCCATCGCCATCAGCGAGATCTCGACCTCGGCGATCTTCGCCGCGAAGAGCGGGTCCTCGATCAGCGGGCGGCCGCCCGACTGTTCGAGCCGCGCGATCCGCTTGAGGTTCGCGAGACCGGCATTGGCGAAGCCCACCCCGGCGATGTTGGTCCGCTCATGCGTCAGCAGGTACTTGGCGTAGGTCCAGCCCTTGTTCTCCTCGCCGACGAGGTTCTCCACCGGCACGCGGACGTTGTCGAAGAAGACCTCGTTCACCTCCGGCTCGCCGTCGAGAAGCACGATCGGGCGCACGGTCACGCCGGGATCGTTCATGTCGACCAGCAGGAAGGAGATCCCCTCCTGCGGCTTGCCCTCCTTGGAGGTGCGCACGAGGCAGAAGATCATGTTGGCGTACTGGCCCAGCGTGGTCCAGGTCTTCTGCCCGTTCACCACGTAATGGTCGCCGTCGCGCACGGCGGTCGTCTTGACCGAGGCGAGATCGGAGCCCGCGCCCGGCTCGGAATAGCCCTGGCACCACCAATCGTCACCGTTGAGAATGCGCGGCAGCCAGTAATCCTGCTGCTCCTTGGAGCCGAACTTCTGCAGCACAGGGCCGAGCATCGCGAGACCGAAGGGCACGATGCGCGGCGCATGGGCGGCGGTGGTCTCTTCCTCGAAGATGTGCCGCTCGACCGCGTTCCAGCCGGCGCCGCCATGCTCTTTCGGCCAGTTGCCCGCGAGCCAGCCCTTCTCGTTGAGGATGGCGTGCCATTCCTCGTAATCCTGCTTGGTCAGGCGCTGGCCAAGGCGCACCTTCTCGGACAGCCGCTCGGGCAGCCGCTCCTCGAGAAAGCTCCGCAGCTCGGCGCGGAAGGCTTTCTGCTCTTCGGTGAAGTTCAGGTCCATTGCCGGGCCCTTTCTCAGTAGATCTCGAACAGGCCGGCGGCACCCTGCCCGCCGCCGATGCACATGGTGACGACGCCGAGCTTGGCGCCGCGACGGCGGCCCTCGATCAGCAGGTGGCCGGTCATGCGCGCGCCGGTCATGCCGAAGGGATGGCCGATCGAGATCGAACCGCCCGAGACGTTGAGCTTGTCGTTGTCGATGCCCAGCGTGTCGCGGCAGTAGAGCGCCTGGGAGGCGAAGGCCTCGTTCAGCTCCCACAGGTCGATGTCGTCGACGGTCAGGCCCTGACGCTCCAAGAGACGCGGCACGGCGAAGACCGGGCCGATGCCCATCTCGTCGGGCTCGCAGCCCGCGACGGCGAAGCCGCGGAAGGCACCGAGGATGTCGAGACCGAGGCGCTCGGCCTCCTTGCGGTCCATCATCACCAGCGCGGCAGCGCCGTCGGAGAGCTGGCTCGCGTTGCCGGCGGTGATGAAGTTGCCTTCGCCGCGCACCGGCTGCAGCTTCTGCAGGCCTTCGAGGTTGGTCGAGGGGCGGTTGCACTCGTCCATCGAGATGGTTTCGGTGACATGCGAGACCTCGCCGGTCTCCTTGTCCTTGACGGCCTTGGTCACTTCCATCGGCGCGATTTCGGCGTCATAGCGCCCGGCCTTCTGGGCTTCGGCGGTACGCATCTGGCTCTGCAGCGACAGCTCGTCCTGCGCCTCGCGCGAGATGCCGTAGCGCTTGGCCACGGTGTCGGCGGTCTCGATCATCGCGTGGTAGAGCTCGGGCTTGTGCTCCTCGATCCAAGCATTGCGCGAATGGCGTGCGGGCGGCTGCACCATCGAGATGCTCTCGACCCCGCCGACCAGCACCGCCTTGGCGCCTTCCTGCGCGATCATGTGGCCACCCATGGCCACCGCCTGCAGGCCCGAGGCGCAGAAGCGGTTGACCGTGGCACCCGCGATCGACACCGGCAGACCGGCGCGGATCACCGCCTGGCGGGCGATGTTTCCGCCGGTGACGTATTCCGGATAGCCGCAGCCGAAGATCGCGTCTTCGATCAGCGCCGGGTCGATGCCGGCGCGCTCGACCGCGTGACGGGCGACGTGGCCCGCCATGTCGGCGCCATGGGTGATGTTGAACGCGCCCCGGGCGGCCTTGCCGATCGGCGTGCGGGCGGTGGATACGATGACGGCGTCGGTCATGTCGTCTCTCCCTCTCAGCCGTTCAGGCTGGCGAATGTGGAATTGTCGGAGGCCAGTCGCGCGAGCAGCGGCGCGACCTTCCAGAAATGATCATCCTCGGCGGCGTAGCCCTCGATCCGGTCGCGGATCACGGCCAGCCCCTCGGTATCGGCGTAGTGCATCGGGCCGCCGCGATGGCGCGGGAATCCGTAGCCGTAGAGCAGCGTCACATCGACATCGAGCGGGCGCTGCGCGATGCCCTCCTCGACCACGCGGGCGCTCTCATTGACCATGGCGGCCATGTAGCGCTCGACGATCTCCTCATCGGTGAAATCGCGCGGGGTCACGCCCTGCTTCTCGCGCTCGGCGGCGATGATCTCCTCGACCTCCGGGTCGGGGCGGCCGCGCGGGCTCTCCTCGTCGTAGATATAGTAGCCGCGCCCGGTCTTCTGGCCGAGCCGCCCCATCTCGTAGAGCGTGTCGGCCCAGCCGGGATAGCGGTCGCGCTCGTGGCGCTGACCGGCTTTCCGCTGCCGCGTCATGTAGCCGATGTCGAGCCCGGCGAGGTCGCCCACCTGATAAGGGCCCATCGGGAAGCCGAAATCGCGCAGCGCCTTGTCGATCTGGTAGGGGCTGGCACCGTCGAGGATCATGTGATCGGCGGCGGTCCGGTAATGCGACAGGATGCGATTGCCGATGAAGCCGTCGCAGACGCCCGCACGAATCGAGACCTTGCCGAGCTTCTTGCCGAGCGCGAAAGCGGTGGCGGTGACCTCGGGCGCGGTCTTGTCCGCGACCACGACCTCCAGCAGCTTCATCACATGGGCGGGCGAGAAGAAGTGCAGTCCAATCACGTCCTGCGGACGGCTCGTGGCCTGCGCGATCTCGTTGATGTCGAGATAGGAGGTGTTGGTGGCCAGCACCGCGCCGGGCTTGGCCACGCGGTCGATCTCGCGGAACACGTCCTTCTTGACGTCCATGCTCTCGAACACGGCCTCGATGATCACGTTGGCCTGCCCCAGCGCGTCGTAGCCGGTGACACAGGAGAGCGCGCCCGAGAGGATCGCGTCGCGCTTGTCTTCCTTGAGCTTGCCGCGCTTCACCGCCGCGGCGAGGTTCTTTTCGATGGTGGCGCGGGCGCGGGATGCGGCCTCCTCGTCGCGCTCGACCAGCGTCACGGTCAGGCCGCGCAGCAACGCCGCGGTGGCGATGCCCGCCCCCATGGTGCCGCCGCCGATCACGCCGATAGCCGAGACGTCGCGGGGGGCGATGCCCTCGATCTCGGGCAGCTTGGCGACCTTGCGCTCGATGAAGAAGGCGTGGATGAGCCCCGCGCGCTGCGGCGTCTCCATCATCTTCATGAACTGGCGCCGCTCCTCGGCGAGGCCCTCATCGAAGCCCAACTTGGTCGAGGCCTCGATCGCATCGAGCGCGGCCAGCGGGGCCACCTCACCGCGCAGCTTCTTCTTGAGCGCGGCGCGGCGCGCATCGAACATCGCGGCGTCATGCTCGGGCGCGGCCATGTTGCGCACCGGGCGCGGGCCCGCGCCCTGCGAGAGCAGTTCCTCGGCATAGGCCAGGCCGGCATCGAGTGCCTCGCCTTCGCCCAGCCTGTCCACCAGCCCCATCTCGACCGCCTTGGCGGCCGGGACCGGCGTGCCGGTGGTGGCCATGTCGATCGCGGCCTCGGCCCCGACCAGGCGCGGCGTGCGCTGGGTGCCGCCCGCGCCCGGGATGACGCCAAGCTTGGTTTCCGGCAGGCCCAGCTGAGCACCCGGGACGGCGACGCGGTAATGCGCGCCGAGCGCGATCTCGAGCCCGCCGCCAAGTGCGGCGCCGTGGATCGCGGCGACGACCGGCTTGGTGCAGGCCTCGATGCGGTTGACCACGTCGGGCAGGAACGGCTCCTGCGGCGGCTTGCCGAATTCCGAGATGTCGGCGCCACCGATGAACAGCCGGCCCGCCCCGTGGATCACCGCGATCTCGGCGCCCTCCGCCTCGAACCGTTCGATCGCCGCTACCAGTCCGGCGCGGACGTCGCGGCCCAGCGCGTTCACCGGCGCGTGGTCGACGGTGATCACCGCGATCCGGCCACGGGTCTCGAAATGCACAGTACCTGCCATTTGATCCTCCTCCTCGGGCTCCAGCCTAACCGATCGCCCGATCAAGTTTCAACATGTAAATCTTAATTCCAACATGCAGAATTAAGAGCACGATTAGATATCGTGCCGGGTCAGGAACGGCCCCTGCCCCATGATCCGCTCCAGCTCGCGCACCCCGGCCTGCAACTTCGGGCCGACCTCCTCGCGCATCCGCTCGATGCTGAGATCCTTGGGCATGGCCCCGCAGGTGAAGATCACCGGCTCGCTCAGGTCGCGCGACTGGAACGGCACCGACACGGCGTGGATGTTGGACGCGAAATAGGCCGCCGGATCGGCGATCACGAAGCCCTCTGTGACGAGCTGGGTATAGGCCTCGCGCCGCGCCGCGCGTGCGCTCTCCTCGTCGAGGCCGCGATGGCCTTCGGCGTCGGCCACGGCTTCGGCGAACCCCTCCTCCGAAAGGGCGGCCAGCATGGCGTGACCCGAGCTCGACCCCTTGAACGGCAGGCGGTGCCCGACCTCGAGCCAGATCGAGGAGACGTTCTGCGGCCGCCATGTCTTGGTGATGAGCACCCGGCCCCGGTCGCGCACCGACAGCAGCGCCAGCGTCGCCGTCTCGTCCGCCACGCGCTGCATGATCGGCCCCGACAGCTCGACGAAGGAGATCGAGGCGCTCGCCACGTTGCCCAGCGCCAGCAGCGCGGGACCCGGCCGGTAGCGGTCGTGCCGGCGCGCATGGGTCAGGTAGCCCAGGGATTGCAGCGTGAAGGTCAGCCGCGAGACGGTCGATTTCGGCAGGCCGGTCCGCTCCGAGATCTCGGCGTTGCCGAGACCGTCATCCGAAGGCCGGAAGGCGCGCAGGACCGACAGCCCACGGGCCAGCGTGGTGGCGAAACGGCGATCCTGGCTTTCATCGGTGATCTTCACGGCAACCTCACATCGAATAGGGTATGACCAGCGACAGCGCCGGCACTGCCATGATCAGGATCAGCACAAGGACGTCCACCGACAAAAACCGCGCGATACCGGCGAAGATGCGGTCGATCGGCACGTCGCGCCCGACCACGCCGGCGATGACGAAGACGTTGAGGCCCACGGGCGGCGTGATCAGGCCGATCTCCAGCAGCTTGATGACGACGACGCCGAACCAGATCAGGTCGAAGCCATAGGTCTCGATCAGCGGGATCATCAGCGGCAGGGTCAGCACCATGATGCCGATCGGGTCCAGGAACATCCCCAGCGCGAGATAGATCAGCGCGATCGCGGCCATCAGCAACACCGGCGACAGCTCGGCGGCGGTGACCGCCTCGACGATGTCGGGTGCGACGCCGGTGAGCGCGATGAAGGCCACGAAGATCTTGGCCCCCGCTGCGATCAGAAAGATTGAGGTGGTCTGGATGCAGGTCTCGCGCAGCGACTCCCAGATCGCGCGGAAGGTCAGCTTGCGCTGCACCAGCCCGATCAGCACCGCGGCCGAGACGCAGACAGCCGCCGCTTCGGTGGCGGTGAAGATGCCGCCATAGATGCCGCCGACGATGATCACGAACAATAGCACAGCGGGCCAGGCTTCGAGCGCGGCGCGGCCGCGATCGGCCATGGAAATGATGCCCGTATAGGCGGGCGCCGCGGCCGGGTCGCGCTTCACCCAGATGAAGATCACCAGGAGGAAGCCCAAGAGCGACACGATGCCCGGCAAGATGCCCGCAAGGAACAGCTGGCTGATCGAGGTCTCGGTGAAGATTCCGTAGATGATGAACAGCACCGAGGGCGGAATGAGCGAGCCAAGCGTGCCGCCGGCGGCGACCGAGGCGGTGGCGAGCCGTTTGTCATAGCCGACCGAGAGCATCTCGGGCGTACAGATCCGACCCATGGTCGAGGCGCAGGCGATCGAGGATCCGGTGATCGCCGAAAAGCCGCCGCAGCCCACGACCGAGGCCATGGCGACGCCGCCGGGCACGCGGGCAAGCCAGACGCGCGCGGCGTGGTAGATCTTGGTGGTGATGTCGGCGCGATAGGCGATGTGGCCCAGTGCCACGAAGAGCGGGATCATCGACAGATCGTAGCTGTGGATCAGGTCGAAGCTGTTCGAAAACACCAGCGAGGTGGTCGGTCGGATCGCCCGCTCGGGCGCGAAGGTCCCGGTGCGGAAGGCAAAGATGACGAAGGTGCCGATGGTGGCAATCGCCGCGAGCGCGAAAGCGATCGGCACGCGCAGCGCCAGCAGGAACAGGACCGCGCCGAAGGCCACGAGACCGATGAGAGTGCCGTCCATGGTCTCAGACCTCTTCGTGATGCTCGGGGCGCGACGGATCGATCAGCACCCGCCGTCCAGCGCGGATCGTGCGGATGTCGCCGACCATCTGGATCGCCAGCCGGAGCCAGCAGAAGGAGACGCCGAACAGGAAGATCACCCGGCCGGGCCATTTCGGGAGGTTGAGCTGACCGAAGAAGTAGCTGCCGGACTGCAACGTGTGCACGGCCTCCTTCCAGCCCGCCCAGATCAGCGGCGCCAGCGCTAGGAGCCCGACGATGGAGCCCAGCACGACCAGCAAGTCCTGTGTGCGTGGCGGCAGCCGCTCCGACAGCACCTCGACGACGATGTTGCCGCGTGCCGCCGCGGTGGCGGCGAGCGGCAGCACGATCGCCGCCACCATCAACTCACGCACCATGTTGATCGTGTCGGGGATGCCCGAGTTGAACAGCGCGCGCAGAAGCACGCTCGACGTGATCAACAGGCCCAGACCGATCACCGCCACGGCGGCGAGGTTGAGCAGGAAACTCTCGATACGGCTCAGCATCGGCACTCCCCTACCGGGCGCGGGCCATGCCCCCGCCGGTCATCGCGGATGTTCGGTGGTGTGAAATGGGCGGCGCGGGTGAGGCGCGCCGCCCGGGATCTCGAGGTCGCGGGTCAGCCGCGCTCCCAGGGATAGCCCTTCTCGTCGACCTCGGCCTGATACTTCTCGATCAGCCCGCGATACTCCTCGAGCAGCGCCTCGCCGTCGAGACCGGCGGCATCGGCCTGGGTCGCCCATTCTTCGAGATAGGTGTTGCCCTTCTCGACCAGCTTGGCGCGCTCCTCGGCGGGCAGCTCGATGATCTCGACACCGGCTTCCTTCATCTTCTCGATGGCGGCGTCGTTATCGGCGTTCACGAGACGGCCGAACTCGTCCGACAGGCCCTTGCCCGCTTCCATCAGCGCCTGCTGCTGGTCTTCGGGCAGCGCGTCGAAGGCGTCCTTGTTCATGAAGATGCCGAGCGCGCCGACCTGGCCCCAGTTCAGCAGGGTGTAGCTGTCCATCACCTCCTGCTGGTTCAGCGCGCCAACGGCATAGGAATAGCCCTGGCTACAATCCAGCAGGCCGGAATCGAGGCCCTGATAGGCGTCGTAGATCGACATGTTGACGAGGTTCGCGCCGAAATCCGCGAAGGTCTTGCCATAGGCGCCGACGCCGCGAACCTTGAGCCCGTCGATGTCCTCGACCGTGCGGATCGCCGCGCCCTTGCAGCCGATATGCACCGCCGAGGTGGTGTAGGTGCCAAGATAGACGAGGTTCTGGTCGGCGAGGTTCGCCTGGATCGCCTCGGAGCCGCGCATCAGCTCGTCGGTGGCCTTCATGCCGACCCAGGGGTCGGGGTTCTGCACCGGCAGGTCGGCGATGCCGTAGGCCAGCATCTCCTGCGGGAAGTAGACACCGATGATCGTGCCGGCATCGGCCACGCCGTCGGCCACGGCCTGGGCTGCGGCGTCGGCCTTGAACAGGGCGCCGCCCCACTGCACGTCGAAGTTCAGCTCGCCGTCGGTGCGAGCCTTCACATCCTCGACGAACCAGTTCAGCGCCTCGGCGCGGGCGCCGCGGTTTGGACCGGCCTCGCCGAAGAACAGCGTGGTTTCGGCATGGGCGATGGAGCCGAGCGCGGCACCGGCGAGAATCGTCGAGGCGAGGGCCGCCTTCAGAAGTCGCGTCATTTCAGTCTCCTCCCTGAAGTTTCGCATAGTGGAATTGTATTTCACTAGTTGAAAGCTACGGGAGGAGCATCGTTCTGGCAACCCGCTGCGTACGCCGCAGCGCGGCATTGGCCGGGTCAGCCGATCAGCTGGAGAAGATCGGCGCGCGGCGCCCCTGCCCCGAGATCCAGAATCGCGAGCGTTACCGGCAGCTTGAACCGGCGCGGCCCGGCAGCGCCTGGGTTGAGATAAAGTGCGCCTTCGACCGTTTCGATGAGCGGTTTGTGCGAATGGCCGCTGATCACGACGTCGATTCCGCTGGCCGCCGGGTCGAAATCGAGCGTCTTGCGGTCGTGGCGCATGTGGATGCGGGTGCCACCCAGTTCCGGCTCCGCCACCTCCGGATAGGCGGCGCACCAAGGTGCGGTGTCGATGTTGCCGCGGATCGCGGTAACCGGCGCGAGCTGCTCCAGCTCGGCCACCAGCCCCTCGCGCCCGATATCGCCAGCATGCAGGATGTGGTCGACCCCCGCCAGCGCGGCGAGGGCCTCAGGTCGCAGAAGACCATGCGTGTCCGAAATGACGCCGACCCGCATCAGGCGGTGGCGCGGCGCAGCTCGGGCGCCACGCGGCTGCCCAGAAGCTCGATCGCCTTCATCAGCTGCGCGTGGTCGTACACACCGATCGCCATCTGGATCAGCATCCGGTCGAAACCGAAGATCTCGTGCATCGCCAGGATCTTGTCGACCAGCTCGGCCGGGCTTCCGACGAACTGCGCGCCATTGGGACCGCGCGCCGCGTCGAACTGGGCGCGATTGGTCGGGCCCCAGCCCCGTTCGCGGCCGATCCGGTTCATCACCTCGGCCTGCGCCGGGTAGATGATGTCGGCCGCCTGCTGGCTGGTCTCGGCAACGAAGCCATGCACGTTGAGCGAGGTCTTCAAGCTCTTCGGATCATGCCCCGCCTGCGCCGCGCTCTTGCGATAGAGGTCGAAGAGCGGCGCGAAGCGCGCGGGTTCGCCGCCGATGATGGCGAGTGCCATCGGCAGGCCCAGAGCACCGGCGCGCGCGACCGATTGCGGTGAACCACCGACTGCCCGCCAGATCGGCAACTTCTCCTGCACCGGGCGCGGATAGACGCCGCGACCGGGGATCTGGTGGGTGTGCGCGCTGCCGGGCCAGCGGATCACCTCACCCTCGTTCAGCGCCATCAGGAGCTGCAGCTTCTCCTCGAACAGGTCCTCGTAATCCTCGAGGTCGTGACCGAAGAGCGGAAAGCTCTCGATGAAAGAGCCGCGGCCGGCGATGATCTCGGCCCGCCCGTCCGTGAGGTTGTCGAGCGTCGCGAATTGCTGGAACACCCGGATCGGGTCGTCCGAGGAGAGCACGGTCACCGCGCTGCTCAACTTGATGCGGCTGGTCCGTCCCGCCGCCGCCGCGAGCGCCACCGCGGGCGCGGAGACGGCATAGTCGGGGCGATGATGCTCACCCAGACCGAAGACATCGAGCCCGACCTCGTCGGCAAGCGCGATCTCCTCGACCAGCTGGCGCAGGCGGAGCGCCGGATCGACCTGCGCGCCGGTCACCGGGTCGCGTCCGACATCGCCGAAGGTATAGAGGCCAAGTTCCATGTCGTTCTCCGCTGGCTGTCACGCAAGAGCTAGCGGCGGCCCATCCCCGGTCCAACTGCCGCCAATGCGCAACGTCTGTGCGGCCTTGCCACGCAGCCGGGAACCCCGTTGCGCCCATGCGGCGTTTGGCTCACATCTGGCCGCAGAAGAGGGAACCCGCGCGATTGTTCAACTATGACACCTTTCTGCTGACCCTGATCGGTGTCGGTCTCGCGCTCACCGCGACGGTGATGCTGCTGCAGCAGCGCCGCACCCCGCAATCCGCCGCCGCGTGGATCCTCGCGATCATCCTGCTGCCCTGGGCCGCGATCCCGCTGTTCTTCGCGCTCGGCTTTCGCAAGACCCGGTCGCGGCATCCCTTCATCCGCTATTCCTCGATGAATGGCGGCGCACGCCCCGACCCGGCGGGCGGCCCGTCGGAGGCATTCCGCGCCTACGGCGTCCCGGCGGCGAGCGAGGGCAACAGGATCGAGCTGCACCGCGATGCCAAGCATGCCCGCGAGGCGATGCGCGAGATGATCGAGGGCGCCGAGCACGAGCTCGACATCACCTTCTACCTGATCCACGACGACGCGATCGGCCGAGACTTCGTCGACCGGCTGACCGCCAAGGTCGAAGCGGGGCTGCAGGTGCGGCTGATCATCGACCGGCTGGGCGGCTTTTGGTGCCCGCGCGAGGCGCTCAGCCGCTTCGAGGCTGCCGGGGGCCAGCTGCGGTGGCACCAGCCCTTTCTGAACTGGCCGCTCAAGGGCCACATGAACCTGCGCAACCATCGCAAGATGATCATCGCGGATCGGGCGCGCGCCTGGACCGGCGGCCGCAATGTCGGCTGCGAATACATGGGCTTCCCGCCGCAGATCGCGCCGGGGGCGCGGGCACCAGAGCTGTGGCGCGACCTGTCCTTCACGCTCGAGGGTCCGTCGGTCGAAGTGCTGTGGGACCTGTTCCGCGCCGATTGGGGCGTGGCCGACCACGAGGCCGAGCCACTGCCCGAACTTCACGTCGCCGCCCGCCCCGGCACGGCGGTGGTGCAGGTCGTGCCCTCGGGCCCCGACACCCATCTCGACCCGCTGCACGACGTGCTGGTGCAGATGATCCACGCCGCGACCCGCCGGGTCTGGATCGCCACGCCCTACTACCTGCCGACAGAGCCGCTCAACGCCGCGCTGTGCACCGCGGCGCGCCGCGGCGTCGACGTGCGGGTGATGGTTCCGGCCCGCTCGAACCAGCGGATTGCCGATTTCGCGCGCGGCGCCTATCTGCGCACGCTTGCCGAGTCCGGAGGAAGGGTGCTGCAATTGCCGCGCCAGATGACCCATGCCAAGGCCGGGGTGATCGACGGCGCCGCCTGGGCCGGATCGGCCAATTTCGACGTCCGCTCGATGCTCCTGAACTTCGAGGTGGCGGTTTTCGTCTACGATGCGCCCTCGGTGGCGTTGCTGTCCGACTGGTTCGAGGCCGAAACCGCGCTGTGCCGCGAAGGCGTGCGGCGCCCGAACATCGGCCGCCGCCTTGCCGAGGGCGTGTTCCGCCTCGGCGCGCCGATGCTGTGAGGGGACCATGAGCGATCCGCATCTTCGCCCCGGCCGGCTGCGGCTGGTGAGCTACAACATTCGCAAGGCGCTCGGCACCGACCGGCGCCGCAACCCCGCGCGCGTCTGCAACGTGATCGCGGCGCTGGAGCCCGACATCGTGGTGCTGCAGGAGGCCGACCTGCGGCTCGGCGCCCGGCCCACCGCGATCCCGTTGACCGAGCTGAGCCAGCTCTCCGGGCTGCGGGCGGTGGATTTCGGGCAGTCGGCCAAGAGCCTCGGCTGGCACGGCAACGCGATGCTGGTGCGCGAGGGCATCGAGGTCAGCGGCCTGCACCGGATGGTGCTGCCCGGCTTCGAGCCGCGCGGCGCCATCGCGGCCGACCTAGAAACTCCGGCCGGGCCGTTGCGCGTGGGTGGGCTGCATCTGGGGCTGCTTCGCGGCTCACGCCGGCTCCAGCTCACCCATATCCTCGACGAGCTCGACCGCATGCCGCAGCGCCCCACGGTTCTGGCCGGCGATCTCAACGAGTGGTCGGAACGGGTCGGGCTGGGACGGCTGGCCAAGCGTTTCGAGATCCACGCGCCGGGGCGCAGCTACCATTCGCGCCGCCCCGTCGCCGCGCTCGACCGGATCGCGACCGGCGCGGGCGTGGTGGTCGAAGGGAGCGGCGTGTGGCACGAGCAGCCTGCCCCCGCCGCCTCGGACCATCTGCCGATCTGGGCCGATCTCCGTCACGCCTGAACGTCAGACGATCAACTCTTCCAGAGGCCGCCGCGCCATCCGCCCGGGCCGGGACTTGGCGCGGCCCAGCCGCACGACCTGAAGCAGCCGCCTTTCCGGGTCGAGACCGACGGTCCGGGCGATCTCATCGCGGGCCGCGTCATCGGCGGTCAGCACCCCCATCGGCCACGCCGCGAGACCGAGCTTCGTGGCCTCCAAGAGCAACCGTAGCAGCGCCCGCCCGGCAGTGACGGGGCTGTCGGTCGCGGGGCGGTGGAACAGCGCGATCACGGCGGACGAGCGGATCTGCTCGGCCTCGCTGGTGACCTGCCCCACTGCCCCGAACATCTCGGCCGGTCGCCATAGCGGCCCCAGCGCCAGCCTTGCCTTGAGTGCCGCTCGAGGCTCGAGCTGCAGCGCCGCCCGGTCGAGCCCGTCATAGCGCTTGCGCGGGTGCCGGGGGCGAATCCGCAGCCAGGACAACAGCTCGTGCCGAACCTCGGGCCTTCGCAGATGGGTCAGCATTGCCCGGTCGTACAGGTCGGCGAGCCAGTCGCGCCGGCTGGCATCGGTGATCAGCAGCGCGTCGCGTCGCGTCCAGCCATAGAGATCCACCGGCCCCGGCTCGTATGGGCCGCGATGGCCGAAGCGCAGCGGCAGCTGCTTGGCCAGGGGGTCGGTGTCGGTCTGTGCCTCGAGGGTGATCCGCCCCGCCATCCGCAGCCCGGGCAGCGTGTCGCGGTCATCCTGCGCCCATTGGTCGGTAAAGACCGCGCCCATCCGCCGCGACGACAGCGCCAGGATCGTCGCCTCGGCCGCCATGCCACAGGCAAGACCGGCCGCGACGGCATTGGGGTCGGATACCTTCAGGACCGCCTCGGGGTCGCAGCCGATCAGGATCGCGTCGCCCTTGCGCCGCCAGCGGGCGGGCTGGGTGTTGAGCGGCGACGGCGCGCTGCGCGCCTCTTCCACGATCTGTCGGAACTGCTCGGTCTGCATCTCACGCTCCCCGGGTCGGCCTGCCCGCTTGCGGCAGACCCTAGCGGCCCATGCCGTCGCGGCAAGCGGTTACGCCCTCCCTGCAGCTCCGGCAAGCTCGGCCAACCGGAGGTCACAGCGCAAGCCACTGTTACGACTGTGTAAATAAAAACGGGCCGCCCCCTGCGGAGCGGCCCCGAATTCGCGCGGAGCGTGTGTTCAGGCGGCTTCGCGTTTCGGGTTCTTGCCGAGAATGATCATCGACAGGATGTCGTCCTCGGTGACGTCCTCGACCCGCTCGGTGCCGACCAGCTGGCCGTTCTTCATCACCGACACGCGGTCGCACAGATCCATCATCTCGCGCGTGTCGTGCGAGATCAGGAAAATGCCGAGGCCTTGCGCCTTCAGTTCCTTGATCAAATCCGCGACCATCGCCGTCTCGTGGACGCCGAGCGCGGCGGTGGGCTCGTCCATGATCAGTATCTTGGCGTTGAAGTAGACCGCGCGGGCGATGGCCACCGACTGCCGCTGGCCGCCTGACAGCGCCGAAACCGGCTCGGAGAGCTTGCGGAAGTTGGGGTTGAGGCGCGCCATGATCCTGCGCGTCTCGGCCTCCTGCTTGGCGTCGTCGACGAAGCCGATCTTGGTGGTGATCTCGCGCCCGAGAAACAGGTTCGAGGCGGCGTCGAGATTGTCGGCCAGCGCGAGCGTCTGGTAGATGGTCTCGATGTTGTAGCGCCGCGCGTCGCGAGGGCTCTGGATGTTGGCCTTCTCGCCGTTGATCCAGATCTCGCCCGAATCCGCCTTGTAGGCGCCCGAGAGGATCTTGATCAGCGTCGACTTGCCGGCACCGTTATGGCCCAGCAGCCCCACCACCTCGCCCGGGTAGAGGTCGAGCGAGACGCCGTCGACGGCCTGCACGCCGCCGAAGGCGATGCGGATGTCCTTGAGTTCGACCAGCGGCTTGGCGCCGTTGGCGCGGGGATCGGTGTTGCGGTCCATCTCACTTCCCTCCGATGCGGCGGCGATAGATGATGTCGATCAGTACGGCGGCGACCAGCACGGTGCCGACGACGATGTTCTGCAGCGGCGCGTCGACGCCGACCATCGCCATGCCCGATTGCAGCGACTGCATGATCAGCGCACCGAGAATGGCGCCGTAGATCGTGCCGATCCCGCCGGAGAGCGCGGTGCCGCCGATCACGGCGGCGGCGATCACCCGCAGCTCGTCGAGCGTGCCGATGTCGTTGGAGTGGTTGGTCAGGCGCGCCGAGGCGACCACGGCCGAGATCGCGACCAGGATGCCCATGATGGTGAACACCTTGACGGTCAGCAGGCGGGTGTTGATGCCCGAAAGCTCGGCCGCGTCGGGGTTGCCCCCGGTGGCGAAGATGTAGCGTCCGAGCCGTGTCTTGCGGGCGATCACGGTCATCACCACGGCCACCGCGATCAGCAGCAGCACCGAGTAGGGAATGCCGTAGGCGGCGGTGTAGCCCTCGGGCATCTCCATGCCGCGGGCTGCAAAGTCGCGCGCCAGCACCCGGGACGGGATTTCATAGGCATTGAGGATCGCCACGAAGCCCAGGATGGCACCGGCGACGATGGCCATGACGACCGCCTCGGCCCAGATCGGCTTGACCGGGAAGCCATGGCCGATCTTGTTGCGCCGCGCCGAGAACAGAGCGGCCACGGCGAAGGCGGCGGCGAGCAGCCCCGCGATCCAGCTCCATTGCGCACCGAGCGTGCCGTTGATGCCGCCAAAGGCCTGGAAGGTCTCGTCGAGCGGCCCGATGGTCTGGCCGCTGGTGATGTACCAACCGACGTTGCGCCAGATCAGCAGACCACCCAGCGTCACGATGAAGGCGGGGATGGTGAGGTAACCCACGAGCCAGCCCTGGAAGGCGCCGATCGCGGCACCGGTGATCAGGCCCGCGACGATGGCGAGCCAGGGCAGCGCCGCGTGGCCCAGCGGCAGGCCGAGCGTGTCGGGCAGCCAGCGGGTCTGCATCATCGCCATCACTGCCGAGGCGGTGGCCAGCAGCGCACCGACCGACAGGTCGATATGCCGGGTGACGATGATGAACACCATGCCGGTGGCCATGATCGCCACGGAAACGGTCTGGATCGACAGGTTGAAGATGTTGCGCGGCGTCAGGAAACGCCCGTCGGTCATCACGTTGAAGACGACGCAGACGGCAATGAAGGCGCCGACCATGCCGAGCAGGCGCAAGTCGATCTCGAGCTGATTGATGAAGGAGCGTGCGGGGGCCTTTTCCGCTGGCCGCTGCCCAGAGGGCGCGGCGTTCGGAACGGTATCGGTATCGGACATCTGGGGACTCCTGGACGGAGAGCGGCGCGGGGGAGCGCGCATGGCGTTGGAACGCGAGGGCCCCGGCCCGGATCACCGGGCCGGGGCGCGAGGGTCATTCGGCGCAGGCGGGGACGTCACCGGTGACGCCCTGGCACAGCGTCTCCTGGTCGATCCAACCGGCATCGACCACGACGTCGAGGTTCTCGCGGGTCACCGGGACCGGATCGAGGAACTTGGCCCACAGCGTGGTGCCGGCGGGGGAGGTCCACTCTTCGGCACCCTCGATGGCGCTCATCTCGGTGCCCGAAGCCAGCTCGACGGCGATCTCGCCGGCTTCGCGGCCCAGCTCGCGGCTGTCCTTCCAGACCGAGACGGTCTGCGTGCCCTGCGCGACGCGGTTGAGCGCGGCGTGATCGGCGTCCTGGCCCGAGACCGGGATGCCGTCCATGCCCTGCGCGGTGAGCGCGGCCACGGCGCCGCCGGCGGTGCCGTCATTCGAGGCCACGACTGCGTCGACCTGGTTGTCCTGCGCGGTCAGGATCTGCTCCATGTTGCGCTGGGCGTTGGCGGGCAGCCAGCCATCGGTATAGGCCTCGCCGACGATGGTGATCGCGCCGGAATCGATCGCCTCCTGCAGCACTTCCTGCTGACCGCCGCGCAGGAAGTCGGCGTTGGGATCGGTGGGCGAGCCCTTGATCATCACGTAGTTGCCCTCGGGCGCGGCCTCGAGCACGGCGCGGGCCTGCATCCGGCCGACCTCGACGTTGTCGAAGGTCAGGTAGAAGGCGCGGTCGTCCTCGATCAGGCGGTCATAGGCGATGACCGGGATGCCTTCGTTGAAGGCCGCCTCGACGGCGGGGCCGATCGCCTGGGTGTCCTGCGCGAGGATGATCAGCGCGTCGACACCCTGGGCAATCAGGCTCTCGACGTCGGAGAGCTGCTTAGAGGACGAGGACTGCGCGTCGGCCGAGACATATTCGGCGCCGGCGGCCTCGAGCGCGGCCTTGATCGCGGCCTCGTCGGTCTTCCAGCGCTCTTCCTGGAAGTTGGACCAGCTCACGCCCACGGTCATGCCGTGCTGTTCGGCGATCGCGGTCGTGCTGAAGCCGGCCGTCAGGGCGACGGCGGCCAGAATTGCGTTGCGCATGGGTATCCTCCCTAGAAAATGTCCCGTCCCACCGGGATGCCGGTCCCTCCTGGAAACCGGTTGAGCGTCACACTCGCACATTTAATTCGATTGTCAAAATATATTTTGCCAAAGCTTGCCCAATAAGGGTAACAATCTATGGCAGGCCGGACCCATCTCGGGCGATCCGAAAATTTCGGCCCGGAGAAGCCCGCAGATAATTCGGGGAGAGAACAATGAGCGACGCGAACGCGGCGGAGGAGGCCGCATCCGTTGCAGAACCGCAACAGGGAGTCGGGCCGATGCTGCCGGGCAGCCAGCGCGAAGCGCGGCCGCTGCGTCAGCAGATCCTCGAGCATGTCCGCGCCAACGGGCGCGCCGCCCGTGCCGAGATCAGCCGCGCGCTGGGGGTCAGCGCCGGCTCGGTGACGACGATCACCTCCGAGCTGATCACCATGGGACTGCTGCGCGAGGTCGAGGGCGCCGCCCCCGCCGCCGCGACCCGTGGCCGCCCGCCCGTCGCGCTCGAACTGGTCCCCGAGGGACGGCTCGTGATCGGCATCAAGATCTCGGACGAACGCAACACCGCCGTGCTGGCCGATTTCGCCGGCACCATCCTGGCCGACGCGGCCCGCCCCGCCCCGCCCACGCGCCGTTCTCTCGACCAGACCTGCGACGAGATCGAGGCCTTGATCGAGGCGGTGCTGACACAGGCCGAGCAGCCGCGCGAGGCGCTGCTCGCGGTCGGGGTCGGCCTGTCGGGCATGGTCGATCACACCTCAGGCACGGTGCTGTGGTCGCCGCATCTCGGGCCGGACATGCCGCTGGGCGCCGAGGCCAGCCGCCGCTTCGGCCTGCCGGTGCTGGTCGACAACGACGCCAACATGCTGACGCTGGCCGAGCTGTGGTTCGGCGTCGGGCGGCAGCGCTCGGATTTCGCCGTCGTCACCATCGAGCATGGCGTCGGGATGGGGCTGGTGATTGACAACCGCCTCTATCGCGGCGAGCGCAGCATGGGGATGGAGCTGGGCCATACCAAGGTGCAGCTCGACGGCGCGCTGTGCCGCTGCGGCCGGCGCGGCTGCCTCGAGGCCTATATCGCCGACTACGCCCTTGCGCGCGAGGCGGCCACCGCGCTGGGCCGATCGCCATCGAGCCCGCAGGTGATGCTCGACGCGCTCTATGCCGAGGCCAAGGCCGGCAACCGGGCCGCCCGCACCATCTTCAACCGCGCCGGACGCTACATGGCGCTCGGCCTGTCCAACGTGATCCAGCTCTTCGACCCCAATCTGGTGATCCTCTCGGGCGAGCGGATGCGCTACGACTATCTCTACGCCGAGGAGGTGCTGGCCGAGATGCAGGCGATGACTTTGGTCGAGGGCCGCACGCCCGCGCGGGTCGAAATCCATGCCTGGGGCGATCTGGTCTGGGCGCGCGGCGCCAGCGCGCTGGCGCTGGCCGCCGTCACCGAGACGGTTCTGGCCGAGGCGCGGTCGGCATGACGATGCGCGAAGAACGTCCTGCGCGCGGCGGTTGGCGCGTATCGGTGGCCGCCTTCGTAACCCTCTCCTGCGCGCTCGGAGCCAACGCGGCGCTGGCGCAACCGCTGTTCGAGGACCGCTCGGCCGCGCTCGGCCCACACGCCTATGAGGGCGGCTGGGAGCATTTCGTCGGCGGCGGCGTGGCCGTCATGGACTGCGACGGCGACGCTCGGCCCGACATTTTCGCCGCGGGCGGCGAGTCTCCCGCCCGCCTATGGCGCAACCGTGGCGGTTTCGCCTTCGACACCGTGCCCCTGCCCGATCTGACCGGCGTCACCGGCGCCTACCCGCTCGATGCCGATGCCGATGGCCTGGCGGATCTCTTCGTGATGCGGGCCGGGCCGAACCTCCTTTTGCGCGGATTGGGTGATTGCCGCTTCGAGGATTCCACGGAGACGCTCGGCCTGCCGGCGGGCGACGCCTGGACCACCGCCTTCACCGCCTGGTGGGAGGAGGACGCCCGCCCCGTCATGGCGGTCGGAAACTATGTCGACCGCGACGACCCCGAAGGGCCGTTCGGCACCTGCGACGCCAACGCGATCCTGCGCCCCGAGGGCGCGGGGTGGCGGTCGGAGCCGCTCGAGCCTGGCTTTTGTGCGCTGTCGATGCTGGCCGCCCGCGACGCGCGCGGGCGACGCTCGCTGCGGATCTCAAACGACCGCCATTACTATGTCCGCGACGGCTACGAGCAGATGTGGGACATCGATGAGGGCCGCTTCCTGACCGAGGCGGATGGCTGGCCCCGGGTCTCGCTCTGGGGGATGGGCATCGCGGGCCGCGATCTCGATGGCGATGGCCGCGACGAGGTGATGCTGACCTCGATGGGCGATCAGCTCCTGCAGCTGGCGCAGGCGGATGGCAGCTATGCCGCGGCGCCCTTCTCGATCGGCTCCTACGCGCAGCGGCCGCATCTCGGCGATGACGGGCGCCCCTCGACCGGCTGGCATGCCGAGTTCGGCGATGTCGACAATGACGGGCGGGCCGACCTGTTCATTGCCAAGGGCAATGTCGACCAGATGCCCACCAATGCCATGCGCGACCCCAACAACCTTCTCATGCAGCGCACCGATGGCCGCTTCGAGGAGGCCTCGGTCACGGCCGGGATCGCCACGACCGAACGGGCGCGCGGCGCGGCGCTTGCCGATTTCGACGGCGACGGACGGCTCGACCTCGTGGTGGTCAACCGCCGCGCGCCGATCGAGTTGTGGCACAACGTGACCGAGGGCACGGGTCACTGGCTGGGGCTCGAACTGCGGCAGCCTGGCGGCAACCGCTTTGCCATCGGCGCCGTGGTGACGGTCGAGACCGGGGCCGGACGCCAGGTGCTGCAGAACACGATCGGCGGCGGTCATGCCGGCGGGCGGCTCGGGCCGTTGCATGTCGGGCTGGGCGCGGAGACCGGGGCCCGGGTCAGGGTGGAATGGCCCGATGGCACCGTCACCGGCCCGCATGAGTTCGGCGCTGACCGCGTCGTCACGCTCGACCGCGCCGCCCTGCCCGGTTGAGCTTGCCGCCACGGCGCCGCGCGTTAGGCTCGGCCGCATGAACACGCGCAGCTACGCCATCGGCGACATCCACGGCCATCCGGAGAAGCTCCGGATGGCGCATGACCTCATCGCGACCGACCGCAAACGGACCGATGACGACGACGCCCCGGTGATCCATCTGGGCGATCTGACCGATCGCGGACCGGACAGCCGGGCGGTGATCGACATGCTGATCGAGGGCCGTCAGGCTGGCCAGCCATGGATCGTGCTGCTCGGCAACCATGACCGGCTGTTCCGCAAATTCCTGGAGGATCCGGACTGGCAGGACCCGGGGCTGCGGCCGGATCTGGACTGGCTCGACCCGAGGCTCGGCGGCGACACCACGCTGCAAAGCTATGGCGTGGCGCCGGTGAAGGGACGCGACCCCTACGAGGTGCATCGCGAGGCGGTGGCGAAGGTGCCCGCGGCGCATCGCGATTTTCTCGCGGCGCTGCCGCTCTACCACGCGCGGGGCGAGGCGCTCTTCGTTCATGCCGGCATTCGCCCGGGCGTGCCGCTGGCCGAGCAGACCGAGGACGACCTCGTCTGGATCCGCAAGGGATGGCTCGAGGATGCCCGGGATCACGGCCCCCTCGTGGTGCATGGCCACACGGCGCTCGAACGACCCCGGCACTTCGGCAACCGCGTCGATCTCGACGGCGGCGCGGCCTATGGCCGGCCGCTCGCCGCGGCGGTGATCGAGGGGCGCGAGATCTGGCTGTTGACGCCCGACGGCCGTGTGCCGCTGCGCCCCGAGCCGGAGGCCTAGCGCGGGATCACCGCGGTCGCTTCGATCTCGACCAGCGCCTTGTCCTCGACCAGACCGGCCACCACAACCATGGTCATCGCCGGGAAATGCCGCCCCAGCACCCGGCGATAGGCCTCGCCGACCTCGCGCTGGCGGGCCAGGTATTCGCGCTTGTCGGTGACGTACCAGGTCAGTCGGGTGATGTGCTCGGCACCGCCGCCCGCCGCCTCGACTACCGCGAGGATGTTGCGCAGCGCCTGTTCCATCTGGCCGACGAAATCCTTGGCCTCGAACACCTGCGCGGCGGTCCAACCGATCTGGCCACCGACGAACAGCTGCCCGTCCTGCGTCAGGACGCCGTTGGCATAGCCCTTGGCGGGCGCCCAGCCCTCGGGGTGGATGATCTCATGTGCCATGCGGCGCCTCTTCTTCAAGTTCTCGGGTGATGGCCGCGCGCAGCGGCTCGGGCCAGGCCACGGCGCCGCCCGATGACTGCGACACGTGGACCAGGGTGAAATCGGCATGCAGCCGCGGTTGCGCGCCGCTCGCCACGTCGATCGAAAGGTCGAGGCTGCTGCGCCCCAGCCGCCGCGCCTGCAGCGTGAGCGCCAGCGGATCGCCGATCCGGCTCGGCGCGGTGAAGCGCACCTCGCAGCGCGCGGTCGGCACGGCATGGCCGCCCTCGACATGGATGGCGCCGAAGCTGTGGCCGAGCCGGTCCTCGAACCAGTCTTCGATGCAGGCGTTCAGCATTTCGAAATAGCGCGGGTAGAAGACGATCCCGGCGGGGTCGCAATGCTCGAACCGCACCTTGCGGGTGGTGACGAAGCCCATCTCAGACCCCCAGAAAGCGCTGCGCCACGTCGCCGGTGAGCGCCGCAGGCGTCCCGTGCCAGACGTCGCGGCCGCGCTCCAGCACGACGCAGTCATCGGCCACCTCGGCCAGTTCGCGCAGCGACTTGTCGACCACGAGGATCGACTGGCCCTGGGCCTTGAGCGCGCGGATCGCGGCCCAGATCTCGGCCCGCACCACCGGCGCGAGGCCCTCGGTCGCCTCGTCGAGGATCAGAAGCTTGGGGTTGGTCGTCAACGCGCGGCCGATCACCAGCATCTGCTGCTCGCCCCCCGACAGCGTCTCGGAGCGCTGCTGCGCTCGTTCCTCGAGCCGAGGGAACAACGCATAGACCCGCTCCAGCGTCCATTCGCCCCGGCGCGCGGCGGCGATCAGGTTCTCGCGCACGGTGAGGCCGCGAAACGCCCGCCGTCCCTCCGGCACCAGCCCCAACCCGAGCCGTGCCGCGCGATGCGCCGGCAGCCGGGCGAGGTCGTGACCGGCAAAGGCGATCCGACCCGATCGCGCGGCCATCATCCGCATGATGCAGGCGATGGTCGTGGTCTTGCCCATGCCATTGCGGCCCATCAGCGCCAGCGCCCGGCCCTCGCCCAGCGACAGGGACACGCCGAACAGCGCCTGGCTGGCGCCATAAGCGGCGGTCAGGTCCTCGACCTCCAGAAGCGCGCTCATGCCTCCTCCCCCAGATAGACCCGCTGCACCTCGGCATCGGCCCGGATCTCCTCTGGCGTGCCGGTGGCGATGATGCGGCCATATACCAGCACCGAAACCCGGTCCGACAGCCGGAACACCGCGTCCATGTCGTGCTCCACCAGCAGAATCGGCGCCCGGTGGCGCAGCCCGTCGAGAAGATCGCCCAAGGCCCGCGCCCCTTCGGTGCCCATCCCGGCCATCGGCTCGTCGAGTAGGAACAGCGCCGGTTTCAGAGCCAGCGCCATCGCGATCTCGAGCTTGCGCCGCTCGCCATGGGCCAGCTCTGCTGCGGGCACCGTCTCGCGCCCCGAGAGCCCGGCCCGCGTGATGCAATCATGCGCCGTGGCCAGCAGGCCCGCGTCGCGCATCACTGGCCTGAAGAAACGGAAGGTGGCGCCGGAGGCACCCTGCGCCGACAACACGACGTTCTGCAGCACCGTGAACTCCGGCGCCACGGAGGACACCTGAAAGCTGCGCGCCATGCCCAGCCGCGCCCGCCCAGCCGCATCGATACCAGAGAGCGACCGGCCCCTGAGCCGCACCTCGCCCGCATCGGGCGTGATCTCGCCCGCGATCTGCTTGATCAGGGTCGACTTGCCCGCGCCGTTCGGCCCGATCAGCCCGTGGATCTCCCCCGGCCGCAGATCGAGCGACACGTCGTCGGTCGCCTTCAGCGCACCGAAGGATTTCCGTAGTCCGGTGATCTCGAGGATTGGCTCAGCCATGTCGCCCTCCCGTCAGGAAACCGATCACCCCGCCGCGTGCGAAGAGCACGACGCCCAGCAGCAACAGGCCGAAGTAGAACTGCCAGTAGTCGCTCACCCCGCCCAGCACGTGCTCGAGCGTGATGTAGAGCCCTGCCCCGGCCAGCGGCGCGAAAAGCCGCCCGGTGCCGCCGAGGATCAGGAACACCAGCAATTCGCCTGACAGGTGCCAAGACAGCATCGAGGGGCTGACGAAACGGTTAAGATCGGCGTAGAGCGCGCCTGCCAGCGCGGTAATCGCGCCGGAAATGACGAAGGCCACCAGCAGCACGCCGCCAGGCCGGATGCCGACCGCCATCAGCCGCTGCCGGTTCTGCCGTGCCGCCTGAAGCGCGAGGCCGAAGCGCGAATGCGCCAGCATGGAGATCAGCCCCAGAACTGCGAACAGCACTGCCACGGCCAGCGCGAAGAACTGGATCGGGTCGAGCGTGTTCAGCCCCGGAAAGCCGTTGCGCACGTAGATCGGCAACCCGTCCTCGCCGCCATAGGCCGGCCAGGAGATCGCGAAGTAGAAGATCATCTGCCCGAAGGCGAGCGTGATCATGATGAAATAGACGCCCGTGGTCCGAAGCGACAGCGCGCCGATCGCCAGCGCGGCCAGCCCGCCGAGGACCATCGCGAACAGCCAGATCAGCGGCATCAAGGTGGAGCCCTCGAACAGGAAGGGCCATTCGAACATCGGCGAGTAGTTCAGCGCGTGATGCGCGAGGATGCCCGACGTGTAGCCGCCGATCCCGAAATAGGCGGCGTGGCCGAAGGAGACGAGCCCGCCATAGCCCAGCACGAGGTTCAGCCCGGCCCCGGCGATGGCGAGGATCGCCACCTTGGTGGCAAGCGTGATCAGGAAGGGCTCGTCGAGCAGCCAAGCGCCAAGCCCGAAGACCAGCAGCGCCAGCCCGAGCCCCGCATTGACCAGCGTCTCGCGCGAAGGCGCCGCGCGCCGGGCCCCCGCCGCCGGGATCTCGGCCGCGCTCATGCCCGCGCTCCGAACAGGCCACCGGGCCGGACGACCAGCACCAGTGCCATCAGGATGTAGATCGCCATCGAGGCCAGCGCCGCGCCGATCGAGGTGGCGGCCGAGGTCTCCATGAACAGGCTGAACAGCGGCGGCAGCAGCACCCGCCCCATCGTGTCGGTGAGACCGACCAGCAGCGCACCGATCAGCGCGCCCTTGATCGAGCCGATGCCGCCGATGACGATCACAACGAAGGCGAGGATCAGCACCGGCTCGCCCATGCCGACCTGCACCGACTGGATCGTGCCGACCAGCGCCCCGGCCAGCCCGGCCAGCGCCGCGCCCAGCGCGAAGACGAGGGTATAGAGACGGCCGATATCGACGCCGAGCCCGGCGATCATCTCGCGATCCGCCTCGCCGGCGCGGACCTGCACGCCGATCCGGGTCTTGCCGATCAACAGGAACAGTCCCACCGCGACCGCGAGCCCCGCGCCGATGATGGCAAGGCGGAACAGCGAATACTGGATGCCGCCCGGCAGGGTCACGCTGCCCGAAAGCGCGGCTGGCACGTTGAGATAGAGCGGGAAGGAGCCGTAGAGCCAGCGCGTTCCTTCCGAGAAAATCAGGATCAGCGCGAAGGTCGCGAGCACCTGGTCGAGATGATCGCGCGCATAGAGCCTGCGGATCACCGCCACCTCGACGATCGCGCCCGCCGCCGCCGCCGCCGCGATCGAGGCGGCGAGGCCGAGCCAGAACGATCCGGTGGCCGCGGCCACGCCCGCGCAGGCAAAGGCGCCGACCATGTAGAGCGAGCCATGCGCGAGGTTGATCAGCCCCATCACGCCGAAGACCAGCGTCAGCCCGGCGGCCATCAGGAACAGCATCAGACCGGACTGGATGCCGTTCAGCAGCTGTTCGATCAGCAGGATCATCGACATGGGACGGGCCTCTCAACAGGGGTGCGGCGGGCGCGAACGCCCGCCGCCGCGGATCACATCTTGCACTCTTCGGCGTAGGCGTCGCCGCGGTCTTCCATCGCCGTCGCGACGATCTTGTTGGTGAGCGTGCCGTCCTCGGAGACCACCTCGCGGACATAGATGTCCTGCACCGGGTGCTGGTTCGGCCCGAAGGAGAACTTGCCGCGCACGCTGTCGAACTCGGCGGCGCGCAGCGCTTCGCGGAAGGCGTCGGCATCCGAGATGTCGGCCTTGTCCATCGCCGCGAGCAGCAGCCGCGCCGTGTCGTAGCCCTGCGCCGCGTAAAGCGACGGCAGACGGTCGTACTTCGCCTCGAATGCCTCGACGAAGTGCGCGTTGGCCTCGTTGTCGATGTCCTTCGACCACTGGGCGGTGTTCTTCACCCCGATCGCCGCGTCGCCGATGGCGGGCAGGATGTCCTGGCTGAAGGAGAAGGCCGGACCCACGACCGGCATGTCGATGCCCGCCTCGGCCCATTGCTTCATGAAGGAGATGCCCATGCCACCGGGCAGGAAGAAGAACAGCCCGTCGGCGCCGCTGTCGCGGATCTGCGCGATCTCGGCGGCGTAGTCGGTCTGGCCGAGCTGGGTATAGACCTCGCTCGCGACTTCACCCTCGTAGAAGCGCTTGAAGCCCGCCAGGCTGTCCTGACCGGCAGGATAGTTCGGCGCCATGATGAACATGGTCCCGAAGCCTTCGTTGGTGGCGTAGGCGCCGGCCGCCTCGTGCAGGTTGTCATTCTGGTAGCTCACCGAGAAGTAGTTTTCGTGGCAGCCCTTGCCGGCGAGCTGCGACGGCGCGGCGTTGGTCGACAGGTAGAACTTGCCCTGCCGCGTGGCGCCGGGCACCACCGCCATGGCGAGGTTCGACCAGACGATGCCGGTCAGCACGTCGACATCCTCGGACTGGATCATCTTGTCGGACAGCTGCACCGCGATCTCGGGCTTTTGCTGGTCGTCCTCGATGACGACCTCCAGCTCCGGGTTGCCCGCCTCCTCGACCGCGAGCATGAAGCCGTCGCGGGTGTCGATGCCGAGGCTGGCGCCACCGCCCGAAAGCGTGGTGATCATGCCGACCTTGACCGGTTCGGCCATCGCCGCACCGCCGATCATCGACAGCGCCAAGGCGGTCGTCGTCAGGTATCTGGTCATTCTCGTCTCCCTGTGAATGCCGGTCTTGCTGCCGGTCATAGATTGGTACGCAAGTGCCAAAGCTCTGGAAAGAGTTCGATTTCGAGCATCCGCTTGAGGTAGCTCACGCCGCCCGTGCCCCCCGTGCCGCGCTTGAAGCCGATCACCCGTTCCACGGTGGTGACGTGGTTGAAGCGCCAGCGGCGGAAGTAGTCCTCGAAATCCACCAGCTTCTCGGCCAGCTCGTAAAGCGGCCAATGCGTCTCGGGATCGCGGTAGACCTCGGTCCATGCGGCCATCACCCGGTCGTCGGGATGCGCGGCCTGTTCCGGCACGTCGAAACCCGCCCGCGCGAGGCAGCCGATGGCGGTGTCGTAGAGGCTCGGCCGTGCCAGTTCGGCGCGCAGCCGCTCCACGATGTCGGGACGATGCTGATGCGGGCCGATCATCGCCTCGTTGCGGTTGCCCACCGTGAACTCGATCAGCCGGTACTGCCAGGATTGAAAGCCCGAGGATTGCCCCAGCGCGTCGCGGTAGCGGGTGTATTCGCTCGGCGTCATGGTGCGCAGCACGTCCCACGCGGCGTTCATCTGCTCGAATATCCGGGCCACGCGGGTCAGCATCTTGAAGGCCGGGCGCAGCCGGTTCTCGGCGATGGCGGTGCGCGCGGCGTCCAGCTCGTGCAGCGCGAGGCGCATCCACAGCTCGGTCACCTGATGCTGCACGATGAACAGCATCTCGTCATGCTCCTGGGTGCGCGGATGCTGTGCGGTCAGCACCGCGTCGAGACCGAGATAGTCCGTGTAGGACATCTTGCCCTCGAACCGCATGACGGGATCGTCGGTCACTTCGATCCCTCGCGCAGCCGGAACCTCTGGATTTTGCCGCTCTCTGTCTTGGGCAGCGCGCCGCGGAAGACGATGGAGCGCGGATACTTGTAGGGCGCGATCTGCGCCTTCACGTGATCCTGCAGCAGCTTGACCATCGCCTCGCAGGGCTCCTGCCCTTCGGCCAGCACGACATGCGCCTGCACCACCTGCCCGCGCTCCGGATCGGGATGAGCCACCACCGCGCATTCGACGACCGCGTCATGCGACAGCAGCGCCGCTTCGACCTCGGGCGCCGCGATGTTGTAACCCGCCGAGAGGATGATGTCGTCTGAACGCGCGGCGAAGTGGAAGCGCCCCTCCTCGTCCTGGGTGAAGGCGTCGCCGGTGAGGTTCCAGCCGTCGCGGACATATTCGCGCTGGCGCGCGTCGGCGAGGTAGCGGCAGCCCGTGGGCCCCTTGACCGCGAGCTGCCCGACCGTGCCGCGCGGCACCTCGTTCATCTCGTCATCGACCACCTTGGCGACATAGCCGCTGACGGGGCGGCCGGTGCAGCCCGGATGGCTGTCGTCGAGCCGGTTGGTGATGAAGATGTGCAGAAGCTCGGTCGCGCCGATCCCGTCGAGCATCGGCTTGCCGGTCTTCTCCATCCACTCGTGATAGACCGGCGCGGGCAGCGTCTCTCCGGCCGAGACGGCGCAGCGCAGGCTCGACAGATCCGCCCCCTCCTCCATTGCCCGCAGCATGGCGCGGTAGGCGGTGGGCGCGGTGAAGCAGATCGTGGCGCGGTACTTCTCGATGATCTCGATCATGTTGGCCGGCGAGGCCGTCTCGAGGAGCGTCGCGGCGGCGCCGAAGCGCAGCGGAAACACCGCGAGCCCGCCCAGACCGAAGGTGAAGGCCAAGGGCGGCGAGCCGACGAAGACGTCATCCGGCGTCACGCCGAGAACCTCCTTGGCATAGCCATCCGCGATGATCAGCAGGTCACGGTGGAAATGCATCGTCGCCTTGGGCACGCCGGTCGAACCGGAGGTGAAACCCATGAGCGCCACGTCATCGCGGCCCGTCTCCACCGCCTGAAACGTCACCGGCTTGTCGAGCGCGGCGCGGTCGAGCTCGGCGTCGTGATTGGCGGTGCCGTCGAAGCCCACCACCTTCTGGAGATGCGGGCTCTGCTTGGCGCAGGCCACCATCTCGTCCATCAGCCGGGTGTCGCAGAGCGCCAAGCTGACCTCGGCCTTGTCGACGATCTTGCACAGCTCACCCGCTCGCAGCATCGGCATGGTGTTGACCACCACCGCCCCCGCCTTGGTCGCGGCCAGCCAGCAGGCGACCATCGCCGGGTTGTTGGCCGAGCGGATCAGCACCCGGTTGCCGGGCTTCACGCCGTAATCCTCGACCAGCACCCGCGCGATGCGGTTGGTCCAGTCCATCAGCTCCTTGTAGCTGCGGCGCCGACCATTGCCGATCAACGCGGTGTGGTCCCCGAAGCCCTTTTCGACCAGCCGGTCGCACAGCTCGACCCCGGCGTTGAGCCGCTCGGGGTATTCGAAGCCGTCGAGCAGAAGCTCCGGCCACTGATCCATCGGCGGCAGGTTGTCGCGCGAGAAGCTGTCCTCATGCGCGGTCGGTCCCAGCATCTTCCTCTCCTCCCTGATCCGCGCCGCCGGGGCTCTCCCCTTCCCCGGGCGGCGCGGCCCTGCCCTAACTTGCGTGCGCCGCCGTGGCGGCGGCTTCCTTGTCATGCGCCGCCATGGCGGCGCGGGCGATGATGATCTTCTGCACGTCGCTCGCGCCCTCATAGATCCTGAGCGCGCGGATCTCGCGGTAGAGCGTCTCGGGCACCGAGCCCGAACGCACCCCGTCGCCGCCATGGATCTGCACCGCCGCGTCGATGATCTTCTGCGCCTGATCGGTGGAGAACAGCTTGGCCATCGCCGCCTCGCGGCTGACGCGCGGCGCGCCGCTGTCCTTCATCCATGCCGCGCGGTATGTCAGCAGCGCCGCCGCGTCGATATCGAGCGCCATCTCGGCGATGTGGCCCTGCACCATCTGCATCTCGAACAGCGGCGCGCCGAACAGCTCGCGCGACGCGGCACGGTCGAGGCTCGCGTCCATCGCGCGGCGCGCGAAGCCCAGCGCCGCCGCCGCGACCGTGGAGCGGAACACGTCGAGCACCGACATCGCGATCCGAAAGCCCTGCCCCGGCTCGCCGATGATCGCGTCGGCGGGCAGCCTCACGCCTTCGAAGGCTAGCCGTGCGAGCGGGTGCGGCGCGATGGTCTCGAGCCGCTCGGCGATGTGCAGCCCCGACGCATCTGCGGGCACGATGAAGGCCGACAGCCCCTTGGCACCCGGCCCCTCGCCGGTGCGCGCGAAGACCACGTAGAGATCGGCGATGCCGCCATTCGAGATCCAGGTCTTCTCGCCGTCGAGCACCCAGTCACCGCCGTCACGCCGCGCCGTCATGGCGAGGTTGGCGACGTCGGAGCCCGATTGCGGCTCGGTCAGCGCAAAGGCCGAGATCGCCGCGCCTGACCGCACCTTGGGCAGCCATTCGGACTTCTGCTCCGACGTGCCGAACAGCGAGATCGCGCCCGAACCCAGCCCCTGCATCGCGAAGGCGAAATCGGCGAGCCCGTCATGCCGCGCCAGCGTCTCGCGGATCAGGCACAGGCTGCGCACGTCTAGCTTGCCGTCCTCGGACGCCGCGTGCTCCAGCCAGCCGCCCTGCCCCAGCCGCGTCACAAGCTCCCGGCAGGCCGCGTCGGTATCGGCATGGTCGATATCCCCCAGCCGCCGCCCGGCCCAGCGCTCCAGCGCCTCGGACAGTTCGCGGTGCCTCTCCTCGAAGAAGGGCCAGTCGAGGAAGCTCTTGTCCGACATGTCAGTCCCCCTCGAAGACGGGTTTTTCGCGCGCCATGAAGGCGTGGTAGGCGCGGCGGAAATCCTCGGTCTGCATGCAGATCGCCTGTGCCTGCGCCTCGGCCTCGATCGCGCGCTCCAGCCCCATGTCCCATTCCTGCAGCAGCATGGTCTTGGTCATCATGTTGGCGAAGCGCGGGCCCGCCGCGATGCGGCTCGCCAGCTTCAGCGCCTCGGCCTCAAGCTCGTGGCCGCCGACGAGGCGGTTGTAGAAGCCCCAAGCGGCGCCCTCATCCGCGGTCATCACCCGGCCGGTATAGAGCAGCTCGGCCGCGCGCCCCTGCCCGATGATGCGGGGCAGCATGGCGCAGGCGCCCATGTCGCAGCCCGCCAGACCGACGCGGTTGAACAGGAACGCGGTCTTGGCCTCTGGCGTGGCGAGGCGGATGTCCGAGGCCATGGCGAGGATCGCGCCGGCGCCGACCGCCACACCGTCCACCGCGGCAACGATCGGCTTACCGCAGGTCAGCATCGCCTTGACCAGATCGCCGGTCATCCGGGTGAAGCCCAACAAGCCCTTCATGTCCATTTCGGTGAGCGGGCCGATGATATCCTCGACATCGCCGCCGGAGCTGAAGTTGCCCCCATTCGGGGCGATGACGACCGCGTGGATCTCTTCATCCGCTGCCAGGTCGCGGAACCAGTCGCGCAGCTCGGCGTAGCTCTGGAAGGTGAAGGGGTTCTTGCGTTCGGGGCGGTCGAGCCGAACCACGGCGACCGCGCCCTCGCGCTCCAGCCTGAAATGCGCGCTCATCGTTTCTCCTCCAGATCGCGAGCCACGGTGTCGAGATCCTCCATGATCCGCACCGCCTCCGCCTCGGTGATCGCGCCCATCAGCTCGTTGACCCACGCTTCATGCGCGGCCGCGAGCGTGGCGAAATGCCCGCGTCCCTTGCCGGTGAGCCGCACCTCCATGGCGCGCCGGTCGCCGGCCACGGCGTGGCGCTCGGCATGGCCCTCCGCTTCGAGCCGGTCGACGATGCCGGTGACGTTGCCGTTCGACACCCGCAGCCGCCGCGACAGCTCGGACATCTTGAGCCCCTCGGGGCTACGATCCAGCGCCGCCATCACGTCGAAACGCGGCAGGGTGGTGCCGAACTCGGTGCGCAGCCTGTCGCGCAGCGCCGTCTCGACCGCGTTCGAGGTCTTCAGGAGCTTCAGCCACAGCCTGAGCCGCGTCTTGCCCGCCTTGGCCTGAACCTCGACGCTCATATCTCGCCCCCAGATACCGAGATCGCCTGCCCGGTCACCGCGCTGGCCCCTTCGCCCGCGAGCCAAAGCACCGCATCGGCGACCTCTTCGGGCTGCACGAAGCGTCCCTGCGGGTTGCCCGAGGCCAGCGCCTTGGCGGCCTCCTCGCGCGAGCGGCCGGTCTTGGCGACGATGTTGTCGATGCTTTCTTCGAGCATCGGCGTCTCTGCAAATCCGGGGCAGATCGCGTTGACGGTGATCGGTGTACGCGCCAGTTCGAGCGCAAGCGACCGCGTCAGTCCGACCACCGCGTGCTTGGCCGCGACATAGCCCGAGACATAGGGATAGCCTTTGAGACCGGCGGTCGAGGCGATGGCGATGAGCCGTCCCCGGCCCGCCTCGCGCATCCCCGGCAGCACCGCCTGCCACAGGTTGAACACGCCGTGCAGATTGACGCCGAGCATCGCGTCGAAATCCTCGGGCGTGGTCTTGGCAAACGGCTTGCTCTCGGCCGCGCCGGCATTGGCGATGGCGATGGTCACGGGGCCGCGCTCTCGCGTCGCTTGCTCCACGACGCGCACCACCTCCCCGGCGCGCGTCACGTCCCCCGTGATCCATCCCATCTCCGCCTGCCCCCCGGCGGTCTCTTCGAGCGGCGCTTCGCGCCGCCCGGTGATCGTGACGCGGGCCCCTTCGGCGGCCAGGGCGCGGGCGATGGCCCGTCCCACCCCGGTGCCGCCGCCGGTGACCAGCGCGTGGTGTCCCGCAAGCCGCATCAGACCCGCTCCTGCATCTGCTCGGCCCGGTCGGCCAGACGCCAGGCCTGGTCACGGCCGGGCAGGTAGGGAACGGGCCAGTCCTCGTGGCGGTCGCCGATCGCGGTGGCGGCGTGCAGCGTCCAGTAGGGATCGGCGAGGTGCGGCCGGGCGATGGCAACGAGATCCGCCCGCCCCGCCATCAGGATCGAGTTCACGTGGTCGGCCTCGTAGATGTTGCCCACTGCCATGGTCGCGAGCCCCGCCTCGTTGCGGATGCGATCCGAGAACGGCGTCTGGAACATGCGGCCATAGACCGGCTTGGCCTCGATGCTGGTCTGGCCCGCCGATACGTCGATCAGGTCGGCCCCGGCCTGCGAGAAGGCGCGCGCGATCTCGACCGCCTCGTCGGGCGTCACGCCGTGCTCGCCGACCCAGTCATTGGCCGAGATCCGCACCGACATAGGCTTGTCATCGGGCCACGCGGCCCGCATCGCCCGGAACACCTCGAGCGGCCAGCGCAGGCGGTTCTCGAGGCTGCCGCCATATTCATCGCTGCGCCGGTTCGACATGGGCGAAATGAAGGAGGAGACGAGATAGCCATGCGCGGCGTGCAACTCGATCATGTCGAAGCCCGCGCGCGCGGCCATCTCGGTCGATGCCACGAATTGCGCCGTCACCTCGTCCATCTCGTCGCGTGTCATCTCGCGGGGCGCCGGATTGTTGTCCGACCACGGGATCGGGCTCGCCGAGATGGTCTCCCAGTTGCCCTCCTTCAGCGGCGCATCCATCTCCTCCCAGCCAAGCTGGGTCGAGCCCTTGCGCCCCGAATGGCCGATCTGGCAGCAGAACTTCGCATCCGTCTCGGCATGGACGAAGTCGGTGATCCGCCTCCATGCCGCCTCGTGCTCCGGCGCGTAGAGACCGGGGCAGCCGGGCGTGATCCGGCCTTGCGCCGACACGCAGGTCATCTCGGTATAGACCAGTCCCGCCCCGCCCTTGGCGCGCTCGCCCAGATGCACCAGATGCCAATCGGTCGGACAGCCATCCACCGCCTTGTACTGCGCCATGGGCGAAACGACGACGCGGTTCTTCAGCTCCATGCCACGCAGCCTGTAGGGCGCGAACATCGGCGCGCGCACGGGCGCGTCCTCGGGCAACCCGGCGCGGCTCTGGAACCAGCGCTCGGCGCCCTTCAGCCATTCGGGATCGCGCAGGCGCAGGTTCTCGTGGCTGATCCGTTGGCTGCGGGTCAGCAGCGAATAGTTGAACTGCACCGGGTCGAGATCGAGATAACGGCCGACCTCCTCGAACCACTCCATCGAGTTGCGCGCCGCCGATTGCAGGCGCAGCACCTCGATGCGGCGCGCCTCCTCATAGGCGGCGAAGGCGGTCGACAGGTCGGGCGCGCGGGCAATCTCGTCAGCCAGCGCGATCGCGGATTCGAGCGCCAGCTTGGTGCCGCTGCCGATCGAGAAATGCGCGGTGGCGGCGGCGTCGCCCAGGAGCACGATGTTGTCGGTGTACCAGCGCTCGCACAGCACGCGGGGAAAGTTGATCCAGGCCGAGCCGCGGATATGGCGCGCGTTAGACATCAGGGGATGGCCGCCCAGATGGTCGCGGAAGATCTCTTCGCAGGTGGCGACCGACTCTTCCTGGCTCATCTTGTCGAAGCCCCAGGCGGCAAAGGTTTCTGGCGCACATTCGACAATGAACGTCGCGGTGCCGGGCTCGAACTGGTAGGCATGCGCCCAGACCCAGCCATGCCGGGTTTTCTCGAAGATGAAGGTGAAGGCGTCGGCGAAGCTCTGGGTCGTGCCGAGCCATGTGAAATGACAGCGGCGGCGGTCGATCTCCGGGCGGAACTCCTGTTCGAACGTTGTTCGGGTCTTGGAATTCAGCCCGTCGGCCGCGACCACGAGGTCATAATCCGCAGCATAGTCGGCAGCGCTGCTGGCCTCGGTTTCAAAGCGCAGCTCGACGCCCAGCTCGCGTGCGCGGTCCTGCAGCAGCAGTAGCAGACGCTTGCGACCAATGCCGCAGAAGCCGTGGCCCGAGGAGACGATCCGCTCGCCGCCCTTCACCACCGCGACATCATCCCAATAGGCGAAATGCTCGCGGATCGCGGCGGCCGATACGGGGTCGTTGGCAGCAAGGTTGTCGAGCGTCTCGTCCGACAGCACCACGCCCCAACCGAAGGTATCGTCGGCGCGGTTGCGCTCGATCACCACCACCTCGTGCGACGGGTCCCGAAGCTTGGCCGAAATGGCAAAGTAGAGCCCCGCCGGTCCGCCTCCGATGCATACGATCTTCATGGCCCCTCCCCGGTGCTACGGAGAAAGGCTAGGCCCGGCGCCGATTCATTTCAAGCTTAAAATATATTTGCTTGAAGCATCCAATCGGTCAGCTTTGCAGCTCCTCGATCTCGACCTCGTAGCCCCACAGCTCCCGCAGGCAGGCCTGCGTCGCCTCGCTTTCGCGCGGATCGAGGGGGACGTCGTTGCGCAGGGTATGGCGCAGCCGCAGGATGCGGTCGCCCGCGAGATCCGCGTCGAGTACCTCGATGTCGGGGCTGCGGCTCGACAGGTCGTAGCTGCGCGCCAACGTGTCGCGCACCGCATGGTAGCCGCCCTCGTCGTGGATGGCGGTGACGCGCAGCGTCTCCTCGCTCTCGGCGTCGCGCAGTGCGAAGAGCCGCAGGTCGCGCATCACCTTGGGGCTGAGGAACTGCTGGATAAAGCTCTCGTCCCGGTAATTGGCCCAGGCATCCTTGAGCACGCCCCGCCAGTCGCCGCAGCCGGCGATGGCCGGGAACCAGGAGCGGTCCTCCTCCTCCGGCGCCTCGCAGATCCGCTGAATGTCGCGCATCATGGCAAAGCCCAGCGCGTAGGGGTTCAGCCCGCTATAGCCCGGGTGATCGTAGCCGGGCTGGAACAGCACGCTCGAATGGCTGTGCAGGATCTCGAGCATCGCGCCGTCGCCGATCCGGCCCTGTTCGTGCAGCCGGTTGAGGATGTGGAAATGCACGAAGCAGGCGCAGCCCTCGTTCATCACCTGCGTCTGGCGCTGCGGATAGAAATACTGCGCCATGTTGCGCACGATCCGAAGCGTCTGGCGCTGCCACGGCTCGAGCACCGGGCTGTGGCGCTCGAGGAAGTAGAGGATGTTCTCCTCCGGCAGGCCGAGCGCACGGCGCCGCTGCACGATCTCGTCCTCGCCAGGATCGGAGCGCCGCTCGGCCTCGAGCCGGCTCCACAAATAGTGGGCGGCGCGCTCGTCCTCCTCGATCCGCTTCTCGGCGCGTTCGGCCTCGGCGCGCAGCGAGGGCTGCGCCGGACGGCGATGGCGGAAGACCGAGGCGTTCATCAGCGCATGCGCCGCATCCAGCGTCCGCTCCACCCGCCCCGGGCCGTAGCGCTCCTCGCAGCGGCTGAGGAAATTGCGGGCATAGTCGAGATAGTCGAGGATGCCGCGCGGGTCGGTCCATTGCCGGAACAGGTGGTTCGACTTGAAGAAGTGGTTATGGCCGAAGGCGGCATGGGCGATCACCAGCGCCTGCATCGGCATGGTGTTCTCTTCTAGGCAGTAGCAGATGCAGGGATCCGAGTTGATGACGATCTCGTAGGCCAGCCCCTGCGCGCCCTTGGAATAGAGCCGCTCGTGATGGATGAACTGCTTGCCGAAGGACCAGTGCCGATACATCAGCGGCATGCCGGTCGAGGAATAGGCGTCGAGCATCTGCTCGGTCGAGATGATCTCGATCTGGTTGGGATAGACGTCGAGCCCGAGATCGTCGCGCGCGACCTCCTCGATCGCCTCGGTGGTGCGCCGGAGCGTGTCGAAGTTCCAGTCCGGGCCATCGAAGAGCAGCTCAGCCATGCGCCGCCTCCGTCTTGCGGGCGAAGAGGTCGCGGAAGACCGGGTAGATGTCGCCCGACCCGGCCACGCGGCGCATCGCGAAGTTGGGCCAGCGCGAGGCGACCTCGCGATAGGCCATCCACAGCTCGGTGCCGCGCGCCGCGTCGCGCAGGATCCGCGCCTCGGCTTCGCCGATGATCTCGACATAGGCGAAGTGCTGGCAGACCTTGAGAAGCTCACCCTCGAGCCAGCTTTGGCAGTCGCGGCTGTCGCCTTGGTAGTTGTCGCCATCCGAGGCCTGGGCCGCGTAGATGTTCCACTCCGAGGCGGGGTAGCGCTCGGACTGCACGCGATGCATCTCGGCCAGCGCGGTCGAGACCATCGTGCCGCCGCTTTCGCGCGAATAGAAGAAGGTCTGCTCGTCGACTTCCGAGGCCAGATGGGTGTGCCGGATGAAGACCAGCTCGACCGTCTCGTAGCGGCGCCGCAGAAACAGGTGCAGCAGCACGAAGAACCGCTTTGCGAGGTCCTTCTCGCGCGCCCCCATCGAGGCCGACACGTCCATCAGGCAGAACATGACGGCGCGGGCGCGGGGCTCTGGCTGCGGTTCGAAATGGCTGTAGCGCAGATCAAGCGGATCGAGATAGGGCACCCGCTTGCGATGCGTGGTCGCGGCCTCGAGTTCCTCGCGCAGCCGGGCCATCTCGGCGCGCTGCTCGGCATCCGGCTCGAACACCGCCTCGAGCGCGAAGAGCCTGTCCCGCAACTCTTCGAGCGCGGCGTCCGACGGACGCCGCAGCGCGATCCGCCGCCCCATGGCGCGGCGCATGGTGCGGCCGACATTGAGGTTGGCGGGCGCGCCGGTGACCGACAGCCCGGCGCGGCGCGGCCGATGCACGGCGCTGCCGGCGAGGCTGCGCTTGATCAGGTCGGGCAGTTCGAGATCCTCGAAGAAGATGTCCAGGAACTCGTCGCGCGACAGCGCGAAGACGAAGTCGTCCTCGCCCTCGCCGTCTGGCGCGCCCTGCCGCCCGGCCCCGCCGCCGCCCTGCTGGGGTCGCGGGATCTCGTCGCCGGCGCGGTATTCGCGGTTGCCGGGCAGCACCCCCTCGCGGGTGCCCCCCTTGGAGGCGTGGCGAAAGCTCGGCTCGCCGAGGCTGTCGCGCGGCACCGAAACCTCGGTGCCCGCCTCCATGTCGGTGATGCCGCGCTTGCGCACGCTCGCGTCGACCGCTTCGCGCACATGCGCCTTGATGCGGCCGATGAAGCGACGTCGATTGCCGAGGTTGCGGCCTTTGGGGTTGAGACGGCGGTCGATGAAATGCGTCATGCCCGCCCCTTTCTCATCCGGCCTTGTTCACCCGCATGTACCATTCGACGAGCCTCCTCACCTGGCGCGGCGTGTAGCCCCGCTCGCCCATCCGCTCCACGAACTCGGCATGCTTGGCATCCGTGTCCTTGTCGCGCTTGGCGCCGAAGCTCACCACCGGCAACAGGTCCTCGACCCGGCTGAACATCCGCTTCTCGATCACCCGCCGCAGCTTTTCGTAGCCGCGCCAGTCGGGGTTGCGGCCCTCGTTCTCGGCGCGTGCCCTGAGCACGAACTTGACCACCTCGTTGCGGAAGTCCTTGGGGTTCGACACGCCCGCCGGCTTCTCGATCTTGGCCAGTTCCGCCTCGAGCACGTCGCGGTCGAACATCTGCCCGGTATCGGGATCCTTGTAGTCCTGGTCCTCGATCCAGGCGTCGGCATAGGCGATGTAGCGGTCGAACAGGTTCTGGCCGTAATCGGCGTAGCTCTCGAGATAGGCCTTCTGGATCTCCTCGCCGATGAACTCGGCATAGCGCGGCGCGAGATCGGACTTCAGATGATCGAGATAGCGCGCCTCGATTTCCTCGGGGAACTGCTCACGCCGGACCGCCTGTTCGAGCACATACATCAGGTGCACCGGATCGGCGCCGACCTCATCGACATCGTGGTTGATCGTCTCGGCCAGCACCTTGAAGGCGAAGCGGGTCGAGATGCCGGTCATCCCCTCATCGGCACCGGCGGCGTCGCGATACTCCTGCATGCTGCGCGCCTTGGGGTCGGTATGCTTGAGCGTCTCGCCATCATAGGTGCGCATCTTGGCGTAGAGGGTCGAGTTCTCGTGCTCCTGCAACCGGGTGAGCACCGAGAAGCGCGCGAGGATCGGCAGCGTCTCCGGGGCGCAGGGCGCGCTGCCCAGAGAGCTTTCGCGCAGGAGCTTGTCGTAGATCCGTGCTTCCTCGGTGGCGCGCAGACAGTAGGGAATCTTGACCACCGAGATCCGGTCGAGAAAGGCCTCGTTGTTGCGGTTGCCCTTGAACTGGCGCCATTCGGCCTCGTTGGAGTGAGCGATGATCAGGCCCTGATAGGGCATCGCGCCGATGTTCTCGGTGCCGGTATAGCTGCCCTCCTGCGTGGCGGTCAGCAGCGGGTGCAGCACCTTGATCGGTGCCTTGAACATCTCGACGAACTCGAGCAGGCCCTGGGTGGTGCGGTTGAGGCCGCCCGAGTAGCTGTAGGCGTCCGGGTCGTCCTGGCCCATGTGTTCAAGCTTGCGGATGTCGAGCTTGCCGACCAGCGCCGAGACGTCCTGGTTGTTCTCGTCGCCCGGCTCGGTCTTGGTGACGCCGATCTGCCTGAGCCGCGAGGGCTGCATCTTCACCACTGAGAAGCGCGAGATGTCGCCGCCGAACTCCTCGAGCCGCTTGACCGCCCAGGGGCTGATCAACCCGGTGAGCAGGCGGCGCGGAATGTCGTACTTGTCCTCCAGCAGATCGCCGAACCGCTCGCGGTCGAACAGACCGAGCGGGTTTTCGAAGACCGGGCTGATCTGGTCACCGGCCTTGAGAACGTAGATCGGCTCCTTTTCCATCAACGCCTTGAGGATCTCGGCGATGGTCGACTTGCCGCCGCCGACGGGGCCAAGAAGGTAGAGGATCTGCTTGCGCTCCTCGAGGCCCTGGCTGGCGTGGCGGAAGAAGCCGACGATCCGTTCGACCACCTCCTCGTTGCCATAGAGGCTTTCGAAGGCGCGGTAGATCTTGACGGTGCGGTTGAGAAATATCCGGCCGAGCCGCTGGTCGTGGCTGGTATCCACCAGTTCCGGCTCGCCTATCGCGCGCATCATCCGCTCTGCGGCGGTGGCACGCACGGATGGGTCCTCCCGACATCGCAGGAGGTATTCCTGCAGGCTCAGCTCCTCAGTTCGCGAGCTGGCGTAGTTTTCGGCGTAGCGGGTAAAGACATCCATCGGCCCATTCTCTCGTCGGTTGGCGTGCTCGGCACGCGGTCCGTCCCCCCGGAAGGCGAATCTTTTTCTTTCCATCATATTATGTGGGCGCGACACATTGGCAAATCACGGAGATTTACCAAGCGTCACAGATCATGTTTTAGCGAACGCTGTGTGATCGGGCGACAGGTGGCCTGCGGCGACCCGTTCCCATGCCGCGTGGCGACGCGTCGTCATGCGCAGGGCTTCGAATGCGACAAGGCCCGCGCCATGGAAGCGCGGGCCTTCGGAGTTTCAAAGCGGTCGATACAACCGTGTCGCGTCAGCCGCGGCCCTTCGGGCCCTTGGCATTGCTGTCGGATTTGGCCGCCTTGTCGGTCTTGCCGGACGCGTCGGCCTTGGCCTTGCCGCCGAGGCCACCCTGCCCCGGGCCCTTGCCATTGCCGGAGCCGGCCTTGTCGGCGGGCCCGCCACCATTCGCGAGACCGGGATTGTCCTCGTCGATCCCGTCGGCATTGTTGCCATGTCCGCAATTGTCTTTCCCGTCCGAGCGGTTTTCGTCGTCATCGACCTCGCCGCAGCCGCCACGCCGTCCGCGATCCTTGCCATTACGGTCACGATCGGCAAGGTCGCGATCCTCGTCTTCATCGTCATCGTCGCGATGGTCATCCCGCGCCTTGCGGTCGTCGCGGCGGTCCTTGTTGAACATGCCGAACAGCCCCCCCGAACGCGATCCGCGCGCTTCGGTGCTGGTTTCGGACGTCGCCGAACCGTCGGCGCTGGCCGTCGCCACTGCGGTCGAGGTCGAAGTCGAAGTCGCCGTCCCGGTCGCCCGGGCGTCCGTCACGGTTGTACCGCCGACGGGAGCCGAGCCGGTGGCGTCGACCACTGCAGTCGTTCCGCCCGTGCCGCCGACCGTACCCGATCCGGTCGCCTGCGTCCCTGCCGCAACCTCGGTCGTGCCACCGGCCTGCGGAAGATCTGCGCTTCCCGCCACCGTCGCCCCGCCTTGCAGCGTGGCATCGGTCGACGCGCCGCCGGCGTTCAGAGCATTCGCCGCGAGTGCGGCCGTCGCGGCGGTGCCGACAGCACCACCGAGATCGACGAAGTCGCGGCTCTCGGCCCGTGCCGCGTAGGTGATGCCCGGTGCGCGGCTGGCGGGGACGCGTGCGCCGCGCTGCGACAGCGGCTGACCGGTCCGGCAGTCATAGACGAACTCGTTCATGACGTCGCCGCGGATAGCGGCGATCCGCGCTTGGCTGGGGCCGACTGCCACATCGAAGGCGGAGAAGCCCTGCGCCTGAAGCGCCCGGATCACCGGCGCCACGGCGGCGCAGGACGCTGCATAGCGCGGCGCCTCGGCGACGCTGCGGCGGGTGGCGGGGTTGCTATAGGCAATCTCGCCCGCCACGCCGCGTTCCGCTCCGGCCACGGGGGGCAGCCCCGGCTGGAGGATGGGCGCCGAAAGGCCCCCCGCTTGCGCGCTCGAGGCGAAGGCCAGGATAAGCGCGGCAGCGTTCAAACGAAATAACTTACCCAATTTGGAAACTCCTGAACGGATGCGATGAATTGCTGCCAAACATTCAAAGAGCCCAGTTGGTTGCACCCGCCCGCTCGTATTCAACCCGCCTCGCATCGGCTTCTCAGCGGAACTCTCGGGAACCCAATCGAACATGCCGGTCCGGGGGGCGACCGGAGGGCATCAGGGCGATCCTATGGGTCATGCAGAAGAGCGTCCCCTCGACCCCTGGCAAGGGGCAGCGAGCGCCATGTCAGCACGAGACGCTATCCCACCGACGCGATCCATGCGGGACGGCACCTCGCCTCCCGCGCCGACGCCCGGACAGGCAAATGACCCACAAAGACGAGATGGATCAGCGCATGAATGGACGGTCGGCGTTTACGCCAGACGCCGCGTTCGCTTTAGACGAAGTGGGACCACCGGGTCAGCGCGACGGCGCCGAAGATCACCAGCGACGTCGCGATGAGGCCCAGCCCGGATCCGCGCATTCTGCCATTCCGATCCATGAGACTGGCCAGAAGCAGCACGACGATCGGCAACAGGATCCACGCCCAAGACGGGAGATCAAACAACTCTGGGGATACACTCTTCATGCCCCTCTACTACTCAGAGCCTGCACGTTCTGCATTAGGGCAATGGGAGAGGGCGGCCTCAGCGAAAGGATAGCGGCCGCATTGTTGGACGGAGACTGCCACCGCATCGCAGCGCCCCCTCCCTCGCGGAACAGGAAAGAACTGACGTGTCACCACGACGGCCAGCCGTCTCGGCATCAGGGGAAGCCCGAGCCCCGCGGGATTGCCGATTGCCCCTCACTTCCGCGCAGCTAAAGCAGCTCGGAACATTTTCGATCGGTCCACTCGCTGGAAACCAGAATGCGAGGCCGCATAGCCTGTCTCCCGACCGGCTAGGCAAATTTGGTACTTACTGAAAATAATCGAGAATGGCGGAGCGAGAGTCCGCCGCCGCGCATTCCAGTCTATTCCCGTAACGTATAAAATACAGGTGCTTACGAGAGATTAGGTGCTTGTGGGTTCCAGTCTCGTCCCCCATATTCCACATGAGGATGGGGGACGTAATGGCGGACGGTCAAGACGGGCGGACAGGATTGAAAGCGGGACGTCACCCGGAGAAGGCGCTGTCTGCCGCCTTCGTTCGAACCGTGAAAGCCCCGGGCAAATACACCGACGGGCACGGGCTGTTCCTCAAGGTCGAGGCAAGCGGTGCCCGGCGCTGGGTGCAACGTATTGTCATTCGGGGCAAGCGAACGGAAATCGGTCTTGGCTCGGCATCGCTCGTCAGCCTCGCTCAAGCGCGAGAGATGGCGCAGGAGAACCGCAGGGAAGCCCGGCAAGGTGGCGACCCGCTCAGGGCCAAGCGCGAGGCACAGGCGACGCTCACATTCGAGGAGGCCGCGCGCAAAGTGCACGCCATCCATGTCCCCTCCTGGCGCAACGCGAAGCACGCCGCGCAATTTATCTCCACGCTCGAAACCTATGCTTTTCCCAACATCGGTGGCCATCGCGTGCCAGACATCACCACCGCCGACGTTCTGGCGGTCCTGCAACCCATTTGGTTGGAGAAGCCAGAGACCGCCCGCCGTGTTCGTCAACGCATCGGCACGGTGATGAAATGGGCAGTCGCGCAGGGATGGCGGCAGGACAACCCCGCCGAATCCATTTCAAGCGCACTGCCCCGCCAGAGCCGTGCCCAGCGCCATCGGAAGGCCATGCCCTATGGCGAGGTCAGAGATTGCCTCAAAGCCATCCGCGCGTCCAAGGCGAGCCCCTTCACCAAGCTGGCGCTCGAATTGTTGGTGATTACTGCCTGCCGTTCAGGCGAGGTTCGGCTGGCCGATTGGTCGGAAATGGATCTGGATCGAGCCGTGTGGACGATTCCGGCCGAACGTATGAAGGCAGGGCGCGAGCACCGCGTGCCGCTCAGCGACCATGCCGTCTCATTGCTACGTCAGGCGCAGGCGTTGGGCACCGGGACCGGCTTCGTGTTCCTCGGCGCGAAGGCGGGACGGCCCCTCTCCGATATGACCCTGGCCAAGCTGGTCAAGGAACTCGGATTTGATGTCGACGTGCATGGTTTCCGCACGTCGTTCAAGACTTGGGCACAGGAGCAGACCAACGCGCCGCGCGAGGTTTCCGAGGCCGCATTGGCGCATGTAATCCGTGACAAGGCCGAAGCCGCCTATGCGCGGTCGGACCTGTTCGAAAAGCGGCGCGTATTGATGGGCGGTTGGGCTGACTTCATTATGAGTGAGTTCTCGTCCTCGCGCTAAAACATGAGGTACCCTATACCGGAGCAGTTGCGCCACGCTCGACGCTCTCGATGCTCTGTCTGCTTGTTCGAGACGAAAAGAGCCGCTTCATTCGGCCATCCCAAATAGCATTCTCAGTGAACCGGGGGGCCTACGCATGAAACTTCATGGATCGGTTCTAGTGTAAGCACGCCGCAAGTACGATGCGCCCACCAGATGGCACGCTAGCGACACAGCGATATTCCTTTAGTTTCCAGTCACTCAGCACTTCCTCAGCGCGCTTGGGCCATATGCAGGTGACGTGGCACGGCAGCCAGCCGGGGCTCTGTCGGCCTGTCAAGCCGCCAGAGCCGAGACATCTTCGGACCCGACCAAAAGCTTGACGAAATGCAGTCCGAATAAGGACTTGCGAGGCAAAGCAAGGGGCCGCAACTCGCGATTTCATGTTGTGGCAAAATCGCAATTTCTTGTGGATAGGGCTGTGTCAAACACAATCTGTAGCTTGGAACGTGCTATGATACACTACATAGTGTCCATAGGGCACTCTCAAGTACCATTGCAGGACAAGAGAGCCCGCCCTCCGGTTGATCAGAACCGGAACGACGGGCTGAGGACGTAATTGACGCTCATCAATGTCCTAGGCTCGACCCTTGCACCGACCCGAAGACCGCGCAAGCGATTCCAAGGGGCCAAGCCGAAAAGGACAGTGCGTGACGCAACGCCATCTCCGACGTCCTGACGTCGAACATATGACCGGCTTGAGCCGGTCCAGCCTCTACGCGATGATGCAGAAGGGGCAGTTTCCGCGACCCGTCCGGCTGGGTGAGCGCGCGGTGGCATGGCCTGAAAGCGCCGTGCGGGACTGGCTTGCCAGTCGCCCCGTCGCCAATTCCAACATCGGGTAGAACAACACCCGCGTCTCAACGAGAGCGCGGGCGCTGGGTAGTGCATCACACGCCATCCATACCCGAGCCTGCCTCTCACTGAAAGAGGCTATCGCCATGATAGTGAACGTTCTTCTGCGGGAGGGCGAACGCCCTCGCACGCTTAGGCTCAAGGGTCGGCTGGGCTGGACTATGCACCAACTGGCACAAGCCGGGCCGCGCGGCCTCAGCACGTTGGAGCGTCCTGCGCCGCGCTGGTCTGGCTACGTCCATGACTTGCGCAAGCTGGGCATCTCCATTGAGACGGAAATGGAGCCGCACGAAGGGGCCTATAAGGGCCACCACGCGCGCTACCGGCTTGCTTGCGCGGTCGAGGTCACGCCCGTCGGCCGGGAGGCGCGGAAATGACCCCAGTGTTTTCCAAGAGCCCGACCCGCACCCCCACGCCCGGAACGCGCCGCGTGATGCGCAAGCACGGCCTGCCTGAACCCACGGCGCGACTGATCGCATCCTTGGCCTATGGAGGCCCGCACAATGGCTAGAGGCCGGAAAGGCAAGCGTTCGGAGGAGGGGCAATACGCCCCCCTCCCCTACGCGCTTCTCAAGTCGCCTGCATGGCGTGCGCTGTCAGGTCCAGCGATCAAGGTCTTGCTCGAGCTGCACACCCGCTACAACGGCGCGAACAACGGGAAGCTGTTCCTGTCGCTAAACGAGGCGGCGGAGACGCTCGGCATGGGCAAGGCGACCGCCCAGCGCGCTTTCGACGAGTTGCAGGACAAGGGCCTCTTGGTCCTGACCAAGCAAGGCAACTGGTACGGGCGGCAGGCCAACGAATGGCGCATCACCACCAAGCCCGAAAGCGGCAGGCCCCAGAGCACGGCCTCGAACGACTGGCGGTCGTGGCAACCAAAAACAGAACGCGGTTCTGTAGCGGACCCGTCAGCCTCGCCCATGGGTCCGCCCCGAAACCACCTCAAACGCCATGGGTCCGCTCGGAAACCCGTCAGGCCGGTTCTGCCGGTCGCCTCGGGTTCTGAGATGGACCGCTAATATATACCACTCCCCTGTAAGGAACGGGCCATGTCACAGCTTCCCGCCACGCCTTCCAAGCCACGCACCGCGCCGACGTTTAGCACCTCACCAAAAGGCGTCGTGAGCATCGAAACAGAGTGCCCTGACCAACTCCGGAGGCTTTTCGGGACCAATACGCGAGAGGCCGCGTCTGGCCTCATGCGCACGGCAATGAACGCGCTGGGCAGGTCAGGCGAGGACTACCGCGACCTGCTTGCCGCCATGGCTGTCGAGATCGAGCCCCGCGACGGCATCGAGGCCATGCTCGTCGTGCAGATGACAGCGACCCATACGGCGATGACCGAGATGGCGCGGCGAATGGTTGATACGTCGAGCAGCTATCAGGTTCGCGAAAGTCTGGAGCGCTCTATGACCCGGCTCAGCCGCACCTACCTCGCGCAGATGGAGGCGCTAAAGAAGCATCGCGCGAAAGCGCAGCAGACGGTCAGGGTTGAGCGGGTAATGGTTGAAAGCGGCGGGCAAGCTATTGTGGGCGCTGTCACCATGTCGCCGAGGAAGCGACAGACATAACCATGGAGGCACAGTTAATCTTAAAGCTTCAATCAAGCACAAAACCGCCTTCCGCCCGACTGCTTCACCCCCAACGATCCTGAATGTAGAAGGAATCAACTCAAGGATACTGGTCTATGCGCCAACGTCGTTTACTCATCCCCCTGGCCTTCACTGCCTTACTTGGTGCCTGCGCTCAGACTTCCGGGGTTATGCCTCTGGGCCCCGACACGTTCAGCATCGTCACTACTAACGAATTGGGTGGCGTGCTTGCGGCCAAGAAGGCTGGTCTTGAGCAAGCAAACGCATACTGCGCCAGCCGAGGCCAACAAATGGTAGTGATGCAGAGCCAGTCAGACGTTCGCCCCGATTGGGTTGGCGACCCTGTCGCTCATCACGACGTGACATTCCGTTGTCTGAATGCAGGGGACAGTCAGCTATCTCGTCCAGTAGTCGGCGCGAACAGCAACAGCCTCATTGTTCGATAAATCTTCTTAAGGATATGGCACAGAATGACGGACCTGCTGCCAGCAGGGGAAAGCGCTGGGGGTCATGAAAAACACCAGCGCTAACCCCATGCACCCTACTCAACGTTTGCAAGCAGCATCCAGATGCTCTGCTAGAACCAAACGCACAGGACAGCCATGCCAAGCGCCAGCCGTTCGAGGCTGGTCCGTTTGCCGTATGCATGGTGCGCGTGGCGGGGCACCTAGGGGCGCTGCGCACGGTCAATACAAGCACGGACTGTACGGCACCGAGTTGCTCGCCATAAGACACCTCGCGAGACGTCTCGCTAAACCGTTCTCCTAGCAGCAGATTGCGCCATTTATCGTCGATAGGTGTTCTTTACGAATCCCTTTGCGCCGCGCCAAATAGTTCCACCTGATGAGTGTGCGACACGCTTGCCAGATTTGAAAAGTCCTTTCAGAAGTCCCGCTCCGACGAACAAGAAGACGCTGACAAAAGCGCTGAAAATCCTACCCAACGTTCTCCCTCCTGAGCCGCTCATGCAAATCTGCCCGACGGCACTAATACAAGGCAACGATTCGACGCCCCCAGAGGCGGCGATGCCCCAGGGTAAATGAAAGCGAGTAGGCCATCGTATACCCGTGCTCCTTCACCACATGCATTGAGTTCGGGCGAAACGACCGGGGCGGGGTGTCCGAAAGCTTGCCCCCACCTTCAGGGACCGACATCACCCGCCAAATGCTCGTATCCACACTATGGGAAATGGCCCCGGGGCACTCCATGCGGATAACATATGGGGGCTAAAATGGGGGACGCCGAAGCGTCACAGCGATTTAAACGCTTGATTGGCATGGGAGTTTTTAGATTGATTGGCGGAGCGAGAGGGATTCGAACCCTCGAGACGGTTTCCCGCCTACACACTTTCCAGGCGTGCGCCTTCGACCACTCGGCCACCGCTCCGTTGCGGGCTCAGTAGCCAAGCGCGCAGGGCAATGCAAGGGGGCGAAGGACGGGGTTTTGCCTTCGATTGCCCCCGGGCCGCGGCTCGCCCATACTGTGGCGGCAAGCACGACGACGAGAACGCCGCTCAGATGACCCGACCCCCCCTGCCCGCGAGGCGCTCCGACCCGGATCGGCTGCGCGGCCCGCGTGATCCGCACCGCATCCAGGACGTGGCGCTGATCATCATCGCCTTCGCGGTGGTGCTGTTCCTGCTGGTGCAGGCGCGGTTCCTGCTGATCTCGCTGGTCACCGCCATCGTCATCTTCTCGCTGATGAGCGACGCGATCAATTTCATCGCCCGCGCCCGCATCGGACCGCTCGCGATTCCGAACTGGCTCGCCTCGATCGCCGCGGTCGTGGCCATCGCCGCGGCGCTGCTGCTCCTCACCTCCGTGGTGCTGGCGCAGGTCAACACCGTGCTGATCACCACGCTGAGCTATGTCGACCGGGCGCCAGAGGCGATCGCGGCGCTGTTCTCATGGGCAGGCGAGAGCACCGAGGCGGCGGTGCTGAACTCGGTCAGCACGATCGAGCTGGGCGGCTATATCCGCGCCTTCGCGAGCCAGGCCGGCAACCTGATGCAGGGCACCGTGCTGGTGATCCTCTTCGTCGGCTTCCTCTTCGCCGAACGAGTCTGGTTCTCGACCAAGCTGGTGAACTTCGTCGGCGACCCGGTGCAGGCCGACCGGGTCGGTCGGATCATCGGCTCGATCATCCGTCGGGTGAACCGCTACCTCGCGGTCAAGACGCTGGTGTCGCTGATGACCGGGGTGATGGTCTGGGCGCTGGCCGGGCTGTTCGGGCTGGAGCTCGCCGTGGCGCTGGGCATCCTCACCTTCCTGCTGAACTACATCCCCAATATCGGCTCGATCGTCGCCACGGCGCTGGTGGCGCTAGTGGCCTACGTCCAGCTCGGCGATCCGCGCACCACCGCGGCGATCTTCGCGATCACCGGGGTGATCCAGTTCATCAACGGCAACGTGCTCGACCCGATGATGATGGGCCGGGCGCTCAGGCTGTCGAGCTTCGGGATCATCATCAGCCTCGCCTTCTGGGGCGCGGTCTGGGGCATCCCGGGCATGTTCCTGTCGGTGCCGATCACCGTGGCGGCGATGATCGTCTGCTCGGAGATCCCGGTGCTCCGGCCGATCGCGATCCTGCTGTCGCGCGAGGGGCTGCCAGAGCCCGAGACCGAACGCCGCGAAGGCGAACAGCGTCGCGAGGCGGCCGAGTAGCGGAGATGCCGCCAACCGGCCGCCCCGGCCTCAGCTTTCGTCGCCCGGCGCCACCGGGCGCAGCGTCTCGGGGTTCTTGATCCACAGATCCCGCTGCGGATACGGGATTTCGATCCCCTCCGCCTTGAAACGGCGCGCGATCTCGTGGTTCATCTCGGACTGCACCGCGACCACGAAGTTGATGTCGCGCAGGATCGCCCGGATCTCGAAGTCGAGGCTGGAGGGCCCGAAGGCGCGGAACAGCACCGCCGGTGCCGGGTTGGCGAGCACCAGCGGGTGGTCTTCGGCGATGTCGCGCAGGATCGACTGCACCTTTTCCAGATCGCTGCCATAGGCGACGCCGACCGGCACGATCACCCGACCGACGGAGTTTCCGCGGGTCCAGTTGGTCACCTGGTTCGACACCAGATCGGCGTTGGGCACGATCACGTCGGTCCGGTCGAAGGTTTCGATCCGGGTCGAGCGCACCGAGATGTCGCGCACATAGCCCGACTGACCGCCGACCTCGATCCAGTCGCCCTCGCCGATCGGCCGTTCGATCAGCAGGATGATCCCCGAGACGAAGTTCGACACGATGTTCTGCAGGCCGAAACCGATGCCGACCGAGAGCGCACCGGCGACGATGGCGAGGTTCGATAGGTCGAGGCCGGCGGTGGTGATCGCCAGCAGCGCCGCCGTGGTGATGCCGACATAGCCGAAGCCGACCGCGACGGCGTTCTGGCCGCCGAGATCGAGCTTGGTGCGTGGCAGCACCACCGAGCGCAGCGCCCGCTGGACCAGGCGCGTCAGCGTGTAGCCGACCACGAACACGACCAGCAGCCACAGCAGGTCGGTCGGCTGTAGCCGCGTCTCGCCGAAGGAATAGCCCTCGCGGAAGCGGGTCCAGACCTCGGCCAGATCCTCGGGCCGGGCGCCCCAGATCAGCGCCAGCACCGGCGCGGCGGCAAGGATCAGGAACAGCCCGATCAGCACCGGCACCAGCGCGTCGCGGGCCAGATCCTCGGAGCCGGTCGCAACGGTCCAGACGTCGAAGACCAGCCGCTGCAGCAGCACCAGCACCCCGATCAGCATCATGGTCTTGATCGCCGGCACCAGGATCGCCTCGGACAATGCCGCGAAGCCCAGCACAGACACCAATGGCGCCAGCACCGCCACCACCATCGCGACCTTGCCGAGCACCGACAGCAGCGTCTGCCGGAAGCCGGTGGTGTCGCGCCGCGCGTTCTCGGGTTGCGGCGTGGGCGGGCTGGTTTCGGCGTCATGCGTCACCCCCGCCAGGGTCCGCCCCAGCAGGAACAGCGGCACCGCCACCAAGAGCTGCAGCGGCAGGTAGAGCGCCGCCACCGCGCCCTCGGGGGCGTCGGCGCTGGTGATCGCGGCCTGCGACAGCTGCTCGAAGGCGATCGCCCAGCCGAGCCACATCACCCAGCGGCGGGCCCGGTTCTGGCGATGGATGGCGATGCCCGCGATCGGCTGCGCCGCCTCCGGGCCGAAGAACTGCCCGGCCATCCAGCGGGCGAGCAGCACCGACAGACCCGCGACCGGCAACGCCACCAGCAGCGCGCCCGCGCGTGGCCCGTCGAGACCCAGCCGTTCGAGCGCCTGCGCGATCAGAACGAGACCCGCGAAGGGCAGCCCGACCTGTCCGAGAGAAACCGCAAAGCCCAAGGCCCGCGAGCCGCGCCGGTCGGCCTCGAGGATCCGGCGGCGCAGATGCCGCGCCCATTGCCCGGCCCGCATCAGCAAGCCGCCCGCGAGCGCCAGCGGCAGTGCCTGCACCAGCGCCGCGATCGTGGCCTCGCGCAGTCCCGGCGTGGTCCATCGCGCCAGCAGCTCGGTTCCCAGCGCCTCGGCCCGCTCGAAGGCCACAACCAGCGCACCGGGCCAGAGCGCGGGATTGAGCGGTGAAGGACCGCGATTGCCGAGCGCGGCGCCACGGCGTTCGCGGATCAGCCGGTCGATCTCGCGGATCAGACCGTCGGCATGGGCATAGGCCTCGTCGGCGAGACGGATCGGCGCGCGCAGGCGCATCAGATCCTGGCTGAGGGCTGCGCGGCGCTCGGCGACGGCATCGTCCTCGGCGCCGGATTCGGGCGCGGCGCCCAGCGCGGTCAGCTGCGCTTCGACGGTCGCGATTCGCGCCGAATTGGCGCTGCGCGCCTGCTGGAACCGGTCGCGCCAGACCACGAGATCGGTCCGCAGGCGCTGCAGGGCGAAATCGGATCCCTGCCCGCGCTCGGACACCGCCGCGCTGCGCGCCGCGGTGCGCTCCCAGCTATCCCAGTCCACGCCGCTCTCGGCCAGCACCTGCGCCAGCGGGCCGCTGCCCGGCAGGCTCGGCGTTTCCGGGCCATAGGCGGTCGCGGGGGTGAGAGGCTCGGCATCCGCCTCCCCCTCCGCCGGCGCGGTCTCGCCTTCGGCCGGCTCGCCCTCGGCCTCGGCGACCTCGGGGCTCAGCGCCTCTTCGACGGTTGCCGCCGGGGCGTCGGACGGCACCGGATCGGTCGCCTCCTGCGCCGCCTCGGGCGCGTCGAAAAGCCCGCCGGGCGCCGGGTCGATCCCTTGCGCGACGACGGGTCCGGCCGCGATGACGAGCCAGATCGGCAGCATCAGCCGCCGAGCCAGGCGCGCACCCTCGCGGGCCGCGAAGGATGGGGCGCTCATGCGTCCTCGAAGACGCCCGGGATCGAAGACGGGCCCCGGTCGAGCCAGTCCGGCGCGGGCAGGCCCTTCGCCTTGAGGAAATCGGGGTTGAACAGCTTGGACTGGTAGCGTGTGCCGTAATCGCACAGCACCGTCACGATGGTATGGCCCGGCCCGAGCTCGCGGGCGAGACGAATCGCACCGGCAATGTTGATGCCGGACGAACCGCCAAGGCAGAGCCCCTCATGCTTGAGCAGATCGAACACGATCGGCAGCGCTTCGCTGTCGGGGATCTTGTAGCTGAAATCGGGGGTGAAGCCCTCGAGATTGGCGGTGATCCGGCCCTGGCCGATGCCCTCGGTGATCGAATCGCCTTCGGCCTTCAGCTCGCCCGTGGTGTAGAAGCTGTGCAGCGCCGCGCCTTCAGGATCGGCCAGCGCGATCTTCACGCCCTTGGGCTGAAGCGCCATGCCGACGCCTGCCAGCGTGCCGCCGGTGCCCACCGCGGAGACGAAGCCGTCGACCTTGCCCTGCGTCTGCTCCCAGATCTCCGGGCCGGTAGCGTCGATATGCGCCTGCCGGTTGGCTACGTTGTCGAACTGGTTGGCCCAGAGGACGCCCTCGGGCGTGGTCTTGGACAGCTCCTCGGCGAGGCGGCCGGAATAGCGGACATAGTTGTTCGGATTGCGGTAGGGCGCGGCGGGGACCTGCACCAGTTCGGCCCCGGCGAGCCGCAGCATGTCCTTCTTTTCCTGGCTCTGGGTCTCGGGGATGACGATGACCGTCTTGAAGCCCATCGAGGCGCCCACCAGCGCGAGACCGATGCCGGTATTACCGGCGGTACCCTCGACGATGGTGCCGCCGGGCTTGAGCGTGCCCTTCGCGACAGCGTCGCGGATCATCCACAGCGCGGCGCGGTCCTTGACCGACTGGCCGGGGTTCAGGAACTCGGCCTTGCCCAGGATCTCGCAGCCCGTGGCCTCGGAGGCGGCACGCAGCCGGATCAGGGGTGTGTTGCCGACGGCGGCGGCGAGGTCGGATTTGATGTCCATTTGGCGGCCTTTCCTGTTCTGCCCGAGCAATAGGCAGGGAGCGCCGGGAACTCAAGCATCCCGCATTCCCGCCTCGGCGCGCAGTCGCGCACGATTCTGTGCGAGCCAGTGAAGCATGGCCAGCATCGGGAGCACGTCGATCTCTCCCGTGGCGGCAAGTGCCATCGCCCGCTCGAAGCCCACGACATGCAGCCGCAGATCCTCATGCTCCTCCTCCAGCCCGCCATGCCAGCCCTCGGCCTGCGGCAGATCGGCGAGGGCGAGGAAGCAGTGGAAGTAATCGGTGCTCGACCCGGGGCTGGGATAGCCGGCGAAGATCGGGATCAGCCGATCTGCCCCGAGCGTCAGCCCCGCCTCCTCGCGGGTCTCGCGCAGCGCCGCCTCGGCGGGGCTCTCGCCCGCGTCGACGATCCCCGCCACCGGCTCGAGGCACCACGGGTTGGCCGCCCCCCGCCGGGCCGGGCCGCTGCGGAACTGCTCGACCATCAGCAGCCGGTCGCGCCGCGGATCGTAGGGCAGCACCAGCGCCGCATCGACGCCGACCAGCACCTCGCGCGGCAGATCCTCGGCCCTGCCGCCGTCGAAGCGGCGATGCGACAGCCGCATCTGCGACAAACGGAAGAACTGGCCTGCGGGCGGCGCAACCTCGCGCCACTCGCTGTCGTTTGGGCGCGCCGGATGGCGCAGTTCGGCGGGAGCCGGTTCGGCGGCGGCACGCCGGCGCGCATCGGCCCGGGCTGCGATCATGCCCCGTTGACGGGCAAAGCTCGCGGGATCGAGCGGGGGTTGATGATCGGCGATCTCGCCCGCCATCAGCGCCCAGCGCGCGGCCGCTCCGGCCCGCCATGTCGCCTCGTCCCATTCCGGGGCGTCCTGCTCCGGTGTCGTGGTATGCAGCATGACCTCGCAAGCCGGTCCCTGCGCAGGGGAGACACCGGCCATGCGGGGCGCAGCACCCAGCGCAGAGTGGTAGGCCGCCAATCGTCGGGCCGCCCTGCCCTCCGGCGACGCCACCACGACGCCCTCGACCACGCCGCCGGGCTGGGGCACGAGTCCCGGCACATCGTCCGGCGCGCCGCGCAGGGCATGGCCATCGAGCCGGGCTGGCCGGCCTTCCAGAAGATTGCCGGTCACGGCCAGATAGGTCGCCGGATCGGCCAGCGGTCCGAAGACGAAGATGTCCATGCGTCAGGCCGCCTGCGAGCGCGTGAACTCGAGCAGCAGCCCGATGACGGCCCCGCCCGCCAGCAGCATGATGATCACCTCGGGCGTCGCCAGCCGCTGCGCGCTTTGCAGCATGAAATCGACCATCGCCTCGATCGTGTCGGAGGGGTCGCTGTGCCGACCGCGCATCGAGGCGCGCAGCGCGTAAAGCGAGCCATGCACCAGGAGCACGGCGAGTAGCCCGACCACCATCGTGGTGATGCCGTTGCTGAGCCCTTCGACGATGCCGCCGCCGGCGCGCGGACCGGCCATGAACCAGCCGATGCCAATCCCGATCACCGCGTTGATCTCGGGCGTGCGCGGGATCGTCTCGAGATCATCGAGCAGCGGCATGGCGATAAGCGAGACGACATATCCCAGCGCGGCGAAGAGCAGCGCGCCCACGAGCTTCGAGGCGGTCGGCATCTGTCTGTCTCCTCTTGCGGCATCGGGCGGTCCGGTCAGCCCGGTCGGCTCAGCGTGAACTGGCTGACATCGCAATTGCCAGAGCGAAAGGTGCTGGCGCAAGCGCAGAGGTAGAAATTCCACATCCTGCGGAAACGCGCGTCGAAGCCGAGCGCCCGTGCCTCTTCCCAGCGAGCGTTGAAATTTTCGTGCCAGATCCTGAGCGTGCGCGAATAGCTCTCGCCGAAGCTGGCCGCGCTCTCCATCCGCAAACCGGCCTCTTCCGCCAAGCGCCGCAGGATGCCGGGGCTGGGCAGCATGCCGCCCGGGAAGATGTATTTCTGGATGAAGTCGACGCCCTGCCGATACTGCGCGAAGCGGTGATCCGGCAGGGTGATGACCTGCAGCGCCGCGCGGCGGCCCGGGTGCAGCCGGTCGCGCAGCCCGTCGAAATAGACCGGCCAGTAACGCTCACCCACCGCTTCGAACATCTCGATGCTGGCGATGCCGTCATAGCTGCCCCGCACGTCGCGGTAATCCTCGAGCCTGAGCTCGACCCGGTCGGACAATCCGGCCCGCGCGATCCGGTCGCGGGCATAGTCGAGCTGCGCCGCGCTCAGCGTCAGCCCGGTCACCTTGAGCCCCCTCTCGCCCGCCGCGTATTCGGCGAAACCGCCCCAGCCGCAGCCGATCTCGAGCACATGATCGCCCGGCACCACGCCCAGCCGGTCGACGAGGCGTTCGTATTTGTGGCGTTGCGCCGCCTCGAGGCTTTGCTGGCTGCCCTCGAACAGTGCCGATGAATAGGTCATCGAAGGGTCGAGCCAGAGCGCGTAGAAATCATTGCCGAGGTCGTAGTGGTGGCGGATGTTGCGCCGCGCCTGGCCCCGGCTGTTGGAGCGCAGCCAATGGCGCATCCGCTCCAACCGGCGCAGCCAGCCCTGCCCCGGAAAGCCGTAGAACAGCGTCTCGACCTCGTCATGCGCGAGATCGAGGAGCGTCATCAGGTCAGGCGTCGACCAGTCGCCGTCCATGTAGGCCTCGGAGAACCCCAGGTCCCCCTCGCGGATCAGCCGGGCAAAGCAGTCGGGATCGTGGATCGCGATCTCGGCATGGCGGCCGGGTGCGGCGCCCTCGGCCCGGAATCGCCGCCCGTCCGGCAGCACGAAGTCGAGCCGCCCGCCGCGCATGCCCTGCATCATGGCAAAGACCTGCGCGAAGTAGCGCGGCAAATCGCTCTGGCCCTCGGTGCTGGTCAGGATCATCGCCACTCTCCGTGCTTTCCAGCAGCTTACGGATCGCGGCGCAGTTGTCACCCGTTCGTGACATCGCCTCCTTCAGCGCTGCCACGCAGCGTCGCATAGGCCGCCAGCGCGCGGTCGCGCCCCTCGGCCGCGCCGACGATCGGCTCGGGATAGGGCATCGTGGCCGAAAGCCCCCAGGCGCGTGGCGCGGCGGCAAGGAAATCGCAGGCGGTCTGGGGCGGATCGGCCTGGCCTTCGGCGATCCAGGCGCGGCGATAGGCGCCGTCGGGGTCGAACTTCTCGGCCTGGCTCACGGGGTTGTAGACCCGAAAATACGGCGCGGCGTCGGGGCCGGAGCCCGCGATCCACTGCCAGCCCAGCGCGTTGTTGGCCGGGTCCCAGTCGACGAGGCAATCGGCGAACCAGTCATGGCCGATCTTCCAGTGGGTCTGCAGGTGCTTGGTCAGGTAGGAGCCGGTGATCATCCGGGCGCGGTTGTGCATCCGCCCCGTGGCGTAGAGTTCGCGCATCGCGGCATCGACCAGCGCCATGCCCGTTCGGCCCCGCTTCCACGCGGCGGCCTCGGCGCTGTCGCCGTCCTCCGACCACGGAAACCGGTCCCATTCGGCGCGCCAGTTGCGCGAGATCAGGCGAGGCGTGTGATGCAGCAGGTGATAGGCGAAGTCGCGCCAGACCAGTTCCTTGCGGAAATGCTCCGCCCCCTCGGCGCCGGCCTCGCGCGCCGCCAGCGCGGCCCGGTAGCAGGCATGGATCGAGATCTCGCCATAGGTGAGGTTCTCGGACAGGCCCGAGGTGCCCTCGATGTCGGGTCGGTCGCGGGCGAGGGCGTAATCGGCGATCCGCTCCGCGACGAAGCGATCCAGCCGATCGCGCGCCGCCCTCTCGCCTACCACCAGATATTTGGTCACCACCGCGCCGCCCCGGTTCATGCCGCGCGCCATGTGCCAGTCATCGAGACGGTCGCTCTGAGGCCAGCTTTCGGGCGCGGGCAGCCGCGCAGGCGGGGCAAGCGGCGCATCCGGCAGGCGGTCGCGCACCGCCTTCATGTAGGGGGTATAGACCTTGTAATAGCCGCCCGTCTTGGTCTCCACGCTATCGGGTTCGAACAGCAGGTGGCCGGGGAAGTCACGGGTCTCGATTCCTTCGGCGTCGAGCCCGGCCATCACCTCCGCGTCGCGCGCCCGGGCACCGGGATCGTAGGCGCGGCTCCACCAGACGGCGCGCGCGCCGGTCTCGGCGCAAAGCGCGCGCAGGCTATCCAGCGCCCGGCCACGCCGCAGGATCAGCTTTGCTCCGATGGCGTCGAGATCGCGCGCGAAGCTCTCGACCGAGAGGCCGAGGCGAAACCGCGGCGCGGCGCCCTGCGCTTCGACCACCTCGTCGTGGAGAAAGACCGGGATCAGCGGCGCGCCGGTCTCCTGCGCCTCGGCCAGCATCGGGTGATCGGCGAGCCGCAGGTCGCGACGGAACCAGAGCAGGATCGGATCGGGCATCGGCAACTCCTCGGCGCTTTGGTCCGGAGCTAGCGCCCGGCCCGCTCGATCAAGCCACGCCGTCGCGTCGCACCTCCGTCGCGGGATGGCCAGTCTGCACGGTCAGCTCCTCGCGGGTGCGCGGCAGCGCGTACGGGATCTCGGCCTGGATCCAGGCGACCAGCTTCTCGCGGATCTCGCAGCGCAGGTCGAAGGCGCGCCCGGCATTGCGGGCCGAGGCCAGCACCCGGACCTCCATCACCCTTTCACGGAAATCGGTGACGGCGAGGTTGAACACGTCGCCGTCCCACAGCTTGCTCGCCTCGGTGATCTCGCGTGCCTTGTCGCGGATCCGGTCGATCGGGGCGGAATGGTCGAGATAGATCAGCACCGAGCCGATCAGGGTGGAGTTCTCGCGGGTCCAGTTCTGGAAGGGCTGCTCGATGAAGTAACTCAGCGGCACGATCATCCTGCGCCAGTCCCAGATCCGGATCACCACATAGGTGGAGGTGATCTCCTCGACATTGCCCCATTCCCCTTCGACGATCAGCGCGTCGTCGATGCGGATCGGCTGGGTCATGGCGAGCTGGATACCCGCGAAGAGGTTCTTGAGCACCGGCTGCAGCGCGATGCCCGCCACGAGGCCCGCCGCCCCAGCCGAGGCCAGCAGCGACACGCCGTATTGGCGGACCTCCTCGAAGGTCATCAGCGCGGCGGCGATGGCGACGATCGAGATCAATACAGAGGCGACGCGCAGGAATATCTTGGTCTGGGTGACATGCTTGCGCGCAAGGAGGTTGTCCTCGGCATCGAGGGTGAAGCGGCGCAGATGCAGCTTGGCCCAGACGTCGAGCACCACGCGCGCGACCCAGCCCACCAGGAGGATCGTCCCCACCAGCACGAGGTGCTGCAGCCCGCGCTCATCCGATGGCGAGAGCGGTGCGACGGCGGCGGCGGGGGCCATGAAGAAGAAGATCAGCCCGAGCCGGGCGGGACCGCGCGTCTGGCGCACAAGTTCGCGGCGGAACAGCGCGCTGCTCTGCGCCCAGCGCCCCAGCGCGCGGTAGATGAGCGCGTGGACGAGGCAGGCCAGCGCGATGGCGAGCCCGAAATCGATCAGGATCACGGCCCAGGCCGGCAGCCAGCCGAGGCCGAGATCGGAGAATGTCTGAAACAGCATCATGGGGCGGGATGATAGGGGCGCGATCCGTGGCGGAAACCCCCTCCGGCCGGCGCTTTTGCCGCGTTGCGGCAAAAGCCCGCGCAGATGGCGGCCCCAAAACCGAGGCCGCCACTTTTGACATCAGGGAAGCGGATTCTTCCGCTCGTTCCGCAGCGCGATGAAGATCGCCACGCACATCAGCAGCAGCAGGAAGGCGAAGGGGAAGCCGGTGGCCACCGCCATCGCCTGCAGCGCGGCGAGACCGCCGCCCAGGAGAAGGGCGATCGCGACGAGACCCTCGAACACGCACCAGAAGATCCGCTGCGGCAGCGGGCCGTCGACCTTGCCACCCGAAGTGATGGTGTCGATCACGAGGCTACCCGAGTCCGACGAGGTAACGAAGAACACGATCACCAGCACCACACCGATCAGCGAGGTGATCTGGGTCAGCGGCAGTTGGCTCAGCATCTCATAGAGCTGCACCGGCAGCGCCGCCTCGGCTGCGCCCTGGAAGTTGTCCTGCACCACCTGGGTGATCGCGGTGCCGCCGAAGACGGTCATCCACAACACGCAGACCAGCGACGGCACGAGCAGCACCGCGATCATGAATTCGCGCACCGTGCGGCCGCGGCTGACGCGGGCGATGAACATGCCGACGAAGGGCGACCAGGAGATCCACCAGGCCCAGTAGAAGGCGGTCCAGCCTTGGCTGAAGTTGGCATCCTCGCGCCCGAAGGGCTGGCTCAGCGCCGGGAAGTTCACGATATAGGCCCACAACGCCGCGAAGAAGCCGGTGATGATCTCGGCGGTCGGGCCGACGAACAGCACGAAGAGCAGCAGCAGGAAGGCCAGCACCATGTTGATCTCGGAGGCGCGTTTCACCCCGCCGTCGAGACCGGCCATGACCGAGATCGTGGCGATGCCGGTGATCGCGAGAATCAGCAGGATCTTGAGGCCCGCACCGGTGCGGCCAACCTCCTCGCCATCGGCGCCGATGACCGGGTTGTCGTAACTCAGCCCGAAGAGGTAGCGCCCGCCCTCGGTCGCATCGCCGGTGCCGAACAGGAAGTTCATGCCAGCCAGAGCCTGCTCGGCGCCGAAGCCCAGCGAGGTGGCGAGGCCGAACAGCGTCGCGAAGACCGCGACCACGTCGATGATGTGCCCGGTCCAACCCCAGACCCGCTCACCGAAGATCGGGTAGAAGGCCGAACGGATCGTCAGCGGCAGGCCCTGATTGTAGCTGAACAGCCCCAGCGCCAGCGCCACCACGGCGTACATCGCCCAGGGGTGCAGGCCCCAGTGGTAGATCGTGGCGGCCATGCCGAGCCGGCGCGCGGCCTCCGGATCGCCCGGCGCCCCCGACAGCGGCGCCCAGCTTTCGGGCGAACCGGCGCCCTCGGCCACCGAGGTGGAGAAATGCGACAGCGGCTCCGAGACGCCGTAGAACATCAGGCCGATGCCCATGCCGGCGGCGAACAGCATCGCGAACCAACCGGCATAGCCGTAATCAGGCCGCGCGCTGGCGCCGCCCAGCCGGACCGAGCCCAGCGGCGTCACGATCAGCAGCAGGCCGAACAGCACGAAGATGTTGCCGCCGAGAATGAAGAACCACGAGAAGTTGGCGGTGAGCCAGTCGCGCAGGCTGCTGAAGGCCGAGGTCGCGGCCTCCGGCACCATCAGCGTGCCCAGAACGAACGCCACGATCCCCAGCCCCGCGATCAGGAAGACCGGGTTGTGGATGTCGAGGCCGAATGGCCCGATCTGCGTCTGGATGTTGTCCTGACCGACCTCGTAGTCGGTCTCGTCGATGAGCCGCGTCGTCTCCGCAGCCTCTGGATCGGTGTCCGGCGTCGTCATCGTCACCCCCAATGCTTGATATCACGCAAAAACCTAGGCCCGGAGGCCCGAGGTCAAGAAATCGTGCGTCTGTCATATCATAGCATGGAACGCGACCCCGCGGCGCGGCGCGGCGCGGGGTCAACCGGGGCGTGTCGAAACAGACCTCAGCCCGCGACCTCGACCACGACGCGACCGCGCACCTGGCCCTTGAGGATCTCGGCCCCGAGTTCGGGCAGATCCTCGAGCCGCGCGGGCCGGATCATCGCGCGCAGCTTCTCCATCGGCAACTCGCGCGCGATCCGTTCCCAGGCCTCGACCCGGCGATCATAGGGCTGCATCACGCTGTCGATGCCCAAGAGGTTCACGCCCCGCAGCAGGAAGGGGATCACCTTGGCCGGCAGGTCGGCGCCGCCCGCAAGGCCCACCGCCGCGACCGAGGCGCCGTAATTCATCTGCCCCAGCACACGCGCCAGCATTGCCCCGCCCACCGCGTCGACGCAGCCGGCCCAGCGCTCGCTCTCCAGCGGCTTCTTGGTGACCTCGTTCAGCTCGGAGCGCGGCACGATCGACGCGGCGCCGAGATCGCGCAGGTAATCCTCGGTCTCGGGGCGCCCGGTGACGGCGGCGACCTCATGGCCCTGCGAGGCGAGGATCGCCGTGGCAACCGATCCGACGCCGCCCGCCGCGCCGGTGACCAGCACCGGCCCCTGCCCGGTCTTCAGCCCGTGCTGCTCGAGCGCCATCACCGCGAGCATCGCGGTCAGACCGGCGGTGCCCACGGCCATGGTGTCGCGCGTGGACAGCCCCTCGGGCAACGGCACCAACCAGTCTGCCTTGACCCGAGCGCGGGTGGCATAGCCGCCCCAATAGGCCTCGCCGACCCGCCAGCCGGTGAGGATCACCTTGTCGCCGGGCTTGTAACGCGCGTCGTCGGAGGCCTCGACCGTGCCGGCGAAATCGATGCCCGGCACATGCGGGTAATTCCGCACGAGGCCACCGCCCGGCCCGATGCACAGCCCGTCCTTGTAGTTCAGCGTGGAATACTCCACCGCCACCGTGACCTCGCCCTCGGGCAGCCGGTCATCCTCGAGCTCGCGCACCGCCGCATGGGTCGCCCCCGCCTCGTCCTTCTCGACCAAAAGCGCCTTGAACATCTGCATCCCTCCCCGGGTCTCGTCTGTCGGCGGCCATGAATGCACGTCGCGCGGCATGGTGCAATCGGCGGTGACGCACGGCACTTGAAGCGGCGCGGGGCCGCTTCTAGGCTCCACCTGCCGCGCAGTCAGCGCGGCGCCAACGGGAGCCAATGAATGAACAAGTTCCGCCTCTTGGGTGCCGCGTCGCTCGCTGCCCTCGCCACCGCCGCCGTTTCGCAGGAGGGCGGGCTGACCGTGCTCGACTATCCCGGCTTCGAGGATCCGGCCTTCCACCCGGCCTTCTCGGAAACCCATGGCGAACCGAGCTTCTCCTTCTTCGGGGACGAGGAAGAGGCGTTCCAGAAACTGCGCTCGGGCTTCCGTGCCGACATCACTCATATCTGCGCGGGCTCGGTCACCAAATGGGCCGAGAGCGGGCTGATCGAGCCTTGGGACACGAGCCGGATCGACGCCTGGGACACGATCGACCGCAACCTCACCGGTCAGCAGGTGAGCGCCGGTGGCGACGATGTCTTCTTCATCCCCACCGATTTCGGCTCCACCGCGATCGCCTACAATCCCGACGAGGTCCTGGCCGAGGACGTCGCCACGCTCGAGGTGTTCAAGAACCCCGCCTATGCGGGCCGCATGGCGCTGCCCGACAACGTCGACGACGCCTTCGCCCTGGCCTATCTCGCCACCGGCACCACCGACTGGACCCAAGCCACCGACGAGCAGTTCGAGGCGGCGGCGAACTGGCTGCGCGAGGTTCATCCCAACCTGCGCACCTACTGGACCGACCCGGCCGAGCTGAGCCAGCTGATGGCCACCGGCGAGGTGCTGGTGAGCTGGGCATGGAACGAGACCTACCCGACCATGGTCGAGGAAGGCCGCCCGATCGGCTTCGAGCGCGAGGCCGAGGAAGGCTCATCGCTGTGGCTGTGCGGCTACGTCAACATGAAGGACGCGCCGGGCTCCGAAGACCAGGCCTATGACTACATCAATGCGATGCTGGCGCCCGAAGCGGCGATGCCGCTGCTCGAGGCGGGCTTCGGTTCGGCCAACGCCGCCGCGCTGGGCGAGATCGACGAAGCGACGCTCGAGGCGTCGGGCATCGCCCCGATCGACGCGCCGGTGCTGGCGCAGCTGTCGATTCCCAACGAGCGGCGCGAGCAGCACGCCGAGACCTTCGAGATGATCAAGTCGGGCTTCTGAGCCTTTCTTAACGAAACATGGTCGGGGCCGCGATCGCGGCCCCGGTCACCGAATGTCCGACGCGGGGGTCTGTGCCAGACGCGGCGCCTCGCGCAGCCGCCCCATGATGTGGCAGTCGATCAGCTCGCCCGCCCGCAGCGTGTCGCCCCGCTTGGTGCCCTCAATCTCGAATCCGTGCCGCTCGTAGAGCCGGATCGCGGCCACGTTGTCGGTGTTCACCTCGAGTTCGAGGCGGCGCAGCCCGAGCCAGTGATCGGCAAGATCGAGAAGCGCCCGCAGCATCGCAGTACCGTGGCCTCGGCCGACATGATCGTCATGCACGATCAGGAGGATCTCGCCGACATGCGCCCTGCGCCTCTGGCGGGGCAACAACCCGCCATGGGCCACGATCTCTTCGGCGCCGGTCGCGTCGCGGATCACCCCGACCAGCAGATGATCCTCGCGGCCGGCCGCCAAGCGTTGTTCGAGCCGCGCATTGGGGCCGAATGGCAGTTGCAGCGTGCCGTGCCGCACGCCGGGCAGGTTCGTCATCGCGGTCAGCGCCGCCGCGTCGCCCGGCTCGGCCGCGCGGATGGTGAGGGAGGATGTCTCGTTCATCCGGTCAGGCTACCGGCGCGCGCGGATCGCGGCCACCGAAATGCGCATGCCGGAATGCTATGCGACCCGGTGCGTCGAGAGCCAAGGCTTTCGGTCCCGCCCCCCCTTTTCATCGCCCGCGCCCGCACCTATATTCGACCCGTTCCCTCGTGGAACTATGGACATAAACGCGCCTGTAATAAGCGGATCGGACCCGGGGGCGGTACCCGGCGGCTCCACCAATCATCCCTCGTTGGGGGCAGATGGGGCCGAAATAGGATCGACGAACGTGTAAAGAGGATGGCTTTGTCCCGGTGAGGTACCACCGTTATCGGTCCGATATGTACAGTTGCCAACGACAACCGTGCTCCGGCAATGGCTGTGGCTGCTTAAGCAGTCTCGGTCCGCCGAAACTTAAGCCCTAGCGCCTAGCCGCGTTAGGCGGGGTTCGCAGGCACCTGGCAACAGAAGCCTGCACTTCCTCCCTCCGCCGAGATTCACCCTGACGGGACAAGACGCTTGCCGCCGCGCCTCGGCCCGGTGCAGCATGGGTCATGCTCCGGCTGTTCCTCGCCCTCGGCTGCGCGCTGTGGCCCGCTATGGCTGGCGCCTGCGACACGGCGCTGGTGCTGGCGATGGACGTGTCGAACTCCGTCGACGAGGCCGAGTACCGGCTGCAGGTCGACGGGCTGGCCGACGCGCTGACCGATCCGGTGGTGGCCGAGGCCGTGCTTTCGGGACAGGTCGCGATCGCGGTGCTGCAATGGTCGGATTCGCGCCAGCAGGTCGTCACACAGCCTTGGGTTCAACCGCGCGGCCGGGCTGCCCTCATGGCGCTCGCTACTTCGGTCCGGACCACGCCGCGCGCTTTCGTCATGGGCGGCACCGCCCCGGCCGAGGCGCTCGACGCCGCGCTCGACCTCTTTGCCGTCGCGCCCGCCTGCCATCGCCGTGTGGTCGACGTCTCGGGCGATGGCACCCCCAATGACGGCGGCGATGTCGGCGCGGCGCAGCGCCGGGCACAGGCGATGGGCGTGACCGTCAACGGGCTCGCGATCGAAAGCCTCGGCCTCGCCATCACCGGCTTCTACCGCAATCGCGTCGCCACGCGGGACGGCTTCGTCATCACCGCGCGGGGCCACCGCGACTACCCGCGTGCGATCCGGCTGAAACTGCGCCGGGAGCTGGTGCAGCTCATCGGCGGGCTCGCGCCGCCACAGGATGCCGGACCCCCTTTCATCCAGCATCGAATCCCCTATGCTTGGCCCGAACGTTAAAGGATGACGCAACGTGACCCGGCCTGCCAATCGCTCGATCGACTATGGAAACCTCATGCATCGGGCGATGCGCGGGCTGATCCAGGAGGTGCTGTCGCGCGTCGCGGCCGAAGGCCTGCCGGGCAAGCACCACTTCTTCATCACCTTCGACACCATGCATCCCGACGTGGAGATCGCCGACTGGCTGTCCGATCGTTATCCGGGCGAGATGACCATCGTCATCCAGCACTGGTTCGACGGTCTCTCTGTCACCTCCGAGGGCTTCTCGATCACTCTGAATTTCGGTGACAGCCCGGAGCCGCTCTACATCCCCTTCGACGCCATCCGCACCTTCGTCGACCCCTCGGTCGAGTTCGGCCTGCGCTTCGAGACGCAGGACGACGAGGAGGAGGACGAGGACGAAGAGGCGCCGATGCAGGAGATGGCCGAGCCCGAGGAGGAGCCCGCGAAGAAGGGCGCCGCGCAGGTCGTCAGCCTCGACAGCTTCCGCAAGTCCTGAGCACCGGCATTTAGACGATTGCCCAGAGGGCGGCCCACGCGGTAGATGGCATGCGACTGCATACCAGGGAGATCGCGATGAGCCAGACCAGCCCCACCCGCACCGAATCCGACAGCTTCGGCCCGCTCGAGGTCCGCTCGGACCGCTATTGGGGGGCGCAGACCCAGCGCTCGATCATGAACTTCCCGATCGGCTGGGAAAAGCAGCCGGTGGCGATCGTCCGCGCGCTGGGCGTCATCAAGCAGGCCTGCGCCGAGGCCAACAAGGCGCGCGGCAAGCTCGATTCGAAGCTCGCCGACGCGATGATCCAGGCCGCCTCCGAGGTTGTGGCCGGCAAGCTCGACGATCACTTCCCGCTCGTCGTCTGGCAGACCGGCTCCGGCACCCAGTCGAACATGAACGCCAACGAGGTCATCTCGAACCGCGCCATCGAGATCCTCGGCGGCACGATCGGCTCCAAGGAGCCGGTGCATCCCAACGACCACGTCAACATGGGCCAGTCGTCGAACGACACCTTCCCGACCGCGATGCACATCGCCGTCGCCACCACCGCGCGCGACGTGACGCTGCCGGGGCTGGAGAAGCTGCACGCAGAGCTGGCGGCCAAGGCCGAGGCGTTCAAGGACATCATCAAGATCGGCCGCACCCACACCATGGACGCGACGCCGCTGACGCTGGGCCAGGAGTTCGGCGGCTACGCCCACCAGGTCGCGATGGGCATCCGCCGCGTCAAGGCGGCGCTGCCGGCGATCTACGAGCTGGCGCAGGGCGGCACCGCCGTCGGCACCGGGCTCAACACGCCGCAGGGCTGGGGCGAGACCGTGGCCGAGAACATGGCGAAGATCACCGGCCTGCCCTTCGTCACCGCGCCGAACAAGTTCGAGGCGCTGGCCGCGCATGACGCGATGGTCGAGATGTCGGGCGCGCTGCGCGTGGTCGCGGGCTCGCTGTTCAAGATCGCCAACGACATCCGCCTCCTGGGCTCCGGCCCCCGCTGCGGCCTGGGCGAGCTGATGCTGCCCGAGAACGAGCCCGGCTCCTCGATCATGCCCGGCAAGGTCAACCCGACCCAGTGCGAGGCGCTGACGCAGGTCTGCGCCCATGTCATGGGCAACGACGCGGCTGTGGGTTTTGCCGGGTCGCAGGGCCATTTCGAGCTCAACGTCTACAAGCCGATGATCGCCTACAACGTGCTGCAGTCGATGCAACTCATCGGTGATGCGGCGGTGGCCTTCACAGACAACTGCGTCGCGGGAATCGAGGCCAACGAGGAGCGGATCGGCAAGTTGATGCGCGAGAGCCTGATGCTGGTCACCGCGCTGGCGCCGACCATCGGCTATGACAACGCCACCACGGTCGCCAAGACCGCGCACAAGAACGGCACGACCCTGAAGGAAGAGGCGATCAACCTCGGCTTCGTCGATGCCGAGACCTTCGACCGCGTGGTGCGCCCCGAGGAGATGATCGGCCCGAAATGAAGCCGGTGAACCTGAACCAGTTCAGGAAGCAGAAGGCGCGGGCCGAAAAACGGGCCCGTGCCGACGTCAATGCCGCGAAGTTCGGCCGCTCCAAGGCCGAGAAGTCTCGTGACGCGGCCGAGGCCGAAGCGGCGGCGAAGCGGCTCGACCAGCATCGCCGCGATGAGTGACGGGCGCCCGGTCAAGCGATCGCTGACGCTGCACGGGCACCGCACCAGCGTTTCGCTGGAAGACGTGTTCTGGCGCGCCTTCCGCGACATCGCCGCGACCGAGGGGCGAACCATCAACGGGCTGGCGGCCGAGATCGACGAGGCCCGGGGCGATGTCGGCCTCGCCTCGGCGATCCGGGTCTTCGTGCTTCGGCATTTCATGCAACGCTGAGGGCGACGCGCCGGGTCGAGGCCTGACCGCCCTGCCAGAATTGGCCGACTTGGGCCTCACACCACGCCGCACGCCGCCCCTTTCCCCGCTTACGAACTGGCAGACCTCAGGGGTTTCCCTGACCCCGCTCGGTCACCCGCAACCTGATCCCGCCTTTCGATCGGACCGTCAGCTGGGCCACCGGCACCGGAACGTCGCCCTCGACCGGCTCGAAGCGATAGCGCCGCAGCAGCGCCGCCAGCAGCACCGCCGCCTCGGCCATGGCAAAGCCCGCGCCGGGACAAACGCGGGGACCGGCGCTGAACGGCATATAGGCCGCGCGGGCGCTCTCCCTGGCCTCGGGCCTGCTCCAGCGATCGGGATCGAAGACGTCCGGATCGCGCCAGAGCCGTTCGTGCCGATGCAGGTGCCATGGCGACAGCACCACCTGCGTGCCGCGTCCGAGTGCCCGGTCGCGGAACCGCTCCGGGCGCGTCATCTCGCGCACCATCATCGGTACCGGCGGGTAGAGCCGCAGCGCCTCGCGCGTGACGTCGCGGATCAGCCTCAGCCCAGACAGCGCCGAGAATGTCCCGTCGAACCCCCTCGCCTCCTCGGCGGCGCGCTCCTGCAACTCGGGATGCGTCGCGAGCAGATAGAGCGTCCAGGCCAGGCTCGCCGCGCTGGTTTCGTGCCCGGCGAGAAAGAAGATCGCCACCTGATCGACCATCTCGGACGAGGAGAACGTTTCGCCGCTCTCCGGGTCGGGCGTGGTCATGATCTTGGTGGCGAGGTCCGATGGCGCGCGGCCTTCGGCGATGTCCCGCGCCCGTGCCTCGACCAACCCGGCGATCAGCGCCCGGATCTCGCGCGCCGTGGCCCGCGTTCGGCGCGAATGCAGCCGGGGCATCCAGCTCGGCCCCTTCACGAAGGCCGCGAGGTTGAGAAGCGGCTGGCTGCGTTGATGGGCATGGAAGGCGGCGAATGTGGCGGCCGCCACCTCATGCTCGATCGGGATCGAGAACAGCGTGCGAAAGATCACGTCGGCTGCGGCATGGCTCGCCTGCGGTTCGATATCGACCGGACGGCCATCGGCCAGCGGCGCAAGCCGTGCGGCGGCCGCCTCCCCGGCGGCCAGCATCGCGGCGAAACTCTCGCGCAGGCGTCCGCCCTCAAAGGCCGGATCGATGATCCGCCGCTGCCGCTCCCACTGCTCGCCATTGGTGAGAAAGACCGAATGACCGAGCAGCGGCCGCAGCCCGGCGGCGATCCGGTCGGATTTCGGAAAGTCGCGCGGCCGCTCCTTCAGCACCAGCCGCAGCAGCGCCGGGTCGTTGACCATCACCGAACGGAAGAACGGCGTGCGGAAGTCGGCCATCCAGGCGCGGTAGAGCCGCGCCGGCTGGGCCGAGAGAATGTCGACCCTGAACAGGCGCAGATGTCGCCACAGCGACACCCGGGCCGCGCGCGGCACCGGTTTGGGCGGCAGCGGGCTCATGCGGCGGTGGTGACGTGCGGCGACAGGGCGCGGCGGATCGCGGAGCGTGAGGCGGCGCGTCCCGCGAAGCGGTCCGCCAGCGTCAGCGGACCGGCGGTGACGCGGAAATAGTCGTAATCACCGGGCCGGTCGAAGGCGCAGAGATACTGGAAATGCAACCGAAAGAAGCGCCAGCGCAATTGCCGCCAACGCGCCGGGCTGAGCGTCTGCGTGAAGGCCGCCGAGATCACCAGCGGCCAGCGCTGATGGTCCGGCGCCACGCCTGAAACGGCCACCGGGTCGCACAGCGCGAAGGCGCAACCATCGCCCGGTGCGGTGACGTCGACCCAGGCAAGCTCGTCCCGCGCGCTCAGATATGCGAGATCGGCGCGCAGCCGCGCCGCGCGCGGCAAAAAGGACATCATCGGCACCACCTGCCCCAGCGACAGGAAGCCGAGGCTCGGCCCGCCCTCGGGCCGCCGCCCGGCGCGGATGAGGTCCGACAGGACCGAGACGGCGAGATGGGCGCCGGAGGAGTGTCCGACCACCAGCACCTCGTCGACATCCGCGCGCAGCGCCGCCGCGATCCGGTTTTCGAACAGCGCCAGCCTCGCTTCGAGCGCGTCCGGATTGGCCCCGCCCCAGCGCGCGGCGAAGGCGTAGTCATGCATCAGGTAATAGGCGAAGAAGCGGCGATCGTGTCGCCGGAACCACTCCAGCAGCGCCCAGCACACCGCCATCAGCACGGGCCAGTAGGCGATCGCACCCGGCACCCCCAGCCGCGTCGCGCCCCAGGCCGCCGCGCGCCCCGCCAGCGCGCCCGCGGCCAGCGCGAGGCCGAGTTGCATGAGCAGCATCGCCACCGGGTAGAGCGCGGCGATCACCGGCCCCTTGCGCAGTCGCATCAATCGGCGCAGCGCGCCCGAGGCGATATAGGTCCAGGCCGTGCGGAGGAGCTGGAGATAGGTCGCGACCACGCCGCCGCGCATCTGGTCACGCACGATGTCCGACCAGACGAGCACCTCGAATTCGGAGCGCACCTCGGCGCCCTCGATCCGCGCCGTCACGTCCCAGCCAAAACGGCGCCCCTGCGCCGCCGTCAAAGCGATGTCGATGTCCGAGATTTCCGCCTGAGCGGCCGCCTCGCGGCGGTAGAGCTCGCGATAGCGCCTCGGATGGATGGGATCGAAGCCCGGCACGTAGAACACGATCCGTCGCCGCACCCGCCCGGTTGTCGATCCATCCATCGCCGCTCTCCTCTCGGGCCCAGACTAGAGGAGGAAACGGGCGTCCATAAGGCCCATCCGGGGCGTCAGCCGAGCGCGGCCAGCGCCGGGAAGGTTTCGAGCAGCCAGAAGCTGAAATCCGAGAACTGCCCGGTCAGCATCATCAGGCCGACCGTCCACAGCAACAGCCCCGAGGTCCGCTCGATCCGGCCCATATGCCGCTTCATCCAGCCCATGACGCCGGTCAGGCGCGGGAAGAAGGCGGCGAAGAGCAGGAAGGGAATGCCCAGCCCGGCGGCGTAGATCGCCAGCAGCAGCGCCCCGCGCGTGACGTCGGCCTCGGTCGCGGCGAGACCGAGGATGGTGCCGAGGATCGGACCGAGGCACGGCGTCCAGCCAAAGGCGAAGGCCAGCCCCAGCACGTAGGCGCCAAAGGCCGACCCGCCGCGGTCACCGCCCGAAAGACGCGCCTCGCGATCGAGGAACGGGATGCGGATCACGCCGGTGAAATGCGCGCCGAACACCATGATGGTGACCCCGGCGATCAGGTTGAACCAGTCCTGGAACTGCAGCAGCGCGCGGCCCAGCGCCGAGAAGGCGACCCCGAGCAGCAGGAACACCGTCGACAGGCCCAGAACGAAGAACAGCGCCGCGGTCATCACCCGCCGCCGGTCGCGCGCCGGCGCCGACAGCTCGGTCACCGACACCCCGCCCATATAGGCAAGATAGGGCGGCACGATCGGCAGAACGCAGGGGCTGAGGAATGACAGCAGCCCGGCCGACAGGGCGATCATCATCGCCGGCAGCAGGGTCGCGTCGAGGATCATTTCGGCTGAGAACATCGGGCCTCCTTGTAAGCCGCGAGGCTAGCAGTCGCGCCGCGTCGCGTCACTGCCGGCGCTCTCACTTGGTCGTGCGGCAATGTGTCAGGGTCAGACACCGGGCAGCACCCAGAGCGCCTCGGCCGGCAGCCGCCAGCGCAGCGCGCGCCCCGGTGCCGCGCCGCGCGCCGCGCCCGCCCGCATCAGGGCCTCTAGCCGCAGCCCGCCCGCCTCGGCGGTGATCCGGGTCAGCAGCCCCTCGAACCGCGTCTCGAGCACCTGCACCGTCACCGCGTTCGGCCCTTCGCCCGGCTCGATCGCCTCTGGCCGCAACGTCAGGCAGCCCTCGCCTTCGGGCGCCCCCGGCGGCAGCGCGAGCTGCCCCAGCGGGCAATCGAACCGCCCGCCGGCCGACCGGCCGGGGATGAAGTTGCAGCCGCCGAAGAAGCGCGCCACGTCGAGATCGGCGGGCCGGTTCCAAAGCGCCGCGCCGGCGCCGACCTGGCGGATGCGGCCGCCCAGCATCAGGGCCACCCGGTCGCCCAGCACCGCGGCCTCCTCCTGGTCGTGGGTCACGACCAGCGTGGTGATGCCGGTTTCGCGCTGGAGCCTCCGGATCAGCCCGCGCATCTCGCCGCGCAGATGGGCGTCGAGCGACGACAGCGGCTCGTCGAGCAGCAGCAGGCCCGGCTTGAGCACCAGCGCCCGGGCCAGTGCCACGCGCTGCCGCTGCCCGCCAGACAGCTCGTGCGGCTGGCGATGGCCGAGGTCGCGCAGCTGAACCTGGTCGAGCGCCTCGGCGACGCGCTCAGCGATCTCGGCCCGGGGCCGTCTTTGCATCCGCAGCCCGAAGCCGACATTGGTGGCCACGTCCATATGCGCGAAGAGCTGGCCCGACTGGAACACCAGCACCGCCTCGCGCCGTTCGGGCGGGAGGTGCAGAACCGATGCTCCGTCGAAGCGCACGTCGCCGGAATCCGGTTGGATCAGTCCCGCGACGACCCGAAGCGCCGTGGTCTTGCCGCAGCCCGAGGGGCCGAGCAGCGCGAGCATCTCGCCCTGCGCCATCTCGAGCGACAGTTCCTCCAGCGCGGGCCGCGCCGCGCCGGGATGGCGCAGCGACAGCCGGTCGAGCGTCAATCCTGTCATCCCGCGCCCCCGATCATCACGCCGCGCCCGGTGATCCGGCGCGCCACCAGCGCGAGGATGACGAGACCGGGCGCGAGGCTCAGCACCGCCAGCACCCCGGCCTGGTCGTTGCGCCCCGCACCGGCCTGCGCATAGAGCAGCAGGGGCAGCGTCACCACCCGCCCGCCGCCGATGGTCAGCGTCAGGATGTATTGCGACCACGACACGAGAAAGGCGAAGAGCCCGGCCACCGCGACGCCCGGCGCGATCGCCGGCAGCATCACGTGCCACAGCACCTGCAGCGGCCGGGCACCGAGGCTGCGCGCCTGCGCCTCGGCGGCGGCGTCGTAATTGGCGAAGACGCCCGACATCACGAAGATCACATAGGGCAGCGTCGGCACCAGATGCACCAGCACCACCCCCAGCGCCGAATTGGTCAGGCCCAGCCGCAGGAACACGCCGTGGATGCCCAGCCCGACGGCGATGCCCGGCACGATCACCGGCGCCAGCAGCGCCAGCTCGACCAGCGCCTTGCCACGGAAACGGTAAAGTCCCAGCGCCCGTCCCGCAGGAATGCCCAAGACCAGCGACAGCGCTGCCGCCGCGAGCGCGATGGCGGTGGTCGTCACGAAGGCTTCGGGAATGTCCGAGCGTGGCGACAGCGCCCGTGCCCAAGGCTCCAGCGTCCATGTGGCGGGCAGGATCTGCGGAAAGTACCAACCCCGCGCCACCGACCACAGCCCGAGCGGCAGCAGCGGCGCCATGGACGCGACGACCAGCATGAGGCCGAGCACCAGCCGCCAGCGCGCGCTCATCGCCGCACCATCGCGACACGAATGAGCAGCGCCGCCACCAGCGCGATCAGCATCGCGATCGCCATCGCCTCGGGCCGTGTCGCGAGGTCGGGATCGGTGAAGCGCTGCCATGCCAGCACCGGCAACGCCACGGGCGCGCTCTGGCCCAACAGCACCGGCACCTCCCACGCCCCGAAGGAGAACGCGAAGACGATGGCGCCCGCACGGATCAGCGCCGGCATCAGCAGCGGCAGCAGCACCAGCCGCATCGCCGCGAAGGGCGACGCGCCAAGGGACCGTGCCGCGCTTTCGGGATCGTCACCGAGCGACTGCATGTTGGCCAGCAGGATCAGCCCGATGAAGGGCACTTCCTTCCAGACGTAATGGGCGATGATGCCGATGGCGAAACGATCCTGCGTCAGGGCGGGAAACCCTGCCGGACCGTCGATCAGCCCGGCGCCCGCCGACAGCCGCGAGACGAAGCCCGATTGCGACAACAGCCACAGAATGCCCAGCGCGCCGACGGCGTGCGGGATAGTCAGGTTGATCTGGAACAGCAGCCGCGCCAGCCCCTGCCCCGGAAACCGGCGGCGCAGCAGCAGCGCGGCGCCGAGACCGATAAGGCAGGCAAGCGCGGTCGAGGCGAAGGCGATCCAGAGCGACAGGCCGAGCGAACGCCAGACCCGCCCCTCCGAAAGCACCGCGATCCACGCGTCCACGCTGGCGCCGCCGCGCCCCATGCCGAAGGAGCCCGCGAGCCCCAGCACGAGGCCGCCGCCGAACAGCACCGCGATCACGCAAAGCGCGGGCGCGAGCGACAGCCATGGATGCCCGCGCCCGATCACCTCAATTGCCGACGTTGCGGATCCAGCCATCCTCGATCGCGCGGGTCCAGTCGGGGGTAAGCTCGGGCAGCGCCGCCTGCCCCAGCTCTTCGACCGGAACCACCGAGGGGTGGCGTTCGAGCGTCGCGAAACCCGCCTGCACCTCGGCCGAGGCGCGCGACGGCTCGATCACGGCGGCCGCACCCCAGATCTCGGGCTGAGCCTTCTTGAGCTGCGCCTCGCCCGACAGCAGCAGGTTCTGCGTGACCATCGAGGCCGCTTTGTTGGCGGCGTTCACGGGGATCGCCATGTAATTGGTGTTGGCCAGCGTGCCGTCGCTCAGCCCATAGGACATCGCGGTCTCGGGGAAGATGCCGTTCTCCACCGCCGTGCCGATCTCGGCCGGGTCATAGGTGAAGAACAGGTCCACCTCCTGGTTGGCGAACATCTGCTGCAGCTGGGTGATCGAGGTCGGGTAGGTCACCCCTTCGCGCCACAGATGCGGCTCGATGCCGTTCAGGATCTTCCAGGTGTCCGCCGCCACCGCGTCGAACTTCTCCTGGTCGAACGGGCCGACCAGCGCATCCGCCCCGCCCGCCGCATGGGTGAAGACGTGGCGCACGAAGGCTGCGCCGGTGAAATCGGGCGGCGCGGGATAGGTGAAGCGACCGGGATTGGCCTCGATCCAGTCGAGCAGCTCGGGGATCGAGCGCGGCGGCTCCGGCGTGCGGGCGGTGTCATGCGCAAAGGCGAACTGCACCCGGCTCCAGGGCACCTCACAGCCCTCGACCGGGACCCCGAAATCATTGGCGATGGCGGGATTCTCGAAATCGACGAGGCTCGCATTGGGCAGCTTGTCGACATAGCCGCACCAGACGAGGTCGCCCTGCTTCATGGTGCGGAAATTCTCGCCGTTGATCCAGATCATGTCGACCGCACCGTCGTCCATGCCGGCCCCGGCCTCGACCTCGCCCAGCACGATGTTGACCGCCTCGGCCGTGTCGGCCAGCGGCACGCGGTTGAGGGTGATGTCGTACTCATCCGCAAGAATGCCGCCGATATAATCGGAGACATAGGCGTTGATGGTGTCGGCGCCGCCCCACATGAAGATGTTGACCTCGCCGCCGCGCGCGGTCTCGACGATCTCGTCCCAGCTCATCGCGAGCAGCGCGTCGCCGTCCTGCGCCTGCGCGGTGCCCGCGATCAGCAGCGCCCCGATTGCCGTCATCATCCGCGTCATGCCGCCCTCCCAGCGATGCCTCCGGGCTGCGATGCCCGGTCCCCGCAGCTTACTGCCTGCACCGCCTCTCGGCCGCAACACACCAAAATGTCAGGCTTCGCAACAGTTTCAGTGATCGGAGGCCTGGCGCAGCGGGTTCGGCGCGGAGGCACCGGTTTCACCCGGCCCGAGCTCTCCGGTGGCAGGGTCGAGCGCGGCGTACCAGGCCGCCAGCGCCTCGATCTCCGCCTCCTCCAGCTCCTGCGCCGCGACGCGCATCAGATCATGCGCCTCGGTGCCGCCGCGCACGCCGTCGCGCCACAGCCGGAGTTGGGTGATCAGATAGGCCTCGTCCTGCCCGGCGAGCGGCGGGAACTTCCCCTCGAGCACCTCGCCGCCGAAGCCTGACAGGTCGCGCGGGCCGGGGCCGTGGCAAGCGGTGCAGGCCGGCACGTCGTCGTCGCCTCCCCGTGCCAGTTGCGCGCCGGTCTCCAGCGTCTCGACCGAGGCCTCGTGACGCCGCCGTTCGGGCGCAGGCGCCTCTTCCGCGAACCAGTCCGCCAGTTCGCGGAGCTGTTCCGGGTCGCTCAGGCTGGCCGCGTGCTGCATGATCCCGCTCTGTCGCCGCCCCTCGCGATAGGCCAGTAGCGCCGCCTCGATGTAGTCCGCGTCGAAGATGTCGAGCCGCGGCACATGCGCCTCGGTGCCGCCGTGACAACCGGCGCAGAAGGCCGCGCCCTCGGGGCCGCCGGTCTCCTCGCGCGCCGTCAGCTCGGCCTGCCGCTCGGGCGTCACCGCGCCGTTCTGGATCGCGCGCAGATAGGCGACGCCGGCCCAGACGTCGTCCTCGCGTACCGAGGGCCATTGCGGCATGCCCGACATCTTGACCCCCTCGTAGAGGATCCAGTGCAGCTCCTCGGGGTCCCACGTTCCCACCGCCTCCTCGATATGTGGCGGCACCGGGTTCATCCCGCGCACGGTGGCGCTGCGGGTCTGGCCCGGCACGGCGTGGCACATGGCGCAGGCGGTTTCGAAATGCCGCGCGCCAAGCTCGATCAGCGCCGGGTCGTCGAGGTTCGGCGCCGGGGTCTCCGGCGCCCCGGAATAAAGTTCGACCGCGTTGCGATAGGTGGTGTGCAGCGCCCAGTAGACCGGCGCGAAGTGCCCGGCCCGGGCCGAGACGTTGTAGAGGCCGAGCGCGACGGTGGCACCGCCGGCCACCGCCCCCGCGAGGCCGAGCGCGCCGAGCGTGTAGAGGACCGTCCGCGTCCGCTGCTTCATGCCGCGATCTCCCTTTCCTTGACGGCGCGCGCGGTCAGCACGAGTCCCGCCACGAGATAGACCGGCGTGCCGATGCCGAGCATGATCATGCCGCCGAGCTGCTGGGCGGACAGCTGCGGCAGCAACCCGAGCTGCGCGGCGTAGAGATCGCGCGGCGCGAGGATCAGCAGCGCACCCAGAAGCGTCATGTGCATCGAGGTCAGCAGCAGCCCCCCCGCCCCGGCGAGGGGATGCGCGGCGCGCAGGCAGCCGGCCCAGACCACCAGCCCGGCCAGCAGGAAGCTCCCCTGCTCGAGAACGAAGACGGGCTGCGAATGATGCGCCGTCGCGTGCAAAAGCGGCAGGTGCCAGCCCCAGACCACCATGAATTCGAGCACGGCCGCGATCAGCGGCGACAGCGCCAGCGCCCGGCCCAAGGCGGGCCATCCTAGCACCAGAAGCGGCGCGGCCAGCGCCACCAGCGTCATGTGCCGCGCCATGTGTCCCGCGAAGGCCGAGCCGAGCCACATCGGCAGCGGCGCCACCCAGACCGCCGCCAAGAGCCCCAGCCCGAGGACCAGCGGCACCGGCCGAATGGCCGTGGCTGCCGGGAAGGCCCGCCTCATCGGCACGACCCCAGCAGGATCAGCGGCAGCGTGTCGTAGACCACGCCGATGAATGACACCAATGCCAGCAGGAAGCCGGCATGGCCGAGAAACTGGTGCCGGTCCTCGGCGCTGCCCTCGGGGTTCGAGAACTCGCCCGTGCCGCGCACGTCCCAGCGCAGGAAGGCGCGCCAGCCGATCCAGGCGATCGCCACCAGCATCGCCAGCGTCATCGCGATCAAACCGGCGCGGAGCCAGCCCATCTCGAACATCCGCTCGAAGCGGAAGCAGTAGACCGAGACGGCGGCATAGCTGATCGCGAAGTGGAAGGCCCAGATGGTCGGCCCCAGCGTGATCCGCCACAGGCTCTCGCGCTCCTCGGCGAACTCGTGCTCGTCCTCGCGCGGGTGCGGCTGCCGGTCGTGATCGCTGCGATCCATGCGCCCCTCCCTCACATCAGCCGCGGCACGAGGCCGATCATCGCGCCGGTCACCAGCGCGGTCAGCCCGAGGAAGTGCCAAAACAGCGTGACGTTCCACAGATCCGCGTCATAGCGCGGGGTGAGCTTGCCGAAGAGCGACCCGGCGAGGCAGTAGCCCTGCATGATCGTGCCGACGAGCCCGTGCGCCACGATCCAGACCATCAGCGCCCACATCATCGCCGGGTAGACATGGCTGGTCGGGTCGAGGTCGAGCACCGAGAGGATGAAGCCGCCCATCCCCGCCAGCGTCATCAGCGGCGCCAGCGCCAGCGCGCCGCGAGCAAGCCCGACGCGACCGGCCCGGTTCAGCCCCCGCGCGCCGCGCGTCAGGGCCCAGGCGGCGGCAAAGGCCGCCGTGGCCAACGCCACCAGATAGCCGGAGGCGTGCTCTGCGCCCGGCGGCGGGAAAGCGGTGTTCGAGGTCCAGTAGAAGAACACCCCGAAGACCAGCGAGGCGAAGGCGGTGGCGTCGCCCAGCATGGTGATCCAGACCGCCCACCAGCCGACCGCCTGCGGACCCGCCGCATAGGTGGGCAGGCTGAGGCCGAGACCCACATCCTTCATGTCCTTCTCCGGCGGCCGCGCGGTCGAGGTCCAGAGCCAGTAGAGGATGCAGACCACTGCGAAGGCCGCCGAGACGATGGCGGGGCCATAGATGTGGAAGGTCGGCAGGATGAAGGCGCCGCCGGTGAAGGCCGCCGCCCAGATGGTGATGTAGGCCGGCCCGGTGACCCGCTGCACCTGGATCGGGCGCGCGTCGATCACGGAGGTCACGATAGTCTCGCGCAGGCCCTCTTCGGCATCGGGGAGATAGTACCGGCCCGCATCCATCCGTTCGACGATCTCCGGCTGGTCCCAGAGCGGATAGCGCGAGGTGATGTGCGGGATCGAGCGGACGCCCCACTTGGCTTCGGGCACCTCGTGGCTCCATTCCAGCGTGCCGGCGCCCCACGGATTGCGCTCTATCTGCGGCTGGTTCTTCTTGGGGCGGACAATGTCCCAGGCAAACACCGCGAAACCCGCCGCAACGATGAACGAGCCCGCGGTCGAGATCTGGTTGAGCCAATCGATGCCCAGGCCCTCCGGGTAGGTATAGACCCGGCGCGGCATGCCCAAGAGGCCGGTGAGGTGCATCGGCAGGAAGGTGATGTTGAAGCCGGTGAAGATCAGCCAGAACGCCCAGCGCCCGAGGCGGTCCGACAGCATCTTCTTCCGGAAGAACGGGAAGAAGTAATAGACCCCCGCGATCACCGGAAACACCATGCCGCCGAACAGCGTGTAATGCAGGTGGGCGACGATGAAGTAGGTGTCGTGCACCTGCCAGTCGAAGGGCGCGATCGCGACCATCACGCCGGTCAGGCCGCCGGCGGTGAAGATCGCCAGCGCCCCCGCGATCCACAGCATCGGCAGGGTCATCACCACCCGGCCCGCGATCAGCGTCGCGACGAAGGCGAAGAGCTGGATGCCGGTCGGGATCACCACCGCCTCGGAAGCCGCCGAGAAGAACCCCAGCGAGATGTTCGGCAGCCCGGTGGTGAACATGTGGTGCACCCAGAGCCCGAAGCTCAGGAACCCCGTGCCCACGGCTGACAGCACGATCCACGAATAGCCCAGGATCGGCCGCCGCGCGACGGTCGGCACGATCATCGCAGCGATGGCGATCGAGGGCAGGAAGATGATGTAGACCTCCGGGTGGCCGAAGATCCAGAACAGGTGCTGCCACAGCATCGGGTCGCCGCCGCGCGTGTGGTCGAAGAACGGCCAGTCGAAGCTGCGCTCCAGCTCGAACAGGAAATCGCCCGCGATCAGCGGCGGAAAGGCGAACAGGATCATGCCGCCCACCACCAACACGTACCACGCGTAGAGCGGCATGACGTTGACACGCATGCCGGGGGGTCGGCACTTCAACGCGCCGACGATCAGCTCGACGGCGGCGGCGATCGAGGCCACCTCGATGAAGGACAGGCCCAGCAGCCAGATGTCCGAGCCGATGCCCAGCTCCAGCGTGGCCAGCGGCGGGTACATGAACCAGCCCGCCTTGGGCGCGGCCGAGAACAGGATCGAGCCGATCACGAAGACGCCGCCGATCAGGAAGCTCCAGTAGCCATAGGCCGAGAGCCTCGGGAACGGCATGTCGCGCGCGCCGAGAAGCCCCGGCAGCAGCAGAATCGAGATCGCCTCGAACATCGGCACGGCGAAGAGGAACATCATCGCCGAGCCGTGCATGGTGAAGAGCTGGTTGAACAGGTCGGCCGAGATCAGGTCGTTCTCCGGCATCCAGAGCTGGAGCCGCATCAACAGCGCCATCACCCCGGCGATGAGCATGAAGACGAAGGCGGTCATCGTATACCAGACGCCCACCTCGGAGTTGTTCACCGCCGTCCAGTAGCGCCAGCCCTCCGGCGTCTTCCACACCCGGGCGAGCCGCTCCTTCTGGCCGCGCTGCACCTCCTCGGGCACCGGCTCGCGCAGCATCTCCTCGGTCGGGGGATAGATGCCCTCGGGCGCAAGCTCGCCCGCGGGGATGGATCGGTCGGTCATTCGAGCCCCTCGAGATAGGCGGCGATCGCGGCGAGCTGCGCGTCGCTCAGATGGGCATAGGCGGGCATCTCGGCGCCCGGCTTCCAGGCACCGGGATTGGCGACCCAGCGGGCGAAATCCTCGGCGCTGGTGCCGAGCCGCCCGGCGGCGAGCGAATGGCGCGACCCGACATGGGTGAGATCCGGGCCGACCCGTCCCACGGCAGGCGTGCCGCGCACCGCGTGGCAGGCACCGCAGCCCTGCGCGAGGAACAGCGCCGCGCCGCGTTGGGCGAGATCGCCCTCGGGCGGCATGGCATCGGCGGCCTCGGCCTCGAGCCAGGCATCGAAGTCTTCGGGCTCCATCACCTCCGCCTCGAAGGCCATCCAGGCATGGCTCTCGCCGCAGAACTCGGCGCATTGGCCGCGATAGATGCCGGGCCGTTCGGGGCCGAGCGTCATTTCGGTCACCCGGCCGGGGAACATGTCCATCTTGCCGCCCAGGCTGGGGACCCAGAAGGAGTGGATCACCTTCTTGCTGTCCAGGAGGAAGGTCGAGCGGACGCCCGCGGGCAGCCGGATCTCGTTCGCGGTGGTCACGGTCGTGCCGTCGGCGCGCTCGTATTCGACGCGCCACCACCACTGCTCGCCGGTAACGCGGATCACCGGCCCGTCGCCGGTGGCGCGCAGGTCGGGCATGATCGACAGGCCATAGACCAGCAAGGCGCCGAGCGTGACGGTCGGAAAGAGGATTCCGCCGATGATGACCAGCCAGTTCGCGAGGGTCTGCGAATGCGGTGCCGGGCTGCGGCGGGTGGCCCAGTAGAACAGCCCGTTCATGCCGATCCACAGCAGCACCGCGCCGATCAGCATCACCCAGAACAGATCGCCCAGAATGCGCGCATCCTCACCCGCCGGCACCAGCGCCGACTGCCGCCCTTCGCAGGCGGCGAGAAGCAGCGGCGCGAGCCAGAGGGCATGGCGGTATCGAAGGCGCGCAGGGCGCGGCGTGGGCGTCATGAATGGTCCGTCAGGCGGCAGGTCACGACAATGAGAGCGCGCCGCGCCTGCGGGTCAACCGCGTGGCGAGGAATATGTGCCGATCGCAGGATTTTCCCGCACCCGCCTTCGGATCGCCCTTGCGGGAGCCCCGTCCGCCGGGCCTAGTCGGCGGGCCGATACGAGGGAGGACCGCCATGACCGCCACGCCGTTCCAAGGGCTTATGGCCTTTCCGATCACGCCCACCGATGCGGCGGGCCGGGTGCTCGAGGCGCCGCTGGCGGTGATGCTCGACCGGCTGCGCGCGGCGGGGGTCGGCTCGGTCGGGCTGCTCGGCAGCACCGGCGGCTACGCCTACCTGACGCCCGAGACACGGAGCCGGGTGCTCGCCGTGGCGACCGAGGTGCTGGGCGGCGCGGTGCCGCTGGTGGTGAATGTCGGCGCGATCCGGACCGACACTGCCATGGCGCTGGCGCGCGAGGCCGAGGCGGCGGGTGCGCAGGGTCTCCTGATGGCGCCGGTCTCCTACACGCCGCTGACCGAAGCGGAGGTGCAGGTCCATTACGCCTCCGTGGCCGCTACGACCGGGCTGCCGCTTTGCATCTACAACACGCCGGCGACCACGGGCTTCACCTTCGGCGACGCGCTGCTGGCGCGGCTGGCGGAGATGCCCAATGTCGCGGCGGTCAAGATGCCGCCGCCCGCGGGTGCCGTGGCAGCGGATCTCGCGCGGCTGCGCGCGGCGCTGCCTGACGGCTTTGCCATCGGCTACAGCGGCGACTGGATCGGGGCCGAGGCGCTGGCGGCAGGAGCGGATGCGTGGTTCGCGGTGGCGGCCGGGCTGCTGCCCGGCCCGGTGATGGAGCTTGCCGCCGCCGCACAGGCCGGACGGACAAGGGCCGAGGACCGCTTCGCGCCGCTCTGGGCGCTGTTTCGCGAATATGGCAGCTTCCGCGTCATGTTCGGCATCGCCCGGCTGATGGGGCTGGCGGATCGCGACCCGCCGCGCCCGATCCTGCCCATCCCCGAGGCCGCCCTGCCCCGGCTGGAAGCGGCGCTCGGCGCCATCGGCTGAGCCTCAGACGCCGCGCTTGTTGCCCCAGATCAGCACGTGCAGCTGCGGCAGCACGCGCGCCTCGAACCAGCCATCTGCGAGCGTCCGGCTCACCAGCCAGTCCATGCGGTCGGTGATGCCGTCCATGTCGATCTCGGCATCCTCGGCCTCGGGCGGCGGCGGGGTGTGGTTGCCGGGCTGCAGATAGACCGGGAGCTGTGGATAACGCGCGGCCACCTCGCGGGCCCAGAGGTAATCGGCCTCGTCGAAGACCACGATCTTCAGGATCGCCGCTGCCTCGCCCGCAGCCCTGAGACACTCGTCAAAGCGTGCCCAGTCAGGCGTCTCGCCCGATGAGGGCGGCTTGGGCGACAGCACCAGCGGCTCCAGCCGCGCGAACCAGTCCCGCGCCACCGAGCCTTGGGTTTCCAGCGCGAAGCGGTAGCCCAAGCTGCGCCCCCGCTCGATCAGCGGGCCGCAATCCTGGAGCGCCGGGTTGCCGCCCGAGATCGTCACCGTCAGCGGCCGCCCGCCGGACAGCTCGACGATCCGGTCCCAGACGGCCTCGGTCTCCATCGCCGCCCAGCTGTGGCGGTATTCGCTCTCCACCGCGTGCAGGCTGTCGCACCACGAGCAGCGGTAGTCGCAGCCGCCCAGGCGCACGAAGACCGTCGCCTGGCCGATCAGCGCGCCTTCGCCCTGAATGGTCGGGCCGAAGATCTCGGAGACGCGTAGCGTGCTCACGGCCGGTATTCCGCCCAGGTCTTGGGCGTCTCCGACACGCGTACCGCGCTGACCTGCGCCCAGCGCGCATGCGCCCAGTCGAAGATCTCACGCGCCAGCACCTCGGAGGTCACGCCGTCATGGCCGAACACCTCGTTGAGATGCCGGTGATCGAGCGTGTCGTCGATCCAGCGCTTGAGCGGGTCGAGCGCGCGGTAGTCGAGCACGAAGCCGCTCTCGTCGAGCTTTTCGGCCCGCAGCTCCACCTCGGCGATGTAGTTGTGCCCGTGCAGCCGCGCGCAGGGATGATCGCCCGGCAGGTTGCACAGCTGATGCGAGGCGGAGAAGTGGAATTCCTTCGTGATCGTGTACATCACTTCGCCCCCCGCTCGACGGCCTCGACCCAGAAATCCGGATCGGCGTATTCAGTCGGGTCCTCGACACCGGCGAGATGGAACGCCTCGCGGCGTTCGACGCAGGTGCCGCAGCGGCCGCAATGCAGGTCGCCGCCCTTGTAGCAGGACCACGTCTCGGCGAAGGGCGTGCCGTGCTTGGCGCCCTCGGTGACGATCGCGGATTTCGGCGCGTGCACGAAGGGGGTGTAGAGGCGCACATCGGCATAGCCGTCCAGCGCCTGTTTCTGCATCGCGTCGAAGGCCTCGGTAAAGGCCGGGCGGCAATCGGGGTAGATGAAGTGGTCGCCGCCATGCACTGCGGTGGCCACCGCGTCGGCCTTCTGCGCCGCAGCCAAGCCGAAGGCCACGGCGAGCATGATGGCGTTGCGGTTCGGCACGACGGTCGTCTTCATCGTCTCTTCGGCATAATGGCCGTCCGGCACCTCGACATCGTCAGTCAGCGCCGAGCCCGACAGATGCGCGCCGATCGAGCGCATGTCGATCAGGTGGAACGGCACGCCGAGCCGGTCGGCCGCGGCCCGCGCGAAGTCCAGCTCCTTGGAATGGCGCTGGCCGTAATCGAAGGAAATCAGTCCCGCGAGCTCGTGCTCGGCGGCGACCTTGTGGGCGAGCGACACGGAGTCGAGCCCGCCCGAGCAGATCACATAGGTTTTCATCTTATCCGTCCTTGTTTTGACCGGGTAGGCTGCGACCGGTGCCCGGACCATTCCGGGCGGCCCCGTCTAACGCATCCGGGCGGGACGGGAAAGATCAGCCTTCGGGCACGTTTTCGCGAAGCTCCTCCAGCCAAACCGCGGCGCTGGCGTCCGACGGCGCGCGCCAGTCACCACGCGGGCTGAGCGAGCCTCCGGCCGAAACCTTGGGGCCGTTCGGCATGGCCGAGCGCTTGAACTGCGCGAAGCCGAAGAAGCGGGAAACGAAGACCTCGAGCCATTTGCGGATCTCCGCGAGGTCGTAGGCGCGGCGCTTCTCCTCCGGGAAACCGATCGGCCAGAGACCCTTCTCGGCGTCATGCCAGGCGTGCCAGGCGAGGAAGGCCACCTTGGAGGGCGGCAGCCCGTAACGCATGGTGTGGAACAGGAAGAAGTCGTGCAACGCGTAGGGCCCGATCCGGTCCTCGGTCGATTGCAGCTCCTCCTCCTCGGATTGCGGCACCAGCTCAGGCGAGATCTCGGTGTCGAGGATCGCCTGCAGCACGTCGGTGGTGGCCGCGTCGTCGAACTGCCCGGACTGGATCGACCAGCGGATCAGGTACTGGATCAGCGTCTTGGGCACGCCGGAATTGACGTTGTAATGGCTCATCTGGTCGCCGACGCCATAGGTGCACCAGCCCAGCGCCAGCTCGCTCAGATCCCCTGTCCCGACGACGATGCCTCCATTCTGGTTCGCGAGCCGGAACAGGTAATCGGTGCGCAGACCCGCCTGCACGTTCTCGAAGGTGATGTCATAGACCGGATCGCCCCCTGAGAACGGGTGATCCATGTCCTTGAGCATCTGCCGCGCAGCGGGCCGGATGTCGATCTCGGCTGCCTCGATGCCCATCGCGCGCATCAGCTTCCACGCGTTGGACTTGGTGGCATCGCCGGTCGCGAAGCCGGGCATGGTGTAGCCGAGGATCGTCTCGCGCGGCAGGCCCATCCGGTCGCAGGCCTTGGCCGCCACGATCAGCGCGTGGGTGCTGTCGAGCCCGCCCGAGATGCCGATGACCAGCTTCGGGTTGCCGATCGATTCCATCCGGCGGCGCAGCCCCTCGACCTGGATGTTGAAGGCCTCGTAGCAGTCGAGATCGAGATGGCTCTCGCGGTTGGGGACATAAGGGTAGCGGCGGATCGGACGCAGGAGCCCGGCATCCTCGAAATGCGGCTGATGGTCGAACCGGATGCGCCGGAAGACCGGAGCTTGGCCCTTGCCGGCATCGTTGAACGTGCCGGTGCGCATCCGCTCGTTGAGCAGGCGCTGCGTGTCGACATCGGCCATGCACAGCTCGGGCTCTACGTCGAAGCGGCCGGACTGGGCCAGCAGGTCGCCCATCTCATAGACCGCGCCCTGCCCATCCCAGCTCAGATCGGTGGTGCTCTCGCCCGGTCCCGCCGCCGAGTAGGCATAGGCCGCGAAGCTGCGCATGCCGTGGCTGCGACACAGCACGTGGCGGTCGTCGGATTTGCCGATCACGATGTTCGAAGCCGAGAGGTTGGTGAGGATCAGCGCGCCCTCGGTCGCCGCTTGGCTCGACGGCGGAACCGGGGCCCAGAAGTCCTCGCAGATCTCGGTGTGGAAGATCAGGCCAGGCAGATCCTCGGCTTCGAAGATCAGGTCGGTGCCGAAGGGCACCTCCCTCTCGCCAAGCCGCATCATCCGGCCAGTGACGCCGCGCCCCGCGGCGAACCAGCGCTTTTCGTAGAATTCGCGGTAGTTGGGCAGGAAGCTCTTGGGCACCACGCCGAGCAGGCGCCCGCGCGAAATCACCGCCGCGCAATTGTAGAGCCGCCCCTCGTGCCGCAGTGGCGCGCCCACCAGCAGCACCGGCGAGAGTTTCGCGCTCGCCTCGACCACGGCCTCCAGCGCCGTCTCCACCGCGTCGTTCAGCGCGGTCTGCATGTGCAAATCGTCGATCGCATAAGAGGAGATGCACAGTTCGGGAAACACCACCAGATCGGCGCGAGCGTCGTGCGCGCGCCGCGCTTCGGCGATCACCGCGTCGCGGTTGAAGGCGACATCAGCGGGTCGCACCCGCGGCGTCGCGGTGGCCACGCGCACGAAGCCGTGGCGGTGCAGGGAATGGAAGGCGCCGGGGCCCTTGCGGTTGCGCGTCACGTCGAAATCTCCTGCGTTGCGGGCGAGGTGACCATGCCGCCCCCGGGCCGAATGCGCCAGCCCGAGGATTCAGCCGCCGCCCCCGCCGATCATGCCGAATCCCACGCCGACCGCGACGATGCTCAGCACGAAGCCAAGCGCCATCAGCAGCCCGTCGCGCAGCGTCATTGCGAGGCCGAAGGCCGCGATGGCCGCCATCGGCGCGGTCGAGGCGAAGGGGACGAGTTCCAGCGGCGGCACCGTCAGGCAGAGCAGCAGCACCGCGATCCCGGCGATCCGGGCGACCTTGTCGGTGGTCAGCGCCTCAAGCCGGCCATGGAACCAGCGGTCGAGCCAGCGGCCCACCCCGCGCAGCTTGTCGGCCGACTTGGCGAGCTTGTCGCCAGAGACCGATCGCCTTTCGAGGAAACCGGGCAACCACATCTCGTCCCGGCCCATGACGATCTGCACGGCGAAGAGCGCGATGATCAGCGCCAACAGCGTGGGCACGCCGGGAACGCCGCCGATGGGCGAGATCTCGATCAGCGCCGGGACGAAGAGGAACGGCCCGAAGCCGCGATCGCCCAGCGCCCCGGTGACGTCGCCGACCGTGGCGCGGTCGTCGTCCCGGCCCTCCTGCTCCAGTCGGTCGAGTATGTCCTCGACGGCATGTGACTGCGCGCCCATATAGCTGCTCCCGTCGCGGCTCTACGGGTCTGCAACACCTCCAGGGCGAAGCCGTTCCATCCCGCGCACTCCCGTGCGCGACGGCGCTGCGGCGTCCTGCCCGGACCAGGGTTCGGCCAGCAGCCGGGCCCGCAGATCGCGGGCATGGCGGCGGGCATCGGGGCGCGACCGCCCTGCCGCGTCGAGCAGTTCGAGCACCTCGCTCGGCGCCGTGCCGGGGCGGATGCCCTCGGGCAGCATGGCGAGGATCTCGCGCAGCCGCGCGGCGATCTCGCCCGGCGCGTCGAGGCGCTGGGGCAGCAGCGCAGCGATCCCGGCGCGGCGCGCGGCGCGGATGGCGCGATCCAGCCCCGCCTCGGCTTCCGTCCCCTCGAAGGCCAGCGGCGCCCGCACCGGCCCGGACAGCACCGATGCCAGTGCCGCCGCCATGGCCAACCGGGGGCGCGGGCCGACGGTCTCGGCGCAGTCGAAACCCACCGCCGTTTCGGGGGAAAGCCCCGGCGCGCCGCGCAGTGTCCCCGTGCCAAAGACGTGCCAGTTCGCCGCATCGATCCGCGCCGCGTCGAAGCCCAGCCGCTCCAGAAGGCCCATCCCGTGATCCGACAGCGTCTCGGGGTCGATGCCGAGTTGGTCGCGGCAGAAATCCGGGCCGAGTCGCCATGGCGTGACGACCGCGCGCAGGTCACGCGCCTCGGCCAGCGCCGCCTCGATCCGGGCAATCCGGTCGCCGTCGATGCCGAAGGCGCGCAGCGCCGCATGGTCGATGCCCGGCGCCGCCACGAGGGTCCCGTGCCCGATGGCATGACGGATTGCCGCGGCGATCCGGTCGGGGGCGTGGCACTGCGCCGCGAGGCCCGCCTCAAGCTCCGGCACGGGACGGCCGACATGGCCCTCCGGCCGCTCGGCGTCGAGCCGCAGCGACGAGACCGGCGCGAGCGGATCGTCCCCCAGCCCGAGAATCGCGGCCAGCGATCCCAGCGGCGCGACCATCAGCATCGGCGCCTTGCCGGTCGCCTCGGGCGCGTCCCTCCGCACCGCCGCGAGCGCACGCGCCCGCAGCAGGGCCGCCTGCGCGCCGGCCGGGACGCGATCTGGTTCTTGCCGGATGATGGGCGCGGCCCCGGCATCGAGACCCAGCTCAACCGCCACGGCCCACCGCGCGGCCTCGGCCAGCGCCGCCATCGCCATCGCCGCCGCGCGTCCTTCGGGCGTCGCGTAGCCGAGCCCGAGCCGCATAAGCGCGCCTCCCAGCCCGGCCAGGATCATCGCCCCCGGCCGCCGCCCCGGTCCTGCCGCGACGACAAGCGCCAGTGCCCAGGCCCGCACCGCCCGCTCCAGCGCGTCGACCGATACCGCACCCGCCTCGACGAAGCACCGCAGATCGAGCGCGACCCGGGGACCGCTGGCGCCCGGCGCGCCGAACTCCAGAGCCAGCGGCGCACCTGCGACCACCGCCTGGACCAGCGGCGTAGGGACCGGCTCATTGCCCTTGAGGTCCACGGGCAGCGGCAGGACCGCCTCGGCGACCCGGCGTCCGGTCCAGAGTGCCGAGTCGACCGCGACCTGCCGCGACAGGATCATGCCCCGGAGGTCCGCAGCCCAATCCTCGGCGGCCGCGATCCCCTGCACCCGTGCCCGCGCCTCAAGCCGCGTGGTCAGCGCCTCGGTCGCCGCGACCGGATCTGCACCACCCGGCACCTGCTGCACGAAGGCGCGCGTCGCGCGTTCGGGCCAGCCGGCAAACCCCGCCCCCATGCCCCGCGCGTCGGGACCGATCGCATGATCCGGTCCGGGCTGGGTCTGGTGGCGCTCGAATCGCATGTCTCGGTCTCGTCTCGCTCGGTGATGCGACGGGTCGAGGCGCCGCGGTCGGACGAACCTGTGCAGCATGGCAGATGGGGTCAACGCACACTCGGAGCCCGCCCGACGAATTACGGAGCGCGGATTTTCAGCGCCGGATTCGCCCACCGCAGTTCACGGATCTCCCACAGGGTTTTCCACAGGCCATCGCGCACGGCGGCAGATGCGCGATGCCCATGTTGCGCAGGGCGATGGGCAGGTGCTCGGGCGTCGGAAACGGGTCTTTTCCACGCCCGGCGAAAATCATCCACAGGGGGTGACAAACCGCCCCGGAACTTGTCCACGAGGGGGCGTGGCGACACGGCCACAGGGGGGATTTCGGGGCATCCGGGCTGGGTCTACGGCGTGCCCCCGCGGCAGGCATGGCGAAGTCGCCCGCGCCCCAAGGAGGGATTCGGCCTGCAGCCGCGCGCCACAGGCTGCGGAAGCAGCAGGAATGTAGATGTTGGAAGATTGGTCGGGGCGGCAGGATTCGAACCTGCGACCCTCTGTTCCCAAAACAGATGCGCTACCAGGCTGCGCTACGCCCCGGACCGACGCCCTTCTAGGCCGCGCCGGCCGCGGGCGCAAGCGCCGGCTGGCTCAATCGCAGGGATCTGCCGCCGGAACCTCTTCGCTGCCGATATCGGGATGGCGCAGCGTGTCGCCCGGCGCGATGCCGAGCCGCGCGGCCATGCCGCCATTGATCTCCAGCACGTACTGGATGTCGTCGCCGCCCGGGATCGGCGTCTCGTCGAGCGGCGTGGCGCGGGCATGGATGCTGGCAATCGTGCCATCCGCCTCGGCAAAGATCATGTCGAGCGGAATCAGCGTGTTGCGCATCCAGAACGAGACCGGCTGCGGCGTCTCGTAGACAAAGAGCATGCCCGCCATGCGCGGCATCTCGGGCACGTTCATCAACCCCTGCGCCCGCTCGGCCGCGTCGTCGGCCACCGCGACCTTGAAGCTGGCCTGCCCCCAGTCGCCGCGCACCGTCAGCCGATCCGGCGCGCAGGCGACGCTGCCGGCCGCGGCCATGCCGGGCGCGAGGGCGATCCCGAGCGCCAGCGCGGCAAGCCTCACTGCGCATCCTCCTGCGGGGCGCGGCGCAGCACGGCATCCCAGGGCAGGATTTCGGTCGCCATGCGGCCCCGCTTGCCCTGGATCACCCGTAACGCCACCGCCTCGCCGGGCTGCAATTCGGCCAGGCCGGAGCTGCGCAGCACCTCGACATGCAGGAAGATGTCGTCGTCGGTGCCGAAGATGTTGGCGAAGCCGAACCCCTTGGCCTTGTCGAACCACTTGATCCGCGCGGGCTCCAGCGGGCGGCTGGCGAGATACTCGGGATCGAACTCGGCGAAATCGGCCAGCGGCACCGCGGGGGCGTCCGCCGGCGGCTCGAGCGACAGCACCACCGCCGCCTGGATGCCGCGATCGGTCCGCTGCGCGAGGATCCGGATACGGGCGCCGTCGGCGACCGAGTTCTGGCCGAAATTGCGCAGAACATTGGCATGCAGGAGGATGTCGGATCCGCCATCATCGGGTACGATGAATCCAAAGCCCTTGGCCGGATCGAACCATTTGACGTGGCCCGCGAGTTCTATGCGATCCTCCGCCTGCCTATCCAGCATGTCGTTCATCTCCGCCTCCAGCGGCCGTTGCGCGGCCCTATCGATTTTTGCGCCTGTGCAGCACAGTCGGGCCGCCACGACAAGCGTCGATTTTCACCCCGCATGAAATCAGGGCCCCAAACGTAACACGTCGAACGGATCGGCCAGCGAGGCTCGCGACCATTTGTAGCGGTCGTGAAGCCTGTGCGCGCCATCTGCCCAGAATTCGATCTCGAGCGGCCTGATCCTGTAGCCTCCCCAGAAGGGCGGCCGCTCCGGATCCGGACCCAATTCGGCCGACATGCGCGCGACTTCGGCCTCGAGCGCCGCGCGGGACGCCACCGGCCGGCTTTGCGGTGACGCCCATGCGCCGATCCGGCTTTCGAGCGGGCGGCTGGCATAATAGGCGTCGGCCTGGGCACCATCCTCGCGCTCGACGAGGCCCCGCACGCGGATCTGTCGCCGCAGCGACTTCCAGTGCATCACGAAGGCCGCCTGCCGCGCCTGATCGAGCTGGCGTGCCTTGGCGCTTTCGTAATTGGTGTAGAAGACGAAGCCGTCGGCTTCGATTTCCTTGAGCAGGACGATTCTGACATCGGGCATGCCGTCCGCGTCGACCGTCGCCAATGCAATGGCGTTCGGGTCGGACGGCTCCAGCCGCGCGGCCTCATCCAACCAGTGCCGGGTGATCTCGAACGGATCCTCCCCGGCGAAAATACCGCCACGCTCATTCATCGTACCGACCCGTCAACTCGTATCGCACCATTATAGCCTATTTCCCGTTTTCAGCCTCATTGTTTCGCGGTCGCCGTTCTGACGTCGCGTCGGCCCCGGCCTTGATGCCTAGGGGCGCATCGCCTACACCGGATCGAAACGGCGCCGGATCGGCAAGAGGGACATTCATGACATCGCAGTTGATGGCGGGAAAGCGCGGGCTCATCATGGGGCTCGCCAACGACAAGTCGATCGCGTGGGGCATCGCCAAGGCCTGTGCCAATGCCGGCGCTGAGCTCGCATTCTCCTACCAGGGCGAGGCTTTGAAGAAGCGGGTCGATCCGCTGGCCGCCGAAGTCGGCTCCGATATCGTGTTGCCCTGCGACGTCGGCGACGAGGACAGCATCGACGCGCTGTTCGACGCACTCGGGAAACATTGGGACAAATTCGACTTCATCGTTCACGCGATCGGATTCTCCGACAAGTCCGAGCTGCGCGGTCGCTACGTCGATACGTCCAAGCAGAACTTCCTGATGTCGATGGACATTTCGGTGTGGTCCTTCACCTCGGTGGTGAAGCGCGCGGCGCCGATGATGCGCGATGGCGGCTCGGCGCTGACGCTGACCTATTATGGCGCCGAGAAGGTCATGCCGCATTACAACGTGATGGGCGTGGCCAAGGCGGCGCTCGAGGCGAGCGTGCGCTACCTGGCCGAGGATCTGGGCCGCGACGCGATCCGGGTCAACGCGATCTCCGCCGGCACGATCAAGACGCTGGCGGCCTCCGGCATCGGCGATTTCCGTTACATCATGAAGTGGAACGAGTACAATTCGCCCCTGCGCCGCACCGTCACCCAAGACGAGGTCGGCAATTCCGCGCTATACCTGCTCTCCGATCTGGGACGGGCGGTGACCGGCGAGGTGCATCATGTCGACGCGGGCTACCACGTGATCGGCATGAAGAACCCCGACGCGCCCGACATCACGAAAGGCTGAATAGAGATGACCGACCGACTGCCGCATGAAAAGGGCTTCCATGTCAGCTGGGACCAGCTGCACCGTGACAGCCGCGCGCTCGCATGGCGGCTCGACGGGCGCGGCCCCGAGGCCGAGGGCGCCTGGAAGGCGGTGGTGGCGATCACCCGCGGCGGCATGGCGCCGGCGATGATCGTCAGCCGCGAGCTGGGCATCCGCACCGTCGACACGATCTCGGTCAAGTCCTACGAGCATCAGAACCAGTCCGGCGCCAAGGTGCTCAAGGCGCCCGATGCCGAGATGATGGGCGACGGCACCGGCATCCTGGTGGTCGACGACCTCGTCGATACCGGCCGCACGCTCGAACTGGTGCGGCAGATGTACCCCAACGCGCATTTCGCCACCGTCTATGCCAAGCCGATGGGCAACAAGCAGGTCGATACCTATGTCACTGAGGTGAGCCAGGACACCTGGATCTTCTTCCCCTGGGACATGGCCCTGCAATATGTCGAGCCCTATCGCGGCAAGGACTGAGAGGACGGCGTCGCCACGGCGGCGACTGATCCATCGCCTGTTCGAGGCGAGCCTTCTGTTCAAGGGCCTGTTCGCAGGCTTCGAGACCCTCGCCGGGCTGACGCTTCTCGTCACGCCCGGCGCTGCGATTCTGGAGCTGCTCGACCGGGTCACCGCGCCGGAACTGGCGCAGGATCCACGTGATCTGCTGGCGCGCACCCTGCTTGATGCGAGCCAGAAGCTGTCGATCGAAACCCAGCATTTCTACGCGCTCTATCTCCTCACCCATGGCGGCGTGAAACTGGTGATGGTGTTGCTGCTGGCACGCGGAATGCACTGGGCCTACCCTGTCGCGATGGGTGTGCTGGCGCTGTTCATCGCCTACCAGATCCATCTGTTTGCGCTCGCCCCTTCAGCAACACTGGTGGCACTGAGCCTGTTCGACGTGGCGATGATCTGGCCGGTCCACGCCGAGTGGCGCGGCGCACGGGCCCGGATTGCACAGCCCCCGACCCAGGGCTAGCGTGCCCCCGAACCCGAGGGAGGCCCCATGAGCAGCACGCGCACCGCATCGACCTTTTCACCGCCCGTGATGGAGGCGCGGCGCTGGATCGAGGGGGTGACGTTCCCGCCCGAGCGGCCGCTGATCAATGTCAGCCAGGCGGCGCCGGTCGATCCCCCGCCCGCGCCGCTGCGCGAGGCGATGGCGCGGATCGTCATGGAGGATGCGAGCGCGCATCTCTATGGCCCGGTGCTGGGCCTGTCTGAGCTGCGCGCGGCGGTGGCGGCGCGCTGGTCGCGCGACTATCGCGGCGCGGTGGCGCCCGGACAGGTGGCGATCACCTCGGGCTGCAACCAGGCCTATTGCGCCGCCATCGCGGCGCTGTGCGGCGAGGGCACGGAAGTGATCTTGCCGAGCCCGTGGTACTTCAACCATCGCATGTGGAACGACATGTCCGGCGTCGCGACCGTGCCGCTCGAGACCGGGCCCGACCTGCTGCCCGACCCCGAGCGCGCGGCGGCGCTGATCACCCCGGCCACCCGGGCCATCGTGCTGGTCAGCCCCAACAACCCCGGCGGCGTCGAATATCCCGCCACCCTGCTCGCCGCGTTCCGCGACCTGTGCCGCGCGCGCGGCCTGGCCCTCATCCTCGACGAGACCTATCGCGACTTCGACAGCCGCGAGGGCCCGGCGCAGGACCTGTTCACCGATCCCGACTGGGCCGAGGTGCTGGTGCAGCTCTACTCCTTCTCCAAATCCTATCGCCTGACCGGCCACCGGATCGGCGCGGTCACCGCCTCCGAGGCGCGGATCGCGCAGATGGAGCGGTTCCTCGACACGGTGACGATCTGCCCCACCAGCCTCGGCCAGAAGGCGGCGCTGTGGGGCATGGAGAACCTCGACGACTGGCTGGCCGGCGAGCGGGAGGAGATCCTGTCGCGTCGTCGTGCGATGGAGGCGAGCTTCGAGCGGCTGGCGGCCCGGGGCTGGCATCTGATGGGTTGCGGCGCCTATTTCGGCTGGATCGCGCACCCGTTCGAAGAGCCCTCCGACGCGCTGGCCCGGCGGCTGGTGCGTGAGGCGGGCGTGCTGCTGTTGCCCGGCACGATGTTCACGCCCGAGGGGGCCGAGGCAGGCCGCAGGCAGCTGCGCATCGCCTTCGCCAATGTCGACGTGGCCGGGATCGCCGGGCTCGAGGAACGTCTGGCGGCCCTGCCCGTCTGAGCCAGCGGCTTGCACGGCCCCGCCCGCTTGCCTATGCATCCCCGGACGCCGCACCCGGCGCGCATCAAGGAGACCGCAATGGCATCGAGCAAGGGCAACCGCGTATTCGTCTGGATCATCCTGATCCTGCTCTTCGTGGGCCTGATCGGCTTCGGTGCGACCGGGCTCACCGGCAACGCCACGCGGCTCGGCACGGTGGGCGACAAGGAGCTCGACATCCAGGCCTATGCCAGCGCCCTGCAGAACCGGATGCGCAGCCTCGAGAGCCAGACCGGTTCGGCCTTCGGCATCGCCCAGGCCCGCGAGATCGGCCTCGACCGCGCGGTGCTGGGCCAGCTGGTGACCGAGCGCGTGCTCGACGCCGAAGCCGACGCGCTCGGCCTGTCGGTCGGCGACGCGGCGGTGCGCGAGCAGGTCCTGGCGATCCCGGCCTTCCAAGGGCTGTCGGGCGGCTTCGACCGCAACGCCTACCGCGACGCACTGTCGCGCAACGGGCTGTCCGTGGCCGATTTCGAGGAGAGCCTGCGCGAGGCCGAGGCCCGGGCGCTGCTGCAGCAGGCGGTGGTCGGCGGCGTGCCCGCCCCCGAGACCCAGGTCGAGGCGATGATCGACTTCCTGATGGCGCGGCGCGACGTCACCTGGGCGCCGGTGACGCTCGGCGCGGCCCGCCCGGCACCGGTCGATGACGGCCGCCCGCGGGTGGTCCTGCCCGAGATCCTGCTCGACGCCGAGGTCCCCACCCCCGACGAGGCCGAGATCCAGGCCCGCTACGAGGCGGCGCCCGAGGCCTATACAGCGCCCGAGATGCGCAAGATCAGCTATGCATGGCTGCGCCCCGAGGACGTGGCCGAAGGGATCGAGGTGGATGACGAGGAGGTGCGCGCCCTCTACGACCAGCGCATCGACGAATACGTGCAGGAGGAGCGTCGTCTCGTCGAGCGCCTCGTCTACCCGAGCGAGACCGCCGCCGCTGAGGCGCTGGCCCGTGTCGAGGCGGGCGAGGCCAGCTTCGAGGATCTGGTCGAGGCGCGCGGGCTGAGCCTGTCGGCCGTCGATCTGGGCGATGTGGCCGCCGATGATCTCGGCGCCGCCGCCGAGCCGGTCTTCGCCGCGCAGGCGGGCGATCTGGTCGGCCCGGTCGAGACCACGCTCGGCCCGGCCCTGTTCCGCGTCAACGCAGTTCTCGCCGCCGAGGAGGTCCCCTTCGAGGCCGTCGAGGCCGACCTGCGGGCCGAGCTGGCCCAGGCACTGGCGCGCCGCGAGATCGAGCGCCGGAGCGACGACATCACCGACCTGCTCGCCGGTGGCGCGACGCTCGAGGATCTGGCTGAGCGGACCGGCATGGAGCTGGGCACGATCGACTGGTCCGAGGACGTGGCCGAGGGCATCGCCGCCTACGCCCCCTTCCGCGAGGCCGCCGCGGCCGCGCAGGAAGGCGACTTCCCCGAGCTTCTGGGCTTCGAGGATGGCGGCGTCTTCGCGATCCGTCTCGACGAGGTGACGCCGCCCGCGCTGCGCCCGCTCGACGAGGTGCGCGATCAGGTCATCGCCGATGTCGAGGCCGAGACCCGTGCCCGGCTGCGCGCCGAGCGGGCCGAGGAACTGGCCGCCCGCATCGCCGCCGGTGAAAGCTTCGAAGCGGCGGGCCTCGCCCCGCGCACGGCCCAGAACCTCACCCGCCGCGACTTCGTCGAAGGCACCTCGCCCGAGTTCATCCGCGAGATCTTCGCGATGGAGGAAGGCGAGACCCGCGCGATCGCGGGCGAAGGCTTCGCTGCCGTGGTCCGTCTCGACGCCGTGAACGCCCCCGACATGCAGGACCCCGCCGTTGCCGCCGAACGGCAGGCGCTCGAGGCGCGGCTCGGCACCGGGCTGGCGCAGGACATCTACGCCGCCTATGCCAACGCGGTGCAGTCGCGCACCGAGATCCGCATCGACGAATCCGCCGTGCAGGCGGTCCATTCCTCCTTCAGGTAAGCCGCCATGCTCAGCCCCGATTTCGAGACGTTCCGCCAAGGCTTCGAGCAGGGTGCCAACCAGGTCGTCTGGACCCGCCTTGCCGCCGATCTCGACACGCCGGTGTCGCTGATGCTCAAGCTCGCCAATGCCGGCAAGCACGCCTTCATCCTCGAAAGCGTCACCGGCGGCGAGGTGCGGGGCCGCTACTCGATCGTCGGCATGAACCCGGACCTGATCTGGGACTGCCGGGGCGAAGGCAGCCGCGTCAACCGCGCCGCGCGCTACGATGACGACGCTTACGAGGATCTGCAGGGGCATCCGCTCGACACGCTGCGCGCGATCCTCGCCGAGAGCCGGATCGACCTGCCCGAGGACCTGCCCGCCGCCTCGGCCGGGCTGTTCGGCTATCTCGGCTACGACATGATCCGGCTGGTGGAGCGGCTGCCCCATGTGAACCCCGACCCGCTCGGCCTGCCCGACGCGGTGATGATGCGGCCGACCGTGGTCGCGGTGCTCGACGGGGTGAAGGGCGAGGTGATCCTGGTGGCGCCAGTCTGGCAAGGACAGGGCCAGTCGGCCCGCGCGGCCTATGCCCAGGCGGCGGAGCGGGTGACCGAGGCGCGTCGTGCGCTCGACCGGCCGATGCCGCAGGAGGCGCGCGCGCTGCAGGCCCCCGCGCCGCTGGCCGAGCCGGTGTCGAACTTCACCCATGAGGGCTATCTCGCCGCCGTGGCGAAGGCCAAGGAATACATCGGCGCGGGCGACATCTTCCAAGTGGTGCCGGCGCAGCGCTGGACGCAGGACTTTCCCGAGCCGCCCTTCGCGCTCTACCGCTCGCTGCGGCGCACCAACCCCTCGCCCTTCATGTTCTACTTCAATTTCGGCGGCTATCAGGTGGTCGGCGCCAGCCCCGAGATCCTCGTACGGGTGATGGGCGGCGAAGTGACGATCCGCCCGATCGCCGGCACCCGGCCGCGCGGCGCCACCCCCGAGGAGGATCGCGCCAACGAGGAAAGCCTGCTGGCGGACGCCAAGGAGCTGTCCGAGCATCTGATGCTGCTGGATCTGGGCCGCAACGATGTCGGCCGTGTGGCCCGACCGGGCACGGTGAAGCCGACCGAGCAGTTCATCATCGAGCGCTATTCCCACGTGATGCACATCGTGTCGAACGTCGTGGGCGAGCTGCGCGAGGATCAGGACGCGCTGTCGGCCCTGCTCGCGGGGCTGCCGGCGGGCACGGTCTCGGGTGCGCCCAAGGTGCGGGCGATGCAGATCATCGACGAGCTGGAGCCCGAGAAGCGCGGCATCTATGGCGGCGGCCTGGGCTATTTCAGCGCGAATGGCGACATGGACATGTGCATCGCGCTCAGGACCGCCATCGTCCAGAACGGCAAGCTCTACATCCAGGCCGGCGGCGGCGTGGTCCATGACAGCGACCCCGAGGCCGAGTACATGGAGACGGTGCACAAGTCGAACGCGCTCAGGCGCGCCGCGGCGGACGCCGCGATGTTCCGGCCCGAGGGCAATGGCTGACGAGAAAAGGGCGGGGACATCCCCGCCCTTTCCGCATCCGGCGCCCCTGCTTCAGCGGCGGCGCATCAGCGCGTCAAGGCTCCACGGCCCCGGGCCTGCGACGAAGATGTAGAGGAAGACGAAGCAGTACAGGATCGCCGCGTCGCCGCCGTTGAGCGTCGGGAAGAGGTTGCCCGGCGCGTGGAACATCCAGTAGGCGACCGCCATCATTCCCGACAGCACGAAGGCCACGGGGCGGGTGAACAGCCCGACCAGCAGCAGCAGACCGCCCACCAGCTCGAGCAGGCCACCGATACCGAACAGCGACAGGAGCGGCGGCTGCTGCTCGGTCGGCGGGAAGGCGAACAGCTTCTGGCTGCCATGCAGGGTGAAGATCAGCGCGCTGGTGATGCGCAGCACGCTGAGCATTTCAGGGGCGCGAGCGGCGATGCCGGTCGAGGCGGGTTGCGTGGTCATTCGGGCGATCCATCCGTTGGGTTGCGTTGCCCTCACGTCTGGGCAGCCGCAGCGCCGCGGTCAAATCACCGATCCTGTGCGCCCTTGAACAACGCCCTATTTGACCGGCCCGGCCAGCTGCAACTGCAGCAGCGCGCTGACCGGCGACGGCGCCACCCCTTCCCGGTCGACCCGATTGCCCCAGAGCGTCAGCGCGGTGATGCTCTCGGGGTTGAGCGGCGCCAGCAGCGTCACCGCGCCCTGCTGGCGGGCGCGGAAGGCGGCCTGATCGAGAAAGCGCCGGATCACCCGGTCGTCCTGCCCGACCTCGCCGAGATCACGATAGACCTCGAGCGCCGGGACGCCGCGCGCCTCGGCCTGCCGCATCGGCGTCGCCAGCCCCCGTGGCAACGCCACCAGCCCGCGCCCGTCGCGTGCCAGACGGTCCAGCGCCTGCGCGGTCACGTCCGCATCCGAAAGCAGCCCCGCATCGCCGAGATCGAGCAATGCCACCGCTTCGGGCAGCGTGTTGAAGGCGGACTCGAAGGTGACCTCGACATCGGAGGGCGCGGCGCCCTGTGGCAGTCGGGCGATGGCGGCGATCTCGTAGCCCGCGTCACGCCAGCGCGCGGCCCGCGCGGCGGCGTCGGGCGCCTCGGCGTCGATGCCGATCGTCACCGGAAAGGGAATGGTCGACGCGGCGGCCACCGCGTTGTCGAGTGCCCCGGTGTCGAGCAGCACGATCGACATCCGCGGCTCACCGGCATCGGCCAGATCGGGCGCGGCAAAGCGCATCAGGGCCGGCGCGTCGTCGGGCAGCGACGCCGCCTCGACCGGGGCTTCCTCGTCGTCGAGGCCGGGCCGGCGCACCGGCACCGCGTCGCCGCCCGACAGCCCGGCGGCACGGCCGGGCAGCGGCCGGGACGCGTCGTCACCCGCCTCGCCCGGTGCCGGCAGCACGGTGATCGTTCCCGACATGTCGGGCAGCGCCTCCGGCCGCTCGGGCGGCGCGGGCATGGCGAGGGGCGGGCTGGCGGGCGGCTCGGCGAGCGCGGCGATCTCGGGTGCTTCGCTGTCCTCCGAGGCTTCCACCTCTTGGGCCTCTTCCGTCGAAGGCTCGGGCCGGGCGTCAACCACCTCGCGCGGCGCTTCGCTAGGCGGCGGCGGCGGGTCGGTGACGACGGTGATGTCGGCCTCCTTGACCGGAACCTCGATCACCCGCGAGGGCGGGCCGGGCAGCACCGGCTGATCCACCTCGGGCGCGGGTCCCGGCGCGGCCGCGGTATCGGGCGCGGGTTGCGGGGCGGAGCCGGCGTCGGCCACGGCGCCGGGCCGGTCCTCGGCCTCGGTCTCGGCCTCGGGCACGGCGCCGCGCCCGGCCGGCACGTCGGCACGCGGCGTCAGCGGCAGGGCCTCGCGGCGCGGAGCCAGCGCGGGCGCGTCCGGCGCCTCGGCCAGAACCTCGCCACCGACCGGCGCTTCAGGCGCCTCGGCACTGACCGGCGGCGGCGGCCCCTCGGCCAGCTCGGCGGCAGGCGCGTCTTCGGCTTCGTCCTGTGCGGGTGTCACGGGCACGACCTCGACCTCGCCGGAGACGATGATCGTGTCGTCGGGCTGTCCGCCCGGCCCTTCTGCGGCGGCGCGGGCCGCCTCGTCTGTCGTCTCAACTTCGCTTTCGTCAGCCGCCTCGCCGAAGGGACGCGCGATCTCGCGCGCCGGCGGGTCGCCGATGAGCGAGGCCACGGCCAGCGCCCCCGCCGATACCAACAGACCCCAGATTCCGCCGATGATGAATCCAGATCCCACGTTTCCCGCCCCGCTGCGCCGCTGCTTCCGGCGTCGCCTAGTCCCGGACCTTGACGTTTCCCGCCTCTCGGCCCCATTTATGGCGCGACCTTACCAAGGGACCACCGCCGAACGGTAGCCCCGAATTTCAACGGCGGCGCGAGCGGCCCGGAGGGACAATGCTTCTCCTGATCGACAATTACGACAGCTTCACCTGGAACCTCGTGCATTATCTGGGCGAGCTGGGCGCGGATGTCGTGGTCAAGCGCAATGACGAGATCAGCGTCGATCAGGCGATGGCACTGCGGCCGGAGGGCATCGTGCTTTCGCCCGGCCCCTGCGATCCCGATCAGGCCGGAATCTGCCTCGACCTCACCCGCGCAGCAGCCGACAGCGCGACGCCGCTCCTGGGCGTCTGCCTCGGGCACCAGACCATCGGTCAGGCCTTTGGCGGCCAGGTCGTGCGCTGCCACGAGATCGTGCACGGCAAGACCGCCGACATGCTGCACGAGGGCAAGGGCGTCTTCGCCGGGCTGCCCTCGCCCTTCAAGGCGACGCGCTACCATTCGCTGGTGGTCGACCGCGACAGCCTGCCCGACAGCCTCGAGATCACCGCGACCATCGCCGACGGCACGATCATGGGGCTGCGGCACCGCGAATTGCCGATCGAGGGGGTGCAGTTCCACCCCGAGAGCATCGCCTCCGAGCATGGCCACCAGATGCTCAGGAATTTCCTGGAGCGGTTGCCGGGCCATGCTCCCGGCGCCCCGGTGGCGGCATGAGCGACCGGCTCAAGCCGCTGATCGCCGCCGCGCTCGAGGGCCCGCTCTCCACGGAGCAGGCCGAGGCCGCCTTCGGCATCCTGTTCGACGGCGACGCCACCCCGGCGCAGATGGCCGCCTTTCTCGTCACGCTCAGGATGCGCGGCGAGACCGTGCCCGAAATCGCCGCCGCCGCCCGCGTGATGCGCGCGCGCTGCCTCAAGGTTGCGGCCCCCGAGGGCGCGATCGACATCGTCGGCACCGGTGGCGACGGCAAGAACACCCTGAACATCTCGACCGCGACCGCCTTCGTCGTCGCCGGCGCGGGCGTGCCGGTGGCCAAGCATGGCAACCGCAACCTGTCGTCGAAATCCGGCACCGCCGATGCGCTGGGCCAGATGGGCGTGCAGGTGATGGTCGGCGCCGAGGTGGTCGAGCGCGCGCTGGCCGAGGCCGGGATCGGCTTCATGATGGCGCCGATGCACCACCCGGCGATGAAGCATGTCGGCCCGATCCGCGCCGAGATCGGCATCCGCACCCTGTTCAACATCCTCGGGCCGCTCACCAACCCCGCCGGGGTGAAGCGCCAGCTCACCGGCGCCTATGATCCGCGCCTGATCCGGCCGATGGCCGAGGTGCTCGGCCGTCTCGGCTCCGAGCAGGCCTGGCTCGTGCATGGCGGCGACGGCACCGACGAGCTGTCGATCTCCGGCCCCTCCCGGGTCGCGGCACTCGAAGATGGACAGGTCGAGGAGTTCGAGATCAGCCCCTCGGATGCGGGGCTGCCGGAACACCCGTTCGAGGCGATCATCGGCGGCACGCCCGAGGAGAATGGCCGCGCGCTGGCCGCGCTGCTCGACGGGGCGCCGGGCGCCTATCGCGACGCGGTCCGGCTCAACGCTGCCGCCGCGCTGGTGGTGGCGGGCCGCGCCTCCGATCTGCGCAGCGGCGCCGATCTCGCTGCCGAAAGCATCGATTCGGGCGCCGCGCGTCGCGCCATCGACCGGCTCGCCGCGATCACCTCCGGGCAGGCGTGAGCGCGCCGCCCGAGGGCTGGGCAGACCTGCCGTTCTTTTCGGCGCAATGGCCCGCCCTGCGCGACCGTCTCGATGCCCTGCCCGCCGTGCTGCCCACCCCTGAGGCGCGGTTCCGCGCGCTGGAGCTGACGCCGCCCGATGCGGTGCGCGTGGTGATCCTGGGGCAGGACCCCTACCCGACGCCGGGCCATGCGACCGGCCTTGCCTTTTCGGTTCCCGCCGAGCTGGCCAAGCTGCCGCCCTCCCTGCGCAACATCTTCAAGGAGATGCGGGAGGATCTGGGCTGCGCGCCCGCCACCGGCGACCTGACGCATTGGGCGCGCCAAGGCGTGCTGCTCTTGAACACCGCCCTCTCGGTCGAGCCGGGCGGCGCCGGTGGCCATGCGCGGTGGGGCTGGGACGTGCTGGTGGCACAGGTCCTCGAACGCGCCGCCGCGACACCTTGCGCCTTTCTCTTGTGGGGCGCGCATGCCCAGAAGGTGGCCGCGCCCTTCATCGGTCCGGATCACCTGATGATCGAAACCGCCCACCCTTCGCCGCTGGCCGCGCGGCGCGGCTTCTTCGGCTCGCGCCCCTTCGGCCGGGTCAACGATTGGCTCGCCACACGCGGTGAGCCCCCGATCGACTGGTGCGGCCCCGCCTGAACGCTTTCCAAGCCCCTTTTTGCCCGGTAGAACGACGACATGGACATTCTCGACAAGATCAAGGCCTACAAGCTCGAGGAGGTGGCGCAGCGCAAGGCCGCGCTGCCGCTCGCCGATATCGAGGCACGCGCCGCGCAGGCGCCGGCGCCGCGCGGCTTCGCCGACCGGCTGGCCGAGGCCGCGCGCGAGGGCTACGGCCTGATCGCCGAAGTGAAGAAGGCCAGCCCCTCCAAGGGGCTGATCCGCGCCGATTTCGACCCGCCCGCGCTCGCCGCCGCCTACGAGGCGGGCGGTGCGGCCTGTCTCTCGGTGCTGACCGACGGGCCCTCCTTCCAGGGCGCGGACGAGTTCCTCGTGCAGGCGCGCGAGGCGACCTCGCTGCCGGTGCTGCGCAAGGATTTCCTCTACGATCCGTGGCAGGTGGCCGAGAGCCGCTCGCTGGGCGCCGACTGCATCCTGATCATCATGGCGAGCGTGTCGGACGCGCAGGCGCGCGAGCTCGAGGACGCGGCGACGCGCTGGGGCATGGACGCGCTGATCGAGGTGCATGACCGCGCCGAGCTCGACCGCGCGGCCGAGCTGTCGTCGCGGATGATCGGCATCAACAACCGCAACCTGCAGACCTTCGAGACCTCGCTCGACGTGACCCGCAAGCTGGCCAAGCACGTGCCGGTCGACCGGATGATCGTCGGCGAGAGCGGACTGTCGACGCCGGCCGATCTCGCCGAGATGGCGCGCTACGGCGTGCGCAGCTTCCTGATCGGCGAAAGCCTGATGCGGCAGGACGACGTGACCGCGGCGACGCGCAGCCTGCTGGCGAGCCCGCTGACCGCGCCGGGGGCCTGATGCCGCTCACGCATTTCGACGCCGCCGGCCGCGCCCACATGGTCGATGTCACCGACAAGTCGGTCACCGACCGCATGGCGGTGGCCGAGGGTCACGTGACCATGACCGCCGAGACGCTCGCCCTCGTGCAGGCGGGCCGCGCCGGCAAGGGCGACGTGCTGGGCACCGCCCGGCTGGCCGGGATCATGGCCGCCAAGCGGACGGCCGACCTGATTCCGCTGTGCCACCCGCTGCCGCTGTCGAAGGTGACGCTCGACCTTGAGGCCGACGAGGCCCTGCCGGGCGTGCGGATCACCGCGACGGTGCGCACCACCGGCCGCACCGGCGTCGAGATGGAGGCGCTGACGGCGGTCTCGGTGGCGGGACTGACGATCTACGACATGCTCAAGGCCGCGCAGAAGGACATGGTCATCGGCGGCGTCCGCCTGACCCTCAAGGAGGGCGGCAAGTCGGGACGCTGGCAGGCGTGATCCCCGTCTCCGAGGCCCTCGACCGGCTCTTTGCCCTCGTTACGCCGCTCGACACGCAAGAGGTCGCTCTGACCGCCGCCACGGGCCGCGTGCTGCGCGCCCCGGCGATCGCGACGCGCGACCAGCCGCCCTTCGCGGCTTCGGCGATGGACGGCTACGCGATCCTCGACGCCGACTGCGCGCCCGGCGCGCGGCTGACGGTGATCGGCGAGGCGGCGGCCGGGCATGGCTTTGCCGGCCGCGTCGGGCCGGGCGAGGCGGTGCGCATCTTCACCGGGGCCCCGGTGCCTGCGGGCGCGGACCGCGTCGTGATCCAGGAGGACACGACGCGCGACGGCGACGATGTGACCCTGTCGCCCGGCATTTCCGAGAACCGCAACATCCGCGCCGCCGGTGTCGATTTCCGCGCCGGCGACGCCTTATCGGCGCCGCGCCTGCTGCGGCCCGCCGACATCGCTCTGGCCGCGTCGATGAACGCCGACAGGCTCACCGTCTCGCGTCGGCCCGAAGTGGCGATCATCGCCACTGGCGACGAGCTGGTTGCGCCGGGCGGCGCACCGCGCGCCGACCAGATCATCGCATCGAACGCCTACGGGCTGCACGGCATCGTGGCACAGGCCGGCGGCGCGCCGCGGCTGCTGCCGATCGCCGGCGACAGCATGGCCGCGCTGGCGCAGGCGTTCGAGCTGGCGCGCGGCGTCGATATCGTGGTGACCATTGGCGGCGCCTCGGTGGGCGACCACGACCTCGTCGGCGAGGCCGCCTCGGAGGCCGGGATGGAGCGGGCTTTCTGGAAGGTGGCGATCCGCCCGGGCAAGCCGCTGATGGCCGGGCGTTTCGGCGATGCGCTGCTTCTCGGGCTGCCGGGCAACCCGGTCTCCTCGATGGTCTGCGCGCATGTCTTCCTCGTGCCGCTGATCCGGGCGCTTTCGGGCCTTCCCCCCGCCCCGGCGCCGCGCCACCGTGCCCGGCTGGCCGCGCCTCTGGCAGCGAACGGCCCGCGCGAGCACTACCTGCGCGCCGCGACCGGGCCGAACGGCGTGACCGCCTTCTCCAAGCAGGACAGCTCGCTTTTGTCGGTGCTGTCGGATGCGGACTGCCTGATCGTGCAGCCGCCGCATGACCCTGCCCGCGATGCGGGTGACGTGGTGGAAGTGATCGCGCTGTGAGGGCTTGACACAAAACGGGAACGTGCATAGAACGGAGCCCCAACCGTCCGCGCGCAAAAAGGGGCAACCATGCTGACCCGCAAACAGTCCGACCTGCTGGAATTCATCCACCGGCGGATCAAGGCCGACGGCGTTCCGCCCTCCTTCGACGAGATGAAGGACGCGCTCGACCTGCGCTCCAAATCGGGCATCCACCGGCTGATCACCGCGCTCGAGGAGCGCGGCTTCATCCGCCGGCTCGCCCACCGCGCCCGCGCGCTGGAAATCATCAAGCTGCCCGAGGCGATGGAGAACCGTTTCGCCGCCGAGGGGCTCTCGACCGAGGCCGATCCCAAGCCGTCGGACATGCCGCCCGAAATCGCGGCGATGGCGATGAACCTTCCGGTGATGGGCCGGATCGCCGCCGGTGTACCGATCTCCGCGATCAGCGAGATCAGCCACGAGGTCGCGGTTCCGGGCTCGATGCTGGGTCAGGGCAACCATTACGCGCTTGAGGTGCACGGCGATTCGATGATCCAGGCCGGCATCAACGATGGCGACCTCGTGGTGATCCGCGAGACCGCCTCGGCCGACAATGGCGACATCGTCGTCGCGCTGATTGAGGATCAGGAAGCGACGCTCAAGCGGTTCCGCCGCAATGGTCGGCGCATCGCGCTCGAAGCCGCAAACCCGGCCTATGAAACCCGCATCTACAGCGATGATCAGGTGCGTGTGCAGGGCCGCCTCGTCGGACTGATCCGCAACTACTGAGTCCAGAGCCTGCGCCCGGCCCGTTCGGCCACGGTCTCGATCCGGGGGCCGTCCGGGCCGCGCCACAGGGCAAGCGCCCCGGTGTCGCGCAACCGCGTGGCATCGAAGCGCAGGCAGGGGCGCGTGGCCGGATCGGGCTGGTTGGTGATCAGGATGTCGGCGCCGCCGCAGCCTTGGAGCTTTGCCAAGGCCGTCTTTCCGGTGACCTGCACGATCTCGGTCCCTTGAAACCTTATCCGCAATAGCCGGTCATGGCGGGGCAGTGCGCGCGGGTCATGCGCCTCGGACTGGCTGCGCCCGTCGCCGTCGTTTTCCAGCCAGACCCCGGCCGCGAAACCGTCGCCCGTCGGCTTCGACAGCGCCCGCCCCTCCGGCGTCATCAGCCCGAGCAGCGCGCCGCTGTCGCTGATCAGCAGGTCGGGCCGCTCCGCCCGCGCCCACAGCCCGGCGGCCAGTGCCAGCGGCAGCAGCGCCGCCACCCGTCCCCGCCCCTGCCACAGCGTGCCCCATAACCCACCGAACGCCACCAGCGCCACGACGGCCCCCGGCGGGGCGATCACCGCCGAGCTGGCGCCGTCGAGTTCGGCGATCCGCGCGCTCACCCACAAGATCCAGCGCGAGCCCCAGTCGATCATCCAGACCGCTGGCTGGTCGAGCCCGAGCGGTCCCGTCACGGCGAGGATCACCGCCCCCGGCATCACCAGCCCGCCCATCGCCGGCACGGCGAGGAGATTGGCCAGCAGGCCGTAATGCGCCACGCGGTTGAAATGCGCGGCGGCGAAGGGCGCGGTGGCGCTCCCCGCCACCAGCGAGGTGAGCGACAACAGCGCCACCGGCATCCAGAGCCGCGCCAGCCCGCGTGGCCGGTGCCAGGCGGAAGGTAGCCGCCCCATCGCGACGACCAGCGCCAGTACAGCGGCGAATGACATTTGGAAGCCGGGGTTCAGCAGGGTCTCGGGCCGCAGCCCCAGCACGATCAGCGCGGCGATCGCCAACCCCCTCAGGCTCAGGGCCCGGCGGTCCGCCAGCACCGACCCCAAGCTGACCGCAACCATGATGAAGGCCCGCTCGGTCGCCACGTCGCGGCCCGCGAGGGCGAGGTAGAAGGCCGCGGCGGGCAGCGCCAAGGCTGCGGCCACCTTGCGCCCATTGAGCCGCAGCGCGAGCGGTGGCAGCGCGGCGACCCCGGCCCGCACCAGCCAGAACACGAAGCCCGCCAGCATCGCCATGTGCATCCCCGAGATCGAGACGAGGTGATAGAGATTGGCCTCGCGCATCGCGTCATTGGCGGCGCGGCCCAGCCCCGACCTGTCACCGGTGGTCACCGCCGCCGCGAAGCCCCCCGCCTCTCCCCCGATCCGCGACCGGATCGCCGCGCTCAGCCGGACCCTGAGCCGGGCGAGCCATGCCCCCTTGGCAGGCGTGTCAGAGGCGAGCAGCAGCGGCACCCGGGAATAGCCCACCGCGCCCAGTCCAAGGAACCAGGCGTGGCGGCGGAAATCGAAGCCGCCCGGCTCGGCCGGCCCCGGCGGCGGCGACAGATGCCCGGTGGTCATCACCCGCGTGCCCGGGGCCAAGGGGGCAAGGTGGTCGCCATGCAGCGACAGCCGGGCGCGGTGGGGGACTCCGCGCACATCCTCGAGCCGGAGCCGGTCGAGCGTGATCCGGAGCCGGTCGCTCTGCGAGCGGTCGACATCGACGATCCGCCCCTCGATCGGGCCGTAGTAGCGGAACCCCAGCACCGGCGCGGAAAGGCTGTGCGCCCGCGCACCTGCAAGCAGGAAGCCCACGCAGATGAGGAGCAGCGCCATGGCGAGCACCCGCCCTGCCAGTCCGCGTAAGAACATCCGCAAGGCAAGGCAGAGCGCCGCCAGTCCGGCCACACCGCCATAGATGGCGGCCCCCGGCTCGCGCGACAGGGCGAACCAGATCCCGATGCCCGCACCGAGGCAAACCGGCGTCCAGCAGGCCAGATAGGCCCTCTGCCGCGCCAGCGCCGCCTCGATCCGGGGACCGGGCGCCGGGGCCGCGCCCATGGCCCACGCTTGTTTCCGAGCCCCGACCTGAGTATCCCCCATGCCAACAAGGCTGCGCGCCGCATGGTTAGCGAAAGGTAAATACCCCCCGCATGTCCCAGACCCCGGTCGTCACCCGCTTCGCCCCTTCGCCCACCGGCGCGCTGCATATTGGCGGCGCCCGCACCGCGCTGTTCAACTGGCTTTATGCACGCGGCCGCGGCGGCAAGTTCCTTCTCCGGATCGAGGATACCGACCGCGCCCGCTCGACCGACGAGAACACCCGCGCGATCCTCGACGGGCTGAGCTGGCTCGGCCTCGACTGGGACGGTGAGCCGATCAGCCAGGCCGCCCGGGCCGAGCGCCACGCCGAGGTGGCCCGCCAGATGCTGGCCGATGGCACCGCCTACAAATGCTTTGCGACGCAGGCCGAGATCGAGGCCTTCCGCGAGGAGGCACGCACGCTGGGCGGCTCGACGCTCTACCGCTCGCCCTGGCGCGACGCGAGCGAGGCCGACTACCCCGACGACGCGCCCTTCGTCATCCGCCTCAAGGCCCCGCGCGAAGGCGCGAGCACGATCCACGACGAGGTGCAGGGCGAGATCACCATCGGCAACGACCAGCTCGACGACATGGTGCTGCTGCGCTCGGACGGCTCGCCGGTCTACATGCTCGCCGTCGTGGTCGACGATCACGACATGGGCGTGACCCACGTGATCCGCGGCGACGACCACATGACCAACGCCCATCGTCAGGCGCTCATCTATCGCGCCATGGGCTGGGAGCTTCCGGTCTTCGCGCATGTGCCGCTGATCTTCGGACCCGATGGCAAGAAGCTGTCCAAGCGCCATGGCGCGACCGGGGCGGCGGAGTACCAGCAGATGGGCTACCCCTCGGCCGGCATGCGCAACTACCTCACCCGGCTGGGCTGGAGCCATGGCGACGCGGAATTCTTCACCGACGCCGAGGCGCGCGAGTGGTTCGACCTGAAGGGCATCGGCAAGTCGCCTGCCCGCTTCGACACCAAGAAGCTGGAGAATCTTTGCCGGCAGCACATCGCCGTCTCCGACGATGCCGCGCTGCTGCATGAACTTGAGGCATTTCTCGCGGCGACCGGGCAGCTGCCCCTGACCGAAGGTCAGCGCGAAGGGCTGCTCAAGGCGATGCCCCACCTCAAGGATCGCGCGAAGATATTCCCGGAACTCGTTGAAAAAGCGCACTTTGTCCTGACGGAGCGCCCGATCGTCCCGGACGAGAAATCGGCCAAGAACCTCGACGATGTATCCCGTGGTATACTGGCAGAATTGACGCCGCAGCTGCAAACTGCTAGCTGGGAGCGGGACGCGCTGGAGGGGGTCGTGACCGCTCTGGCCGAGACGCATGGTCTTGGCCTGGGCAAATTGGCAGGGCCGCTGCGCGCGGCTCTGGCGGGGCGCATGGTCAGCCCCAGCGTATTCGACATGATGCTGGTGCTCGGCCGCGACGAAAGCGTGGCGCGGATCGAGGACGCGGCCGCCTGATACTGGCCGGTCAGACACCATCCGCTATGTTGCACCGCGGCATCGAGAGATCAGAGTCGCGCGTCGCCTAGGGCGGCGGCGGGAACATGAAGGGGACCTGTATGGCCGAGACGACCAAGACCGCAAAGCTGACCATCGATGGCGAAAGCTACGATCTGGCGATGTACGCCCCGACCGGCGGACCCGAGGTGATCGACATCCGCAAGCTCTATGCGCAGGCGGGTGTCTTTACCTATGACCCGGGCTTCACCTCGACCGCGGCCTGCGACTCCACGATCACCTATATCGATGGCGAAGCCGGCGTGCTGCTGCATCGCGGCTACCCGATCGACCAGCTCGCCAAGGATTCGCATTACCTCGAGGTCTGCTACCTGCTGCTCTACGGCGAGCTGCCCTCGGCGGCGCAGCTCGAGGAGTTCGAGACGCTGGTGACGCGTCACACCATGATCCACGAGCAGATGCACAACTTCTTCCGCGGCTTCCGCCGCGACGCGCATCCGATGGCCACCATGGTCGGCGTGGTCGGCGCGATGTCGGCCTTCTACCACGACAGCACCGACATCAATGACGAGCATCAGCGCGAGGTCGCCTCGATCCGCCTGATCGCCAAGATGCCGACCATCGCGGCGATGGCCTACAAGTACTCGATCGGCCAGCCCTTCGTGTATCCGCGCAACGATCTCGACTACGCGTCGAACTTCCTGCGCATGTGCTTCTCGGTCCCGGCCGAGGAATACGAGGTGAACCCGATCCTCGCCCGCGCGATGGACCGGATCTTCACCCTGCACGCCGATCACGAGCAGAACGCCTCGACCTCGACCGTGCGTCTCGCCTCCTCGTCGGGCGCCAACCCCTTCGCCTGTATCGCTGCCGGCATCGCCTGCCTCTGGGGCCCCGCCCATGGCGGCGCCAACCAGGCCTGCCTCGAGATGCTGCGCGAGATCGGCACCCCGGACCGGATCCCCGAGTTCATCGCCCGCGCGAAGGACAAGAACGATCCGTTCCGCCTGATGGGCTTCGGCCACCGGGTCTACAAGAACTTCGACCCGCGCGCGAAGGTGATGAAGGAGAGCGCCGACGAGGTGCTCGAGCTGCTAGGCATCGAGAACAACCCGACCCTGCAGGTCGCCAAGGAGCTGGAGCGCGTCGCGCTCGAGGATCCCTACTTCGCCGAGAAGAAGCTCTACCCGAACGTCGACTTCTATTCGGGCATCATCCTCGACGCGATGGGCTTCCCGACCTCGATGTTCACGCCGATCTTTGCGCTCGCGCGCACCGTCGGCTGGGTGTCGCAGTGGAAAGAACAGCTCGCCGATCCGCAGCTCAAGATCGGCCGTCCGCGCCAGCTCTATCTGGGCGCCACGCAGCGCGATTATGTCGATATCGAGAACCGCTGATCTCAGCGCGTCTCGGCCCCCTCGGGGGCCTGAAGGGCCCGGCAGCGATGCCGGGCCCTTTTTTTATGGGCAAAGGCCGCGAGTCGGCGCCGCATGACTGCGCTGACCGCCCAGATTTCGCCGCATTCGCCGCGCAATCGTGCCTCGCCTCGGCCCGAGGAACCAATCCCCCCAAGAGCCGCGCATTGTCCAAAGGCGCGCCTAACCGATCGGATAGGTAAGGGAAAATTCCTGTCTCGAAAGAGAGCGGCATTTATTCAGTAAATCTAATGCTTCAATTCTTTCGTATAGGTTGCCTCGACCAAAGAGACCTATCCGTTAGGCTAAGTCATTGAAGAAATAGGCTATTTCTCCCGAAGTCGGACCGCATGCCACCCCGGCGCCCCAATCTGCTGCAATACAGGATGCAGTCAGATCGACGAGTGCGGTTCTCAGGTTCGAGCGAAAGGATGTCTGTCATGTCGGCTCATATCGAAGTGCGGTTCACCCCCAGCCCCGAAAGCGCCGAAGCAAGCTTCGGTCGGGATGTCCCGGTGCGTCTGGCGCTGCACGAGACCGCAGATGGCGCCATCACCATCGATATCCGGATCGACGACGCGGCGGGCCACGGCCTCGGCCTCGGGGCGCTGGTCTTCGATTTCGCCGATCACGAGATCCTGGGCGGCCTGCACATGGACGGGCCCCGGCTGCGCGGTCGCAACGTCTCCTCCGGCCGGGTGCGGGCGGCGGGCGACGATGCGCGCGGCTATGATTGCGGCGTGCGCTTCGAGCGTGACACGCGGCATGGCATGCCCGCGCCCCGCGCCACGGCACTGCAGCTGGCACATGACAGCCTGTGCCTGACGATCGACGATCTCGCCGGCCGCGATTTCGCGCTGCATCTGGTGCCCACGGCGGCGAACCGGGCCTCCGGCCACGGCCTCGTCATCGAGGGCCGCCTGCCCGGCCGCCCGGCCCGCCAGACGCGCGATGCCGGCGCCACGGATGGCTCGGTCTTCGGTGGGGTGTTCGAGCAGATCCTGCCGCTGATGGGCCGGCGCGCCGCCCAGATGGGCGACGCGGCCTGAAGGCCTAGCGCCCCTCGAAACGCGGGGCGCGTTTTTCCACGAAGGCCACGACCCCTTCCTTGAAGTCGCGGCTGCGGCCGCAGATCCCCTGCAGCTGCGCTTCGCGCGCGAGCTGCGCCTCGAAACCGCTCTCGGCGCTGTCGCGCATTGCCGCGCGCAGCTGCCGGTAGGCCAGCGTCGGCCCTTGCGCCAGCTGCGCCGCGCGGGCGCGCCAGCGCTCCTCGAAATCGGCCTCCGGCGCGGCTTCGTAGATCATTCCCCAATCGGCCGCCTGACGGGCCGGGATGCGGTCGGCGAAGAGCATCGCCCCCATCGCCCGCGCGCTGCCGATCTGGCGCGGCAGGGTCCAGGTGCCACCGGCATCGGGGATCAGGCCGATCCGGGTGAAGGCCTGTGTGAAATGCGCCTCTTCCGACGCGATCACCACGTCGCAGGCCAGCGCCAGGTTGGCGCCCGCGCCCGCAGCAGCGCCACCCACGGCGGCGATGCTGGGCACTTCGAGGTCGCGCAGAGCCAGCAGCATCGGTACGTATTCGTCGCGCAGCACCCGCTCGAGATCGGTGGCGTTGGCGCTGCCCGCATCGCCGAGATCCTGGCCCGAGCAGAAGGCCCGCCCGGCCCCGGTGATCACCAGCACCCGGGCGGCGGCGTCGAGATTGCGCAGCGCGTGGGTGATCTCGGCCCGCATCTGGGTGTTGAGCGCGTTCATCACCGATGGCCGGTCGAGCGTCAGCACCGCCACGCCCTCCTCCACCGTCAAGCCGATCGTCTGGTAGTCCATGCAAGCTCTCCCCCCAAAGTTGCGGCCGAGCCTACAGCGCGCGGCGCATCGCGAAAGGGGGAACCAAGCGTCAGCGGTCGAGCAGGTCCCGCAGCCGCGCCTCTTCCTCCTCCGACAGCCGGTCCTCGGGACCGGAGGCCCGGCGGCGGATCGAGATGAAGGCGACGCCACCGGCGAGCACCAGCAGCGCGGGCGCGGCCAGCCACAGGATCAGGTTGGCGCCCGAGGTGTCGGGCTTGAGCAGCACGTATTCGCCGTAGCGGTCGACCACGGCGCGCACCACTTCCGTGTCGCTGTCGCCCGCCAGCAGCCGCTCGCGGACAAAGAGCCGCAGGTCGCGGCTGACGCCGGCATTGCTCTCGTCGATGCTCTCGTTGCGGCAGACCGGGCAACGCAGCCCGGCGCTGATCTCGCGCGCCCGGGCCTCGAGCGCCGGATCGTCGAGCACTTCGTCCGGCTCGACCGCGAAGGCAGGCGCCGCAATCAGCGCGAGGATGAGCGCCAGCCGTTTCATTCCGCCGCCACCGGCGCCGGGGCGCGGCGCGCGCCGGCCGCCACCCGCATCCTGCGATCGGTGAGCGAGACCACCCCGCCCAGCGCCATCAGGATTCCGCCGAGCCAGATCCAGGCCGCCATCGGCTTGAGATGGCTGCGCACGGCCCAGCCGCCGCCATCCTGCGGATCGCCGATCACCAGATAGACGTCGCGCCACAGCCCGCCATCGATGCCTGCCTCGGTGGTCGGCATCCCGGCCACCGGGTAGAACCGCTTCTCGGGGTAGAGCGTGGCGACCTCGCGGCCATTCGCCTGCACACTCATCTCGGCCATGGTGGTGAGGTAGTTCGGCCCCTCGGTCTCGCGCACCGCCTGCAGCGTGATCTCGTAGCGGCCAAGCGTCCAGCTGTCGCCGATCTCGGCCACGCGGATGTCCTCGCGCTGCCAGGCCAGCAAGCCGCTGATCCCGATGATGGTGACGCCGAGACCGCCATGCGCCAGCGCCCGGCCCCAATCGGCCCGCGGCAGCCGGCGCATCCGGCCGAGCCGCGCCGCGACGGCGCCGCGCCCCGCGCGGGCCCAGAGATCGACCATGGCCCCGCCCAGCACCCAGCCGCCCAGCGCCAGCCCGAGCGGGCCGAAGGCCGAACGACCCGATCCCAGCGCGTAGCCCAGCAGCAGCAATGCCGCCGCCAGCGCCAGCGCCGGCATCAGCTGGCGCATCAGCCGGCCACCCTGGGACCGCTTCCATGCCATCAGCGTGCCCAGCGGCAGCAGCAGCGCCAGCGCCACGAAGAACGGCGTGAAGGCGGCGTCGAAGAAGGGCGGGCCGACCGAGAGCACGCGGCCGAAGGCCATCTCGGCCACCAGCGGCCAGACGGTGCCGACGAAGACCACCAGCGCGGAGACCGCGAGCAGCACGTTGTTGGCCACCAGCGCGCTCTCGCGGCTGACCAGCCCGAACACGCCCTTGGCCTGCATCGCATGAGCGCGCGCCGCATAGAGCGTCAGCGCGCCGCCGGTGAAGACGGCGAGAATGGCGAGGATGAACACCCCACGCTCGGGGTCGTTGGCGAAGGCGTGCACGCTGGTCAGCACGCCCGAGCGGACGATGAACGTGCCCAGGAGCGAGAAGCTGAAGGCGAGGATGGCGAGCAGCACGGTCCAGCTCTTCAGCGCCTCGCGCTTCTCGGTGACGATGGCCGAGTGCAGCAGCGCGGCGGCAAAGAGCCACGGCATGAAGCTCGCATTCTCGACCGGGTCCCAGAACCAGAAGCCGCCCCAGCCCAGCTCGTAATAGGCCCACCAGGAGCCCAGCGCGATGCCGATGGTCAAAAACAGCCAGGCCGCCAGCGTCCAGGGCCGGACCCAGCGCGCCCAAGCGGCGTCGACCCGCCCCTCGATCAGCGCCGCGACCGCGAAGGAGAAGGACATCGAGAGTCCGACATAGCCGAGGTAGAGAAACGGCGGGTGGAAGGCGAGGCCCGGATCCTGCAGCAGCGGGTTCAGATCCCGCCCGTCGAAGGGCGGCACCGCGACCCGCAGGAACGGGTTCGAGGTGAAGAGCAGAAAGGCGTAGAAGGCCACGCCGATCGAGGCCTGCACCGCCAGCACGCGGGCGCGCAGCTTCTCGGGCAGGTCGCCACCGAACCAGGCCGCGCAGGCGCCGAAGCCCGCGAGGATCAGGAGCCACAGGAGCAACGACCCCTCGTGGTTCCCCCAGACCCCGCTGACCTTGTAGAGCATCGGCTTCAGGGAGTGCGAGTTCGCCACCACCAGCGCCACCGAGAAATCCGAGGTGACGAAGGCCGCCGTCAGCGCCGCGAAGGCGAAGCCGGTGAGCAGGAACTGCGCGGTGGCGGCGGGCTCGGCCACGGCCATCCAGCCGCGCCAGTTCTTCTGCGCGCCGATCAGCGGCACCACCATCTGCACGATGGCGGTGACGAAGGCCAGAATCAGCGCGAAATGTCCAAGTTCGATCAGCATGGCCCAAGTTCTAACCGATCCGCGCGCACCGGGCCATGGCGCAGCGCGCTGGCAGATCGTCGCGGCCCCTCTCGGGCGATCACCCTCGCGTGCGCTGCCAGTCCTCGAGCGCGGCGTTGGGCCAGACCGGCCCACTCCTGCTCGGGCCGGGAGCAGCGCCCTTCGGAATCGCGGCGTCCGGCTCGGGCAGGCGCGCCCGCATCCGGGCCAGCGCCACCAGCATCTCGCGCTCGAAGCCCTGGCCATGCGCCTGCATCCGCGCGCCGAAATAGAAGCTGACGATCGCTCCCATCAGCCACCACAGCGGCTCCGGCACCAGCGCCAGTCCTTCCATGCGCGCCGCGAACCAGGCCGGGTCGGTCATCGCCGCCACGATCAGGCCGAGCGTGCCGAAGGCCATTAGCGGACGTGGAAGGCGGTTGAGCCCGTCGATGAAGCGGTCCCAGCCGCCGCGCCGCTCGCGCGCCATCTCGGCGGCGAATTGCGACAGCACGTCGGCCCGGTGATCGGCGTTGCGCGCCGCGCGTCCTTCGACATTCTCGCGAAACGCCCCGACCGTTTCGACCACCATGTTGCGCCGCGCGCCGAACAGGGTCGAGGCGACCCCTCCGATCAGTCCGGTGTTCATCCCCATGCCGAGACCCTCGCCCGATGCTGCGCCGCGCTCAGGTGGTAGCGCGGCGATATGAATTCCTCGGCCCGCCTGATCCAGCCGCCCTTGCCGCCGTCGCGCCGCCGCGCGAACTTGCGGCTCGCCGGGCGGCGGTCGGCCAGGGCGTAGTAATAGTTGCGCCGGGCGATGCCGTAGGCATCGGCCAGATGCTCGGGCGCGGCGGCATGGGCCTGTCGCGCGGCGGCGATGGTCTGGGGCCCGATGATGCCGTCGATCGCCAACGGGATGCGCATCGCCACCAGCAGGCGCTGCAGGATCTTCACCGCGTTGGCGCCGGAATTGACATACATGTCGAAGGCCGATGGCTGCAGGCTCGCGGGCAGCGCGTCGATGCGCGGGCGTCGATAGTAATGCTCGATGAAGATCTCGGCGGCCCGATCGGCTGACAGCAGTTTCAGATCGGCCTTGGTGACGACGCCGTCGCCGTCGAGATCCATGCCGAGACGCCGCAGCGTACCGATGGTCACGCCATGTTTCGTGGCGCCGCCCGGATCATCCGGATCGTCGATATAGCCGCCTTCGCGCGCGACGATCTCCGCCGCGATCTCTTCCACGCTCTTCATTCCGCCCCCTTCCGTGACCCCGGACGGGAGAATGCCGCGGCAAGGTTAATTCGACGGTGCGGCTGCGTCCGGTGCCTTGTAGACGCCCTGCTCCTCCAGCGCGTCGATCACTTCCTTGGGCATGTAGCTCTCGTCATGCTTGGCAAGGATCTCGATCGCCTCGAAGCGCTCGCCGGTCCAGCGACCCTGGCCGACCATGCCCTGCCCCTCCTCGAAGAGGTCGGGCAGGATGCCGGTATAGGCGACCGGCACCGAGGCCGCGCCATCGGTGACAGAGAAGGTGACCGTCTCGCCCTGCCCGCGCTTGAGCGTGCCCTCCTCGACCAGTCCACCGAGACGGAACACCTCCTCGGGGCCCGGCGGCTCGGCCAGGAGCTGCGCCGGCGAGCGGAAGAAGTTGATCCCGTCGCGCATCGCGAAGCCGATGATCCCGGTGGCCAGCACCAGCGCCACCGCCGCCAGCGCCAGCACCTGGATGCGGCGGGTCTTCTTGAGGCCGCGCATCAGGGAAAGACCGGGGCGAGCATCAGCCCCTCGGTTTCGGGCAGGCCCAGCATCAGGTTGGCGTTCTGCAACGCCTGGCCCGAGGAGCCCTTGCACAGGTTGTCGAGGGTCGACACCACCAGCGTGCGGCCCGACACCCGGTCGCCCGCCACGCCCAGATGGCAGAAGTTCGAACCCTGCACGTGGCTCATCCCCGGCAGCTTGCCGAAGGGCAGCACCCGCAGGAACGGCTCGCTGGCATAGCGCGTCTGCAGCGCCTCGTGCACGGCCTGCGGGTCGCCCTTCACGTAGCAGGAGGCAAGGATGCCGCGGTTTACCGGCACCAGATGCGGGGTAAAGAGGATGCGCACGTCGCGCCCGGCGATCTGGCTGAACTCCTGGTCGAACTCGCCCAGATGCCGGTGCGTGCCGCCCGCCGAATAGGCCAGCACGTCCTCGGAGCGCTCCGCGAAGAGCATGTTCTCCTTGAGCGAACGACCCGCACCCGAGACGCCGTTCTTGAGGTCGCAGACGATGTCGTCGAGATCGATCAGGCTCTTCTCGATCAGCGGCCGCAGCGCGAACTGCACGGTGGCGGCGTTGCAACCGGTGCCGGCGACGAGACGGGCGGCGCGGATCTCTTCGCGGTAGAACTCGGTCAGGCCGTAGACGGCCTCGGCCTGCAGATCCATCGCGGCATGGGGCTTGCCGTACCACTTCTCGTATTCGCCGTCGTTCCGCAGCCGGAAATCGGCCGAGAGGTCGACGATCTTCAGATCCTTGGGCAGCTCCGCGATCACCGCCTGGCTCATCGCGTGCGGCAGCGCGCAGAAGGCGATGTCGATGGCGGAGAAGTCGATCTCGTCGATGGTGCAGAGCTTCGGCAGCTCCAGATGGCCGAGATGCGGGAAGACCTCGCCCATCGCCATGCCGGCCTTGCGATCGCCCGACAGCGCGGCGATCTCCAGCCCCGGATGGGTGGCGATCAGGCGGACCAGCTCGGCCCCGGTATATCCGGAAGCCCCGAGGATGGCGGCGGAATGGGTCATGTCTGGCTCCTCGTCGGAAAGGCGGCGATCACGGCGTCCGGTTCAGGCCGGTGTGAACTCGATCTTGCGGCGCAGGAATTGCGTGGCGCGGTTCGAGACGGCCTTGGGGTTGCCGGTGGTCAGGAACAGGCTCTCGGTGCCCGAACCGATCATCTCGGGGCGGCGCTGCAGGTAGTCGGCGAGGCTCTCGGCGACCAGGCTGGCCTGGCTGAACACCTTGACCTGCGGGCCCAGCGCGTCCTGGAAGATCTCTTCCATCAGCGGGTAATGGGTGCAGCCCAGCACCGCGGCGTCGGGCTCGGGCATCTTGCGCTTGAGCGCGTCGACATGGCTGCGCACCAGCGCCTCGGCGAGGATCATGTCGCCCTCCTCGATCGCGTCCACCACGCCGCCGCAGGCCTGCGCCTCGACATCGACGCCGATGGCACGGAAGGCCAGCTCGCGCTGGAAGGCGCGCGAGCGCACCGTGGCCGGGGTGGCGAAGAGCGCGACATGCTTCACGCCGACCTCGCGCGGCGGCGAGTTGTCGCCCCACTGCCGCTCGGTCAGCGCCTCGATCAGCGGCACGAACACGCCCAGCACCCGCTTGCCCTTGGGCACCCAGCCCTCCTGCATGCGGCGCAGCGCGGCCGCCGAGGCGGTGTTGCAGGCGAGGATGACGAGATCGCAGCCGGCGTCGAACAGGCGTTCGGTGGCGGCGGTGGTCAGGTCGAAGATGTCGTCGGCGGTGCGCACGCCATAGGGCGCATGGGCGTTGTCGCCGAAATAGACCAGCGGCAGGTCCGGCAGCCGCCGCTCGACCGCGCCCAGCACCGTGAGCCCGCCCAAGCCACTATCGAAGATCCCGACCGCCATCGCGCAACCCCGCTTTTCGCCACGTCTTTTGCCCCGGTCGGCGCCGGAGCATCGTTCCTCGGGACATAAGGGGGATCGGGCGGGAAATCCATCTATGGTTTGGCCCGCCGCGGCGCGGCGTGCCGCCGCCGGCCCATCGGGGCGGGGGAACGGTGCGTAAAACGGCAAAAAAATCGGCAAAAACCGGGATTTGCCGTTATGCTGTGCGAGAGTTCGCGGATGAGGTCGCGGAAATGCAATGCGGGCGCTTTGCAAGCGCCGCGTCGGGTCGTAGATGGCGCGACGCAGGACGAAATGACAGGACGGTGCGATGGATTGGGACAAGCTGCGGATATTCCACGCGGTGGCGGATGCGGGCAGCCTGACCCATGCCGGCGATTCGCTGCATCTGAGCCAGTCAGCGGTGAGCCGGCAGATCCGCGCGCTCGAGGAACAGCTCAACACCACGCTGTTCCACCGCCACGCGCGCGGGCTGATCCTCACCGAGCAGGGCGAGCTTCTGTTCGAGGCGACCCGCTCGATGACCAAGCGTCTCGACGCCGCCGCCGCGCGCATCCGCGACAGCGAGGAGGAGGTGTTCGGCGAGATCAAGATCACCACGCCGATCGGCTTCGGCACGCTGTGGCTCGCGCCGCGCCTGCCCAAGCTCTATGAGCGCTATCCCGATCTGAAGATCGACCTGATCCTCGAGGAGCGGGTGCTCGACCTGCCGATGCGCGAGGCCGACGTGGCGATCCGGATGAAGGAGCCGTCGCAAGCCGACCTGATCCGCAAGCGGCTCATGAACGTGCGCATGCGGCTCTATGCGACGCAGGATTACCTCGACAAGGCCGGGCCGCTCGACCGGGTCGAGGATTTCGAGAACCACCGGCTGATCTGCCAGAACCCGTCCTCGGCGCAAGTCTCGGCCGGCGCGGCGATGGTGCAGGAGCTGCTGACCAACAACATCCCCTCCCTGCTTACCGTGAACAACTATTTCGGGGTGCTGCAGGCGGTGCTGAACGATCTCGGCGTCGGCGTGCTGCCGGACTACCTGCCCGACCACTTCCCCTCGCTCGAACGGGTGCTGCCGGACATCGAATCCGGGGAGGTGCCGGTCTTCCTCGCCTATCCCGAGGAGCTGCGCCAATCGAAGCGCGTCGCCGCCTTCCGCGATTTCGTGCAGGAAGAAGTCCTCGCCCATCGCCGCAAGCTTCGCGAACAGCGCGCGGATTAAGCACGCGACCTCCGATCTGCCTCTTTTTCAGCCATGCGCGGGGCGCATGGCGGCCTTGCCGCGCCGGCAAGGGTTTTGAACTTGATCGTTCACATCCCGCTATATATTTCAGCGTTCGAAGCCGACGGCGCCTCACGGTGCGTCGCTTCATACCTCCCTGTTGGACTTGCCGGGCCTGTGTGCCCGGCTTTTTTTTGGCCATGGCCTGGCTGCGGCTCATCGTCCGGCCCGGCCGAAACCCGCTTTCCCCTGCGGCGGGCTGATTGTATGACGCGCGCGACCAGCAGGAGAGCGCCCGCATGTCCGACCCCCAGATCACCGACGACCTCATCGCCGCGCACGGGCTCAAGCCCGACGAATACGCGCGCATCCTCGAGATCATCGGCCGCGAGCCGAGCTTCACCGAGCTCGGCATCTTCTCGGCGATGTGGAACGAGCACTGCTCCTACAAGTCGTCGAAGAAATGGCTGCGGACGCTGCCGACCTCCGGCCCGCAGGTGATCTGCGGCCCCGGCGAGAACGCCGGCGTGGTCGATATCGGCGACGGCCAGGCCGTGGTCTTCAAGATGGAGAGCCACAACCACCCCTCCTATATCGAGCCCTACCAGGGTGCTGCGACCGGCGTCGGCGGCATCCTGCGCGACGTGTTCACCATGGGCGCGCGCCCGATCGCGGCGATGAACGCGCTGAGCTTCGGCAGCCTCGACCATCCCAAGACCCGCAGCCTGGTGTCGGGCGTGGTCTCCGGCGTCGGCGGCTACGGCAACTGCTTCGGCGTGCCCAATGTCGGCGGCGAGGTGCGCTTCCACCCGAGCTACAACGGCAATTGCCTGGTCAACGCCTTTGCCGCCGGCCTCGCCGATGCGGATGCGATCTTCTACTCGGCAGCGAGCGGCGTCGGCATGCCCGTGGTCTATCTTGGCGCCAAAACCGGCCGCGACGGCGTCGGCGGCGCGACCATGGCCTCGGCCGAGTTCGACGACACGATCGAGGAGAAGCGCCCGACCGTGCAGGTCGGCGATCCCTTCACCGAGAAGCGCCTGATGGAGGCCTGCCTCGAGCTGATGGCGTCGGGCGCGGTGATTTCCATCCAGGACATGGGCGCCGCCGGTCTGACCTGCTCGGCTGTCGAAATGGGTGACAAGGGCGATCTCGGCATCCGTCTCGACCTCGACCGCGTGCCCTGCCGCGAAAAGGCGATGACCGCCTACGAGATGATGCTCTCGGAGAGCCAGGAGCGGATGCTCATGGTGCTGCGCCCCGAGAAGGAGACCGTCGCGCGGGCGATCTTCGACAAGTGGGACCTCGACTTCGCCATCGTCGGCGAGACGATCCCCGAGGACCGCTTCCTGATCATCCATGAAGGCGAGACCAAGGCCGACCTGCCGCTCAAGGCGCTGTCGGGCACGGCGCCGGAATACGACCGCCCTTGGGTCGAGACCCCGGCCGCCGCGCCGCTGGGCCCGGTGGAGGAGGTCGACCCGATCGCGGGTCTGCGCGCGCTGATCGGCTCGCCCAACCACGCCCGCAAGTCCTGGGTCTGGGAGCAGTACGACCACATGGTGATGGGCGACACCGCGCGCGCGCCGGGCGCCGGTTCGGGGCTGGTGCGGGTGCACGGCACCGACAAGACCCTCGCCTTCACCAGCGACGTCAACCCGCGCTACGTCAAGGCCAACCCCTATGAGGGCGGCAAGCAGGCGGTGGCCGAGGCCTGGCGCAACCTGGTCGCCACGGGGGCCAAGCCGCTCGCCGCGACCGACAACCTGAACTTCGGCAACCCCGAGAAGCCCGAGATCATGGGCCAGCTGGTCGGCGCGATCAAAGGCATAGGCGAAGCCTGCGCGGCGCTCGACTTCCCGATCGTGTCGGGCAACGTCTCGCTCTACAACGAGACCGACGGCACCGGCATCCTGCCGACGCCCACCATCGGCGGCGTCGGTCTGATCGAGACCTCCGACCGGGCGATCGGCACGCAGCCCGCCGAAGGCGACGTGGCGCTGGTCCTCGGCACGACCGAGGGCCATCTCGGCCGTTCGGCGCTGCTGTGGGAGATGTCGGGCCGCGACGAGGGCGACGCCCCCGCCGTCGATCTCGCCGCCGAGAAGGCGCATGGCCTGTTCGTGCGCGACAACCACGCGCTGATCCGCGCCTGCACCGACCTCTCCGAGGGCGGGCTGGCGCTGGCCGCTTTCGAGATGGCCGAGGGTGCGGGTCTCGGCGTCGAGATCGGCGTCACCGGCACGGCGGCACTGTTCGGCGAGGATCAGGGCCGCTACCTGATCGCCGCCGACGAGGACAGCGCCGCGGCGCTCGAGGCGGCGGCGGGCTCGGCTGGCATTCCGCTGGCGCGGGTCGGCCGTTTCGGCGGCGCCACGGTCAGCCTCGGCGGCGCCACCGCGCCGCTGGCGGAACTGTCGGAACTCTATCGCACCGCCTTCGAGACCGCGCTGCACATTCCCGACGCCGAGGCCGAGCTCGCGGTCTGACCGCGCGGCCTCCGGCTGCCCCGGCGGCGGGCTTGCGTGCCGCCGGGGCGCTGCCTACATCTGAGACGACACGAAGCAAGCGAGGACGACCCATGGCGATGAGCGCGCAGGAAATCGAGGATCTGCTCCGCGAGACCTTTCCCGAGGCCAAGATCGCCATCACCGACCTTGCCGGCGACGGCAATCACTACGCCGCCGAGATCATCGACGAGAGCTTCCGCGGCAAGAACCGGGTGCAGCAGCAGCGCGCCGTCTACGCCGCTTTGAAGGGCCGGATGGACGGCCCCTCGGGCGATCTGCACGCGCTGGCGCTGACCACAAAGGCGCCCGACTGACCCCCACCTTGTGCCGCGTCGCCGCGGCCGCCCCATTTCGCGCCGCGCCAGCGGTGCCCCCATTCCCAGGAGACGACGATGGCCGAGACCGCCGACGCCCAGACCCAGATCCGCGAGACCGTCACCGCCAATGACGTGGTGCTGTTCATGAAGGGCACCAAGACCATGCCGCAATGCGGCTTTTCCAGCCGCGTCGCGGGCGTGCTGAACTTCATGGGCGTGGAGTACCAGGACGTGAACGTGCTGGCCGACGACGCGATCCGTCAGGGCATCAAGGACTACTCCGACTGGCCGACCATCCCGCAGCTCTACGTGAAGGGCGAATTCGTCGGCGGTTGCGACATCATCACCGAGATGACCCTCTCGGGCGAGCTCGACCAGCTCTTCGCGCAGAACGGCGTGGCCTTCGACAAGGACGCCGCCGAGAAAATCCGCGAAGCCAACAAGGGCTGAGCCGGATACCGACGCGAAAAGGCCGCGCATCCCCCCGGGTGCGCGGCCTTTTTCATGCCCTTTGGGGAGTGGTTGTCAGACGCTAGCTCGATGGGACCGCAATAGTGCGCTTACGGGATTTCTTCGCATGACAGGGGATCGAGGCGCGGCAGTTCGCTTCACGGCGCTGAATATCGCGGAGCACCTGGATCAGGTGGCCGCTTTTTATACGCAGGCGCCTGACTACTGGGTCCTCGCGGAAGGAGGACGTCCCGACCCCTACGAAAAGGCGGAGGAGTTCTTCACCGCCGGCGCGCCGGGATGCGACATCGATCGCTCCCGGTTTCTGGGGCTGTTCCTGGGCGGCCATCTTTCTGGGCTGGCCGAGCTGCATCACGGCTTCCCCAAGGACGACGATGCCTATCTTGGCCTGATGATCCTTGGTCCATGGGCCCAAGGGGTCGGGTACGGAACCGCGTTCCTGTCAGAGATCGAAGGGCTCGCGCGCTCGGACGGGGCGACCAAGCTGTATGTGGGCGTTCTGGAGGCAAATCCACGGGGCCGTGCGTTTTGGCAGCGTGAGGGGTTTTCCGCGACCGGGGTCACCAAGGAGGACAATGCACACGGCCTCGGCCATGTGCTTCATCGCCTCGTGAAGCCTCTGTGAAATCGGGAACGCGGCCAAGGCCGTCTCGGTCGCAACGCAGCCGCCGACATTTCGACGGCCGCGCTGCAAATGGCTGAGATCAGGCCCCGGCTTTTTCCACCCGCTCGGCCAGAGCCTCGGCGCGCGCGGTCATCTCGGCCAGCATCTCGACGAGGCCGTGCGGGATCACCGGCACCTCGACCCTGACCTTTTCGGGCTCGGCCCGGGCCTTGGCCAGCGCCGCCTCGGTCTGGCTCAGCCGCCGCTCGACCTGGCGCACATAGGTCTCGGCCTGGCTCAGCTTGTCCTCGAGCCCGGCGGTGCGGTCGGCGAGCATCAGCCCTGCCATCAGCAGCATCTTGGACTCGGGCATCCGGCCCGCCTGGTTCGCGAGGCCGGTCGCTTCCTCGTCGAGCAGCTTGGCCGCGGATTCCAGATAGGGCTCCTCGCCCGGCTGGCAGGCGACGGTGAAACCCCGCCCGCCGATGGTGATCTCGACCTGCGGCATCACTCGCGCTCCTCGACCAGGGGTTTCAATTCGGCGATCACCGCGTCCAGCTCGGCCAGTTCGGCGTCGCGCTCGGCCCGGAGCGCGCCCAGCTCCGCCGCCATGGCGCGGTCGATCAGATCGGGGTCGGCCAGCTCGGCCTCCATCGCCTCCCGCAGCTCGCTCGCGACCTCGCGCAGCTCTGCATTGGAGCGGCGCAGCGCCTGCAGCTGGCCGTCGAGATCAGCCATCTGCGCGTTCTGCGCCTCGATCCGCGCCTCGAAGGCGGCCAAGCGGCTGTCCTGCTCCTCGCGCAGTGCCTTGAGGCGGCCCTCGAGCTCGGCATTGGCCTGCTGCTGCGCGTCGAGCGCGGCCCCGAGCTCTCCGTCATCGGCGCGCGGCGCGCTCTCGATGCGGTCGAGCCCTTGGGCGATCCGGTCCAGCGCCGCCGAAAGGCGGCTCTCCAAGTCGGTAATGTCGGTCATGCTGCCCCTGCCTGCCCCTGCCCCGCCGCCGAGACGACCGGCTCCGGCCGCCCGAATCGCGCAAGGCGTCGCAAAAACCTAGACCACGCCTGCGCGCCCCGCAAACCGCCCAGATCGACGGCCAAGCCCCCGTTCGCCCGCTTGAACTCGCCTCCGGCCCCTGTCAATACCGTCCGCGACAAGGGGGGCCGCGCCCGCGGCTTCGAGGCCAAACCGGAGGACACCCATGGACATCGCCGCCCTGCGCGACAAGCATCCCGAGCATTGGAGGAAGGCCGCGGCGATCCGCACCCTGACCCTCGACGCCGTCGCCGCCGCCAATTCCGGCCACTCGGGAATGCCGATGGGCATGGCCGACGTCGCCACCGTGCTGTTCGAAAAGCACCTGAAGTTCGACCCCAAGGCGCCGAAATGGGCGGATCGCGACCGCTTCATCCTCTCCGTCGGCCACGGCTCGATGCTGCTCTACTCGGTGCTGCACCTGACCGGCTACGAGGAAGTCCCGCTCGAGGAGATCAAGAACTTCCGCCAGTGGGGCTCGAAGACCGCCGGTCACCCCGAGAGCGAGTATCTCGACGCGGTCGAGACCACCACCGGCCCGCTCGGCCAGGGCATCGCCAACTCGGTCGGCTTCGCCATCGCCGAAGAGATGCTGCGCGCCAAATACGGCTCGAAGATCGTCGATCACTACACCTGGGTCATGGCCGGTGACGGCTGCCTGATGGAGGGCGTGAGCCAGGAGGCGATCGCGCTCGCGGGCATGCAGAAGCTGTCGAAGCTCGTCGTGTTCTTCGACGACAACGGCATCACCATCGACGGCAAGGTGTCGATCGCCGACATCACCGACCAGGTGAAGCGCTTCGAGGCCTCTGGCTGGCACGTCCAGTCGATCGACGGCCACGACCCGGAGGCGATCGACGCCGCGATCGAGGCCGCCAAGGCCGATCCGCGCCCCTCGATGATCGCCTGCAAGACGCATATCGCGCTGGGCTCCTCGGCGCAGGACACCGCCAAGGGCCACGGCGCGCTGACCGATGCGAAGCTGATCGCCGACACCAAGGCCGCCTATGGCTGGGAGCACGGTCCGTTCGAGATCCCGGCTGACGTCAAGGCGCAGTGGGAGGCGATGGGCGCGCGCGGTGCAAAGGCCCACGCCGAATGGCGCGAGCGCTTCGACGCGCTGTCCGAGCGCAAGCGCATGGAATTCGAGCGTGCCTTCGCCGCCGAGGCGCCCAAAGCGCTCTCCGCCAAGATCCGCGCCTTCAAGAAGGAGGCCGTGGAGAACGCCAAGGCCGTCGCGTCGCGCAAGTCGTCCGAGATGGTGCTCAACGTCGTCAACGGCGTGATGACCGAGACCGTCGGCGGCTCGGCCGACCTGACCGGCTCGAACAACACCCGTTCGGGCGACATGGAAGTGTTCTCGCCGGAGAACCGCTCGGGCCGCTACATCCATTACGGCATCCGCGAGCACGGCATGGCGGCGGCGATGAACGGCATCGCGCTGCATGGCGGCCTTCGCCCCTATGGCGGCACCTTCATGGCCTTCACCGACTACGCGCGTGGCGCGATGCGCCTGTCGGCGCTGATGCACCAGCCGGTGGTCTATGTGATGACCCACGACTCGATCGGCCTCGGCGAGGACGGCCCGACCCACCAGCCGGTCGAGCACCTGTCGATGCTGCGCGCGACGCCGAACACCTACGTGTTCCGCCCCGCCGACACGGTCGAGACCGCCGAGGCCTGGGAGATCGCGCTGTCGACCTCCGACCGCCCCTCGGTGCTGGCGCTGAGCCGCCAGAACCTTGCCCCGGTGCGCAACGAGCACAAGACCAAGAACCTGACCGAGCAAGGCGCCTACGTGCTGCGCGAGGCGGGCGAGAAGCGCCGCGCGATCATCATGGCCTCGGGCTCCGAGGTGGAGATCGCGGTCAAGGCGCGCGACATCCTTGAGGCCGAGGGCATCGGCACCCGCGTGGTCTCCGTGCCCTGCATGGAGCTCTTCGCCGCGCAGGACGAGGCCTATCGCAAGCGCGTGCTGCCCGCGGGCCCAGTGCGGGTCGCGGTCGAGGCCGGCGTGCGCCAGAGCTGGGACCGCCTGCTTCTGGGCGAGCGCGGCCGCGAGCCCAAGGCGGGCTTCGTCGGCATGGAGGGCTTCGGTGCCTCCGCCCCGGCCGAGACACTCTACGAGAAGTTCGGCATCACCGCCGAGGCGGTGGCCGAGAAGGTGAAGTCGCTGCTCTGAACCCATGGCGGGTGACGACAGCGCGAGGGGCGGCCCATATGGGCCGCCCCTTTTCGCATCGGCCATGAAGCATTTAAGCGGCTTGGGCCGCTCGGCCCGGTTGCTCGGTGAGGTGGGCTTGGCTCATGCCGGGCTTCGGTGACCCGTCGAACTCTCGCTCCGCTGATCCATCGGCCCGCAGGCGATGCACCTGCCCCGTCAGTCCTGCTCCGTTGCCAGCAGATTTCCGCCCATCTGCATGGAAATGACGCGCCAGACAGCCGCAAAGGAGGTTTCAGGAGAGGCCGCGCCGGGACAACCGGCCCCGAATGGCGGCCGTGCGAGTCGCGTGTCGAGACCCGTCAGTCGAGCCGGACAGAGATCCGACCGGCTCCCGCGACGGCCATCGCGAGGCAGCCGCCGGCGATCGCCCAGTTCTTGACGAAGATCGTCATCTGCCAGGGCTCGTCGGGGAGAAAGTGGAAGATCGAGGTCACCGCGCTGTAGAGCGCGAGGGACAGCGCGACCGGGCGCACGCCCACGCCGAAGGCCAGCGCCGCACCGGCGGCGGCGTTGTAGGCAAGGGCCGGCCAGACCAGCAGGCCCGGCAGGTGCCAGCCCATCAGCAGCCCGGCGACCGCGTCCGGGTCGAAGGCCTTTTGCGCGGCGCCACCGAGGAACAGCGCCGCCATAAGCAAGCGGCCGATCAGCAACAGCCAGTCATCGAGGCGCAGTCGGGCTTCGGAGCGACGCTGCGCGCGGTGCATCTCGCGGTCTAGGCTCGCCAGCATGAGCACCCCCCTCGCGGTCATTCTGTTCGCCTCCATCCTAGCCGCCTTCGCCGCGGACCACTACTGGTTCGAAGGCCATGGCGCTCTGGCGGCGGGGCGGGCCGGGCTCGAGGCGATCCGCTGGCTGGCCTTCTGGCGCTGAGCGACCGTGAGCGCCACCGGTGGCGCCAACGGCCCCCGAAGCCGGCGATCTCCGGTTGACGCGGGCGCACAAATGCCGATCTTGGCGCCGAACCCAAGCCCGGCAATTCCCGAGGAGACCCCCATGGCTGTCAAGGTAGCAATCAACGGCTTCGGCCGCATCGGGCGCAACGTCCTGCGCGGCATCATCGAATCCGGCCGCACCGACATCGAGGTCGTCGCGATCAACGATCTCGGCCCGGTCGAGACCAATGCCCACCTGCTGCGCTACGACAGCGTGCATGGCCGTTTCCCGCACGAGGTGAAGACCACCGAGGACACGATCGATGTCGGCCGCGGCCCGATCCGCGTCACCGCGATCCGCGATCCCAAGGAACTGCCCTGGTCCGACGTCGACGTCGCGCTCGAGTGCACCGGCATCTTCGTGAGCCACGAGAAGGCCGCGATGCATCTCGAGAACGGCTCCAAGCGCGTGCTCGTCTCCGCCCCCTGCTCGGGCGCCGAGAAGACCATCGTCTACGGCGTCAACCACGAGACGCTGGCCGCCGAAGACAAGGTCGTGTCGAACGCCTCCTGCACCACCAACTGCCTGTCGCCCGTCGCCAAGGTGCTCAACGATGCCATCGGCATCGAAAAGGGCTTCATGACGACGATCCACAGCTACACCGGCGACCAGCCGACGCTGGACACGATGCACAAGGATCTCTACCGCGCCCGCGCCGCGGCGCTGTCGATGATCCCGACCTCGACCGGTGCCGCGAAGGCCGTGGGCCTGGTGCTGCCCGAGCTCAACGGCAAGCTCGACGGCGTCGCAATCCGCGTGCCGACGCCGAACGTCTCGGTCGTCGACCTGACCTTCAACGCCGCGCGCGAGACCAGCGTCGAGGAGATCAATCAGCTGATCCGCGACGCCGCCAACGGTCCGCTCAAGGGCATCCTCGGCTTCACCGACGAGCAGCTGGTCAGCTCGGACTTCAACCACGACCCGCACTCCTCGGTGTTCCACACCGACCAGACCAAGGTCATGGACGGCACCATGTGCCGCATCCTGACCTGGTACGACAACGAGTGGGGCTTCTCCAACCGCATGGCCGACACCGCCGTGGCGATGGGCAAGCTGGGCTGATCGTCCACCTTCTCCGGAACGCGAAAGGCCGCCCCTCGGGGCGGCCTTTTGCACTTCGTGGTGCAGCCTTCGATGAAGCCCCTTGTGAGCTCGAAGGCACGGCGAGCAAAGGCTTCCGAAGAAATCTTCAGGAGTCGTATATGCTTGATGTCCGCTCAGCAGACGAAGCTGCCATTGGAAGATATGTACCGATCAATCAGCAACCCTGCGTGATTGGACAACTACGGGGAAAGAGGGATGATGATTGAGCGACCCTACACGTACAGAGTTTTGACAGCCGAGGATGGCGCGTCATGGGATGCCCTACGCAAGGAGGGGGTACGTGACTTCCCGCTCGGCTTCCTCGTCACCGCCGATGAAGCTGAGACCATGATCTCTGAGAAAGCTCGGTCCATCCTCGATAACGGGACCACCAGGGGTGTATTCGACGCATCGTCCCTCGTCGGTTATTGCGGCCTGCGAAGGGAGGCGCTTCAGCAGACATGCCACCGTGCTGAAATCGGGCCCTTCTATGTCACTTCGGCCCATCAGGGGTGCGGAGCAGCTCGGGTTTTGATGGATGGAGTGGTGAGCGAGGCGCGTACGCGCGGCATCGAACAACTCGAACTGTTCGTCGACGTCGAGAACACTCGAGCATTGGCGTTCTACAAGCGACATGGCTTCGAACCTATATCGGTCCATCCGGACGGAGTTCGGATCGGCGGCAAGTCTCGGGACGCACACTTTTGTATCCTGCGTATAGGACGCGTGATGAGCGCTGTCCCTTGAACCGACGTCGTTACTGAGCTGCAAAGCAGCAGCGGCTGCGATGGGTTCGGAGCAGACATTGCGCTCCGAACCTTGGTATCGTTCACCTGCACCACGAAATGCAAAGGGCTGGCCCTCGGGGCGGCCTTTTTCATTCAGAGGCATCGGGTTACTGGCAGAGCCGAAAATCGCCGCGCCGTTCCTTGACGTCGAGATGAAGGTGATCGGCATGGGCCGCGTCGCTGCCCGGCCCCAGCACTGTGGTGAAGTCGAGGCAGGCCGTGGCCCGCACCGTGTCTTGGAACGCCTCGGCCATGGTGCCGTCACGCTCGCGCGGCTGGACTCGCACCTCCGATCCATCGGCGAAGCCGAAGGACATCACGTCGACGGCGTTGCCGAAGGCATGCTCGGACAGCGTCTCCGGGTCGGAGGAGCGGCTGCGGCAGTTGTAGACGGTGCCCTGCCGGATCGCGCTCAGCCCGCCGCGCCCGAGCCGCTCGGCGGCGGGAATGGCAAAGCCCTCGACCCAGCGCGCCAGCGCCAGCGCGGTCTCGCAGCGCATCGGCGCGGGCGGCTCCAGAGCCACGTCGGGCAGTATCCGGGAGAGCGTCAGCGGATGGGCGATCCCGCAATCGGCGACCTCCGGATCCTCGACCGGCAGCCCCTCCTCGAAGCGCGCGCCCAGCGCCACGAGTTCGGCCCGACAGGCGTCGCGCGCGGATTGCGGGGCAGCGAGCCGCTCGGGCATGGCCGGCACGCTGTCGCGTGCCCCGGCATTGGTGTCCGGCAGTTCGTCCTGCCCGTCGGCATCTGCACCTTCCGCTTCGGCATCATCAGCAGCTTCAGCGCCGCCTTCAGCTTCAGTTTCTGTTGCAGACTCAACCTCGGCTTCGACTTCGGCTTCGGCTTCGGCTTCGGCTTCGGCTTCGGCTTCGGCTTCGGCTTCGGCTTCGGCTTCGGCTTCGGCCGGATCGCCGGTCGGCTCCGGCGAGTCGAGCCCCTCATTCCCCTCGGGCCGGGCTTCCGGCGAGGGAACGCTGGTCGGCGCCTCGTCACTCTCGGTCGTCGCCAGCCCCTCGGGCCGGGCCTCCGGCGAGGGCACCGTCTCGGGCGCCTGTTGGGCCGTGAGCGGCCCGGCGGTCAGCATCAGGGCCAGCGCCAGCCGTTTCATTCGACGAACTCGACCGTGACGCCGTCGGAGACCAAGTGCGCCAGCTCCTCGGCATCCCAGTTGGTCATGCGCACGCAGCCATGGCTTGCCGCGTTGAACAGCGAATCCGGGTCGGACGTGCCGTGCAGCCCGTAGGTCGGCTTGCTGAGATCGATCCAGACAGAGCCGACCGGACCGTTGGGGCCGGGCGGCAATGTCAGCACCTCGTCATTGTCGCCTTGCTGGAAGTTGAGGTCCGGATTGTAGGTGTAGGTCGGGTCCATCGCCACCGCGACCACCTCCACGGTGCCCGAGGGCGACGGCGTCTGGGCCGAACCGATGGTGACGGGGTAGTTGAGGATCATCTTTCCGCTCTCGTCGAAACCGGCGAGCCGGCTGGTTTGCTTGCGGACCTCGATCCGCGCTACCTTGGTCTCGAGCCTCGGACCGGGATCGACGACGGTGATCGTCTCGCCCGACTGCCACGATGCGTTCGCGTTGAGGCTCTCGAGGAAGCCCTGATCCATGTGAAACCGCTCGGCCAGCTTCTCGGCGACGCTGGTGTAGCCCAGCCGGTCGAGCTCGGCGAGCTTGGCATAGTCGTCCGGCAGCGGCTCGCTGAGCCCCGAGGCGTCCTCCTCGGTGATGGTGTAGCTCTGCATCATCGGTGCCTGTTCCTGCGCGTTCAGCGCCTCCCAGACCTGACTGTCGAGCTGCCCGTCCACCTCGAAGCCCTCGCGGGTTTCGAAGGCGGCGATGGCGCTTTCGCTCATGCCGCCCTTCCAGCCATCGATGATGCCCGGCGAGATCGCCGCGCGATCGAGCAGGATCTGCGTCTTCACGGTGAGCGCGGACTGCCCGTCCGGCAGCGGTCCGCCCTCATAGGTGACGGCCTCGATCGCCTCGGGCGTGGGCGGGGCGTCGCGCGGCGGGCCGGCATCGGCCGCGCTCTGGCTTGAACTGTCGGCGGTGTCCTCAGATGAAGAAGTAGGCGTGGAAGAGGCACCCTGCTGGGCCTCGACCGGCTGCGCGCCGCTCTGCTCTAGCATGCGCAGCGTCTCGGGCTGGGCGGCGGAGCCGGCGGGCGTGCCTGCCGTGCCTGCCTGCGCGCCCTGCCCCGCAGCGCCGTCCGGCGTGCTCGCCTGCCCGTCCTGCGGGGCAGCGGTCTCCTGCTGCTGCGGCGCGTCCCCGCCTCGGGTTTCCTCGAGCGCCTCGCGGGTTTCAGCGGCAATATCGGCGCCGCTCTCCTGGCTGTCCTGCGCCAAGGCGCCGCTCGCGGCGAAGGCCAGGACGGAGAGGGAGATTGAAAGGGTCTGGCGGGTCATCGGGCGCTCCTCGGTCGTGTGCGCCCCAACGCCCGAAACCCCCGACGGGTCCCGCCTGAGCTAGAGACCGAGCCGCAGCTTCAGCGCCTCCTCGACGCCCGAGGGCACGAAGGAGGAGACGTCACCGCCGAGACGGGCGATCTCCTTGACCAGCTTCGACGCGATCGCCTGGTGCCGCGCCTCGGCCATCAGGAATACCGTCTCGACCGACTTGTCGAGCATGCGGTTCATGCCGACCATCTGGTACTCGTACTCGAAATCGGCGACCGCCCGCAGGCCGCGGATGATCATCTGCGCGCCGACATCGTTGGCCGCGTCGATCAGCAGGTTCTCGAACGGGTGCACGACGATTTCCGAGCCGCAGGCCGCGGCGATCGGCGCGGTCTCAGCCTCAATCATCGCCACCCGCTCGTCGAGCGAGAACAAGGGCCCCTTGTCGCGGTTGATCGCCACCCCGATCACCAGCCGATCGACCAGCGTGCAGGCCCGGCGGATGATGTCGGTATGGCCCAGCGTGACCGGGTCGAATGTCCCGGGATAAAGTCCGATGCGCATGGCGCCTCCCCGCCGCAGTTGCGCGCGCAGACGACATCACGACGGCGCGAGATGCAAGCCCCCGCGCCGCATCGGGCTCAATGCCCCATGATCATCCCCTCGAGTGCATCTTTTTCCATCGACAGCTCGGAGAGACGGGCCTTGACCACGTCGCCGATCGAGATCAGCCCGATCATCTCGTCGCCCTCGACCACGGGGATGTGCCGGAACCGGCCCTCGGTCATGCGTTGCAGCACGAGGTCCGCCACCTCGTCGCGGTGGCAGGTCACCGGGTTGGCGGTCATCAACGCCTCGACCTTCTCGTCGAGACAATCCGGACCGCGCCGGCCGATTTCGCGGACGATGTCGCGCTCGGAAATGATGCCTTGCGCGCGCTTGCCGTCCTGCGACACCACCAGCGCACCGATCCGCTTGTCCGACAATTGCCGCGCAGCCTCGGCCACGGTGATGTCGGGCGTCACGGTGGCGACCTCGTCGCTGGCCTTGGATTTCAGGATCTGTTGCACGAGCATGGCGCACTCCCTTTATCGCGCCCCCGATGGCCGGGGGCCATGTATCAACCGTCGCGCCCGCCGCGCGTTCCTGTCAAGCATTCCGCCTCCAGCCGGGCCACCTCGGCGCGAACCCCCGCGCTCAGCGCCTGCGCAAAGCGCGACAGCCGCGCTGAACGGCGATCCACGGCATGGCGCACCAGCCAGAACGCGCGTGTCAGCGACAGCTCGTCGGTTAGGACCCGGCGCAGCTCGGGCGCGAAGGGCAGAGCAAAGTCGTGCACGATGCCGATGCCGGCATGGCGCAGCATCTGCAGCTGCACCGAGACCGAATTCGAGGCGAGCGGCACGCCCTGCGCCCCGAGATCACCCAGGTAATCCAGTTCGCGGTCGAAGATCATGTCGGGGATGTAGCCGACCAGCGGCCGCTTCCCGAGCGCGGCGAGGCTCTCGGGTGGCGGCGCGTCGGCGCGCTGGGCGAGACTGAGACGATAGTCGGTGATCTTCTGCACCGTCAGCCGCCCGGCCTCCGGCGGGCTCACCGTGACCGCCATGTCGGCCTCGCGCTTCGAGAGGTTGACTACGCGTGGCAGGGCGAGGATCTGCAGCTCGAGATCCGGGTTCTCGGCCTGGATCGCCGCGCAGACCTGCGGCAGCACGAAATTGGCGCAGCCATCCGGCGCGCCGATGCGGATCTGGCCCGACAGGCCGCGCTCGGGCGCGCCGGCCTCGGCAGCACGGGCCAGCGCCGCCTCGGCCCGCCCCGCATGCTCGGCCAACCGCTCGCCGCGCGTCGTCAGCGCGTAGCCCTGCGGGCTTCGGACGAACAGCGCCGCCCCCAGCCGCTCCTCCAGCCGGGCGATCCGGCGCCCGACCGTCGCCGGGTCCATCCGGAGCTGCGGCGCCGCCCCCGACAGGCTCTCGGCGCGCGCTACCGCCAAGAAGACGCGGATGTCGTCCCAGTTCTCCAAGCAGGCCCCCTTTGCAAAAATGCAAAACCATTTTGATATCCTGCCGCTTTCACCGGCATTTCCGCAAGACTATCTTGTTTCCCAACCAGAGACCGTTCTTCGGGAGGACCGGACATGCAGGAACAGACCCATTACATCGGCGGCGAACACGTCAAGGGCGGCTCGGGCCGCTTCGCGGACGTCTTCAACCCCGCCACCGGCGAAGTGCAGGCGCAGCTGCCGCTGGCCAGCGCCGCCGAAATCGACCGCGCCGTGGAAATCGCGCAGGCCGCGCAGCCGGGCTGGGCCGCCACCAACCCGCAGCGCCGGGCCCGAGTGATGATGGAGTATGTGCGGCTTCTGAACCGCGACATGGACAAGCTGGCCGAAGCGCTGTCGCGCGAGCACGGCAAGACCATCCCCGACGCCAAGGGCGATGTGCAGCGCGGCCTCGAAGTGGTCGAGTTCTGCATCGGTGCGCCGCACCTGCTCAAGGGTGAGTACACCGACGGCGCCGGCCCCGGCATCGACATGTATTCGATGCGCCAGCCGCTCGGCGTCTCGGCGGGCATCACCCCGTTCAATTTCCCGGCCATGATCCCGATGTGGATGTTCGCCCCGGCCATCGCCTGCGGCAACGCCTTCATCCTCAAGCCCTCGGAGCGCGCCCCCTCGGTGCCGCTGATGCTGGCGGAGCTGATGGAGGAAGCCGGTCTGCCCAAGGGCATCCTGCAGGTCGTCAACGGCGACAAGGAAGCGGTGGACGCGATCCTCGAGCATGAGGGCATCGCCTCGATCGGCTTCGTGGGCTCCACCCCGATCGCCCAGTACATCTACGGCAAGGGCTGCGCGCATGGTAAGCGCGTGCAGTGCTTCGGCGGCGCCAAGAACCACATGATCATCATGCCCGACGCGGACATGGACAAGGCCGCCGATGCGCTGGTTGGCGCGGGCTACGGCGCCGCGGGCGAGCGCTGCATGGCGATCTCGGTCGCCGTGCCGGTGGGCGACGAGACCGCCGACCGGCTGATCGCCGCGCTCAAGCCGCGCATCGAGAGCCTGAAGGTCGGACCCTACACCTCGGGCGACGACGTCGATTTCGGCCCCGTGGTCACCGCCGCGGCCAAGGAAAACATCCTCAAGCTGGTGCAGTCGGGCGTCGATGCCGGTGCCGAGCTTGTGGTCGACGGGCGCGACTTCCGCCTGCAGGGCTACGAGAATGGCTTCTTCGTGGGCGCGCATCTGTTCGACCGCGTGACGCCGGACATGGAGATCTATCGCAAGGAGATCTTCGGACCGGTGCTGTCGACCGTGCGCGCGGGTTCCTACGAGGAGGCGCTCAAGCTCGCGATGGATCACGAGATGGGCAACGGCACGGCGATCTTCACCCGCGACGGCGACGCCGCGCGCGACTTCGCCAATCGGGTCAATGTCGGCATGGTCGGCATCAACGTTCCGATCCCGGTGCCGCTGGCCTATCACAGCTTCGGCGGCTGGAAGAAGTCGGCCTTCGGCGACCTGAACCAGCACGGCACGGACAGCTTCAAATTCTATACCCGGACCAAGACCGTCACTGCGCGCTGGCCCTCGGGCATCAAGGATGGCGGCGAGTTCAACTTCAAGCCGATGGATTGACGTAACGGCAAATTGGTTTGGCTGTGGGGCGGCATCGGTGCGATGCTGCCCCATGGTTTTTTGTACATATCGGAGGCTCGCCATGCCGTCCCGTCGTTCCCTTCTCGCCCAGATCCTCGTCGCGCCACTGCTCGCAGCCTCCGCCCGCGCCGGCGGCTCCGCGGCCGAGCGCCCCCTGCCCCCGACCCCGGTCATGGGCCAGATGCACCAGGTCGACATCCAGGGCTTCGCCTTCCAGCCCGCCACGCTGACCGTCGCGCCAGGCGACACGGTGGTCTTCACCAACCGCGACGCCGCACCGCATACCGTCACCGCCGATAGCGGCGCCTTCGACAGCGGCCGCCTCGCGACCGGGCAGACGATCGGGATGAGCTTCAACGCCCGCGGCGACTACAGCTATTACTGCGCTCTCCACCCCCGCATGCGCGGCAGCATAACGGTGGCCTGAGCCTTCTCGCGGACCTCGGACGCGCCGCGCCGCGTTGGCCCCGGACAACAATCCGGAGGCCCGCCCCATGTCAGATCCCGCCTTCAGCCTCGGCATCGAGGAAGAGTATCTCGTCGTCGACGCCGAGACGATGGAGCTCGCCGCCGTGCCCGATGAAATGCTCGCCGCTGCCAAGAAGCGGCTGGGCGACAATGTCAGCCCCGAATTCCGCGACTGCCAGATCGAGATCGGCACCTCTGTCGCCGCCGACATCTCCGAGGCGCGGGCCGATCTCGCGCATCTGCGCGGCGGTCTGGCCGAAGTGGCCGATGATTACGGCCTCGCCCTCGTCGCCGTCTCCTGCCACCCCTGGGGCGATCCCGAGAGCCGCGGCACCGGCAAGGGCGCGCGCTACGACAAGATCGCCGAGGATATCGGCGGCATCGCCGACCGGTTGATGACCTGCGGCATGCATGTGCATGTCGGGCTGGGCGAAGATCCGGAGCTGCGCACCGATTTGATGGCGCAGGCGAGCTACTTCCTGCCCTTCGTGCTGGCACTCTCCGCCTCATCCCCCTTCTGGCGGGGCGAGGACACGCGGCTGTCCTCCTGGCGGCTCAACGTCTTCGACCAGTGCCCGCGTTCGGGTCTTCCGCCGAAGATCGAGAGCTGGGCCGAGTACCGCAAGATGGTCGACACGCTGGTGAAGGCGGAGATCATCGAGGACGCCTCCAAGATCTGGTGGGACCTGCGCCCGTCGGAGGCTTGGCCGACGCTAGAGACCCGCATCGCCGACGTCATGCCGCGCATGGAAGAGGCGCTGTCGGTCGCGGCCTTCGTGCAATGCGTGATGCGGATGCTGTGGCGGCTCAAGACCGAGAACAAGCGGTGGCGCGTCTATGAGCGGTTCCTGATCGAGGAGAACCGCTGGCGGGCCCAGCGCTACGGCACGGAGGGTACGCTGCTCGACCTCGGGCAGGACCGTCTGCGCCCGATGGAGGAGCTGCTGGGTGAACTCGAGGAGATGATGGAGCCCGATGCCCGGGCGCTGGGCTGTCTCGACGAGCTGCGCGGCACGCGGCGGATCGCGCATCAGGGCTCGTCCGCCGTGCGGCAGCGCCGCGCCTTCGATGCCGCCCGGGCCAAGGGTGCCGAGCCGCGCGAGGCGCTGCGCGAGATGCTGCGCGGCGTGTCGCGCGAGTTCATGGAGGGGGTACAGGGCGGAATGCCGCCCATGTGATGAGTGCCAAGGAACGCGGCACGGCACGCGCTGGTTGTCAATGCAAATCGGATCGGAGAGCAGTCTCATGAAGAACTTCATCGGCATCGGCACCGCGCTGACCCTCGCCCTCGCACCCATGGCGATCGAGGCTAAACCGAAACTGAAGATCAACGGCAATGCCGCGGCGATGCTGCAGCTCCTCGACGCCAATGCCGGCGACAGGGCGAAAAAAGCTGCCAAGATCGAGAAGAAGCTGCGCAAGGCGGCGAAGAAGGCGGGCGTTCCGCTCGCCGTCGGGGCCGGGACCGCCGTGGCGGTCCAGCAGGTCCGCGCCCCCGCCGCGGAGCGGGTCGAGGCGGTGGTGCGCTATGCCCCCGAGACCGTGGGTCAGCGGCCTCGGCTGCGCCCGGAAACGGCCAGCTTCGCCACGCTCGACACCCCCGCCGAGGCGCCGCCGGTGACGACGCTGCAGGATGGCCGGCGCATCGAGACCTCGGAACTCGGCAGCCGCCCGACGCGGGACGGCGCGCGTGTGACCAGCACCACGACCGCTTCCGCAGGGCCGACGGTGATCACCATCGAGGGCGATCGCGTGTCGACCTCCGATAGCGCCTTCTCCGGCACCACGACCACCCGGACCTCGACCGTCGCCGCCGAGCCTGCCTCTGTCACGGCCCCGGCCCAGACGGTGTCGCTTGAGACCGACTCGTCGCTGTTCGGTGGCCCGACCGGCTACTGACAGGCCTCACTCCTGAACGCGAAAGGGCCGCCCCTCGGGGCGGCCCTTCTGTCTTGATCATTGCGCCGATTATTCGGCGGCCATCTTTCGGGATTTGAGCATCGGGCCGAGGTAGCGGCCGGTATGGCTTGCCTCGACGGTGCTGACCTCCTCGGGGGTGCCGGTCGCCACCACCGTACCGCCGCCATCGCCGCCCTCGGGGCCGATGTCGATGATCCAGTCGGCGGTCTTCACCACGTCGAGATTGTGCTCGATCACCACGACGGTGTTGCCCGCCTCGACCAGCTCGTGCAGCACTTCTAGAAGCTTGCGCACATCCTCGAAATGCAGGCCGGTCGTCGGCTCGTCGAGAATGTAGAGCGTGCGCCCCGTCGAACGGCGCGCCAGCTCCTTGGACAGCTTCACCCGCTGCGCCTCGCCGCCCGAGAGCGTCGTCGCCTGCTGGCCGACCTTGATGTAGCCCAGACCGACCCGGCACAGCGCGTCCATCTTCTCGCGGATCGACGGCACGGCCGAGAAGAAGGCCTGCGCGTCCTCGACCGTCATGTCGAGCACGTCGGCGATCGACTTGCCCTTGAACTTCACCTCCAGCGTTTCGCGGTTGTAGCGCTGGCCCTTGCAGGTCTCGCAGGTGACGTAGACGTCGGGCAGGAAGTGCATCTCGATCTTGATGACGCCGTCGCCCTGGCAGGCTTCGCAGCGGCCGCCCTTCACGTTGAAGGAGAAGCGGCCCGGCTTGTAGCCACGCGCCTTGGCTTCGGGCAGACCGGCGAACCAATCACGGATCGGGGTGAAGGCCCCGGTATAGGTCGCGGGGTTCGAGCGCGGCGTCCGGCCGATCGGCCGCTGGTCGATGTCGATGACCTTGTCGAGATGCTCGAAGCCCTTGATGGTTTCGCAGGGCGCAGGCGCCTGCCGCGCGCCGTTGAGCTTCATCGCGGCGTTCTTGTAGAGCGTCTCGATGGTCAGGGTCGACTTGCCGCCGCCCGACACGCCGGTGACGGCCACGAACTTGCCCAGAGGGTAGTCGACCGTGACCTGCTTGAGATTGTTGCCGGTGGCCTTCACCACGGTGAGCGCCTTGCCGTTCCCCTCGCGCCGCTGGGCGGGCACGGCGATCTCGCGCCGACCGCTCAGATACTGGCCGGTGACCGACTCCGGGTCGGCCATGATCTCGGCCGGCGTGCCGTGCGACACGATCGCGCCGCCATGCACGCCCGCGCCCGGCCCCATGTCGAAGACGTAATCCGCCTCGCGGATCGCTTCCTCGTCATGCTCGACCACGATCACCGTGTTGCCCTGATCGCGGAGGTTCTTGAGCGTGGTCAGCAGCCGGTCGTTGTCGCGCTGGTGCAGGCCGATCGACGGCTCGTCGAGCACGTAGAGCACGCCGGTGAGGCCCGAGCCGATCTGCGAGGCCAGCCGGATGCGCTGGCTTTCGCCGCCCGACAGCGTGCCGGCGTTGCGCGACAGCGTCAGGTAGTCGAGGCCGACATTGTTGAGAAAGCCGAGCCGCTCGCGGATCTCCTTGAGGATGGCGCGGGCGATCTCGTTCTTCTGGTTGGTGAGGCTCGCGGGCACGGTTTCGCACCACTCATGGGCCTCGCGGATCGACATCTGCACCACCTGACCGACATGCAGCCCGGCGATCCGCACTGCCAGCGCCTCGTCGCGCAGGCGGAAGCCGCCGCAAGCGCCGCAGGCGCGGTTGTTCTGGTACTGCTCCATCTCCTCGCGGACCCAGGAGCTGTCGGTCTCGCGGTAGCGCCGCTCGAGATTGGGGATCACGCCCTCGAAGGGGCGGCTGACCTTGTAGACCCGGCCGCCATCATCGTAGCGGAAGTCGATCTCCTCCTTGCCGGAGCCGCGCAGGAAGACCTCGCGCACGTTCTCGGGCAGGTCTTTCCAGCGTGCGGTCTTGGAGACGCCGTAATGCTTGGAGATCGCCTCGATGGTCTGCAGGAAATAGGGCGTCTTGCCCTTGCGCCACGGCGCGATCGCCCCGTCCGCGACCTTCAGCGTCACGTCGGGCACGACGAGCCGTTCGTCGAAGAACAGCTCGACGCCGAGGCCGTCGCAGGAGGGACAGGCGCCGAAGGGCGCGTTGAACGAGAACAGCCGCGGCTCGATCTCGGGGATGGTGAAGCCCGAGACGGGGCATGCGAACTTCTCGGAGAAGGTGATCCGCTCCGGCTCGCCTTCGCCCTCCTTGGGCGCGGTTTCGAGGATGGCGATGCCGTCGGCGAGGTCGAGCGCGGTGCGGAACGAATCCGCCAACCGCGTCTCCAGCCCCTCGCGCACCACGATCCGGTCGACCACCACGTCGATGTCGTGGCGGAACTTCTTGTCGAGCGTGGGCGGGGTCTCGAGTTCGTGGAACTCGCCGTTCACCTTGACCCGCTGGAAGCCCTGCTTCCGGAGCTCGACGAACTCCTTCTTGTACTCGCCCTTGCGGTCGCGGACGATCGGCGCGAGCAGGTAGCCGCGCGTGCCCTCTTCCATCGCCATGACCCGGTCGACCATGTCCTGCACCTGCTGCGCCTCGATCGGCAGGCCGGTGGCCGGTGAATAGGGCGTGCCGACGCGGGCAAAGAGCAAGCGGAGATAGTCGTAGATCTCGGTGACGGTACCGACGGTGGAGCGCGGGTTCTTTGACGTCGTCTTCTGCTCGATCGAGATCGCGGGGCTGAGCCCCGAGATGTGATCAACGTCCGGCTTCTCCATCATGTCGAGGAACTGCCGCGCATAGGCCGACAGGCTCTCGACGTAGCGGCGCTGCCCCTCGGCATAGATCGTGTCGAAGGCGAGGCTCGACTTGCCCGAACCCGACAGCCCGGTGATCACGACGAGCTCGTCGCGCGGGATATCCACGTCGATGTTCTTGAGATTGTGCTCGCGCGCGCCGCGCACCTCGATCCGCTTCAATTCCGCCATTGCCCACCCCAGCGATGTCCAGCCCGGAACATAGGACTTCGCAGCCCGATCGCCAACCGCGAAATGAGAACGAGACATGAACGCATGGCAGGGCTGCGCGGTTTGCCGCAGCCCTGTTGGGCGCGGCAAACCTCACGCTTTCGTGCGGTGGTGTTCAGTAGCCGCCCATCCGCGACGGCCAGGCATGGCGTTGCCAGAACCCCATGCGGATCGGCGGTGGTGTGGAGAGAAAGGCGCGCCGCTCGTTGCCGGCGGCGAGCAGCTGCAGGACGGCCTGCAGTTCGGCGTCGGCCCGCCCGGTCACCGGCAGGCCCTGCTCTGCCTGGAAGGCGCGGATCGCGTGGGCGAGAGCCGGCCCCGCCACGCCGTCGATGCCGCCCGGATCATGCCCCAGATGCCGGAGCAGGATCTGCACCTCGAATATGCCCTCGCGGTCGAGATCGGCCGCCTGTGCCGGTGCCACTGCGGCCACGGTCGCAGCCACGAGAAATGCCGGAAATCGCATGGTACCCCCTAAACTCCCGGGATGATCCCGAGGGGGGCAGTCTAACAGAAAATGCCCCCGGCCTTCCGGACCGGGGGCAAAAGTGATCCTGCGCTGCGGCGTCGCTCAGTAGTGGAGCGCCCGGCCATAGGCGTCGAGTACGCTTTCATGCATCATCTCGGAGAGCGTCGGATGCGGGAACACCGTCTCCATCAGCTCCTTTTCGGTGGTCTCGAGCGTGCGGCCGACGATGTAGCCCTGGATCAGCTCGGTCACCTCGGCCCCGACCATGTGGGCGCCCAGAAGCTCGCCGGTCTTGGCGTCGAACACGGTCTTGACCATGCCCTCGGCCTCGCCCAGCGCGATCGCCTTGCCGTTGCCGATGAAGGGGAAGCGGCCAACCCGGACCTCGTAGCCCAATTCCTTGGCCTTGGCCTCGGTGTAGCCGACGCTGGCGACCTGCGGCTGGCAATAGGTGCAGCCGGCGATGCTCTCGGGCTTGACCGGATGCGGATGCTCGCCGGCGATCAGCTCGGCCACCATGACGCCCTCATGGCTCGCCTTGTGCGCAAGCCAGGGCGCGCCAGCGATGTCGCCGATGGCATAGAGCCCCTCGACACCGGTGCGGCAGTACTCGTCCGTCACCACATGGGTCCGATCGATCTTCACGCCCAGCTCCTCGAGGCCGAGGCCTTCGGTGTTGCCGACGATGCCGACGGCCGAGATCACCGTGTCGAACTCGTGGGTCTCGGTCTTGCCCTTGGATTCGATATGGGCGGTGACCTTGCCCTTGCCGCGGTCGAGCTGCTTGACCGTGGCCTTCTCCATGATCGTCATGCCCTGCTTGACGAACTGCTTCTTGGCGAAGGTCGAGATCTCGGCATCCTCGACCGGCAGGATCCGGTCCATCACCTCGACCACCGTCGTCTCGGCGCCTAGCGTGTTGTAGAAGCTGGCGAACTCGATGCCGATCGCGCCCGAGCCGATGACGAGCAGCTTCTTGGGCATCCGCGGCGGCACCAGCGCGTGGCGGTAGGACCAGACCAGATCACCATCGGCTTCGAGGCCCGGCAGGTTGCGGGCGCGGGCGCCGGTGGCGAGAACGATGTTCTTGGCGGTCAGCTCCTCGCTGCCCTTCTCGGTCTTGACCGTGACCTTGCCCTTGGCGGGGATGGTGGCTTCGCCCATCACCACCTCGATCTTGTTCTTCTTCATCAGGTGGCCGATCCCGGAGGAGAGCTGCTTGGCCACCCCGCGCGAACGCTTGACCACCGCGTCGAGATCGTAGCCGATGCTCTCCGCCTTGAGACCGAACTCCTTGGCCCGGTGCATAAGGTGGAACACCTCGGAGGAGCGCAGCATCGCCTTGGTCGGGATGCAGCCCCAGTTGAGGCAGATGCCGCCCAGGTTCTCGCGCTCGACGATCACGACCTTCTTGCCCAGCTGGGCGGCGCGGATCGCGGCGACATAGCCGCCGGGGCCAGCCCCGATCACGATCACGTCGAAGTTCTTGGCGGCCATTCGGTGTTCCTCCTCGGCGGTCCGGCAAAATTGGTTTGACGCTAAACCACTTTCTGCCGGGCTTCCAGACGGGGAGACGCATGGCTGGTTTGCGCAGCGTCAGCTTTCGGTTTTGAGCCGCTTTATCACCGCACCGTAGCCGCCCGCTTCGAGCCATTCGCGCTCGGCATCCGTGGTTTCGCGGTCCAGCGCCGCGTTGCGGAAGGGGAAGCGGCCGAATTCGCGGATCACCTTGCGATGGGCGCGGGCGTGTAGAAGGTTGTCCTTGGCCTCGGGCATGCGCTCGTGGAACAGCCGCACCGCGCGGTCCTGATCGACGAGATTCTCGGAATGCATCAGCGGCAGGTAGAAGAACTGCCGCCCCGGCGGCACGATCTCGAGGTCCCAGCCATTGTCGATGGCGAGCTTGGCGACCGAGCGAGCCTGCTCGTCGAGCTGGAAGGCACGGGCATCGTCGCGCCAGATGTTACGCGCGAACTGGTCGGTGACGATGATATAGGCCAGCGCGCCGTTGGGTTCGGTCAACCAATGGCCCAGCGCCCCCTCCTCGGCGCGGTCCCACAGCTTGCCGAAGCGGCCGCGAATCGTGACGTCGAGCGCCTCGTCGGCGACGTACCACTGCCTCGGCTCGACCTCTTCGAGCCAGAAGGCGAGCACCTTCTCGGCCTCGGTCGGCGCCTCGGCCTGGGCGGTGACGGGGGTGGCGGTCATGGTGGTCCTCCTGATCGGTGGTGCCCACAAACCTGCCCCAACCCCGGCACGGGTCAAGCGCCGATGCGCGTTCCGTGACAATTACGCCTCGTTTCGGCGCATCGGCGGTCAGGCTGCGTCGTCGCGCGCCTCTTCCTGCTGCTCGATCTCGTGCTCGATATAGACCTCCTGCGCGACCTCGGCGGCGACCGCCGAGGCGGTGGCGGCGATCGGCGCGTAGCTGACCGTGTCGGCGACATCGACACCGCGATCCGGACGGCGCAGCATCCGCCACAGCGCATAGCCCGCGAGACCCAGCATCAGCACGGCGATGAAGGCCCAGAAGCCATGCGCGCCGACATTGTCGAGCATCCAGCCCACCAGGAGCGGTCCCGCGATCGCGCCGACACCGTTGATCAGCAGCAGTCCACCCGAGGCCGCGGCCATGTCCTCGCGGTCGAGGTAGTCGTTGGCATAGGCGATCAGCAGCGCGTAGAGCGGGTTGGACGTGCCGCCGACCAGCGCCGCCGAGATCAGGATCAGCGTCACATGGCCAGGCAGCAGGAAGGACATCAGCGCGCCTGCGCCGCCCACCGCCGACAGCCCAAGGATCAGCCAGCGCCGGTCGATGCGGTCCGACAGCCAGCCGATCGGGAATTGCAGCACCAGCGCCCCGACATAGGTGATCGAGACCAGCAGCGAGATCTGCGCCACCGACAGCCCGGCCCGCGCGCCGTAGACCGCCGACATGCCGAACTGCGCGGCGAAGACGCCGCCGAGCAGGAACATCCCCATGCAGGCCAGCGGCGAGGCGTCGATCAACCGTCGGATCGGCAGCGGCTTGGTGGTGTTGAACACCGGCGCCGGGCTGACCGAGAGCAGGATCGGCGCGAAGGCCATCGACACCAGCACCGAGGGGATGATGAACAGGATGAAGCCCGAGACGTCGCCCAGCGTCACCAGGTACTGCGCCATGACGATGCCGGCCATCTGCACGATCATGTAGAGCGACAGCGCCTTGCCGCGATTCTCGTTGCTGGCGGCGTCGTTGAGCCAGCTCTCTGCGGTGATGTAGACGCCGCAGAAGCAGAAGCCGATCGCCACCCGGCCCAAGGTCCAGGCCCAGGGCTCGGCCAGGGTGGGATAAAGGATCAGCACCGCCGAGATGGTCGAGCCCAGCGCCGCGAAGACGCGGACATGGCCGACGCGGCGGATCATCCTAGGCGCGTAGCGCGAGGCGAACAGGAAGCCCGCGAAATAGGCCGACATGATCACCGACATCTCGAGCGTCGAGAAGCCCTCGATCTCGCCGCGCAGGCCCAGCAGCGTGCCTTGCAGGCCGTTGCCGATCATCAACATGAACATGCCGATGAAGAGCGCCCAGGAGCTGCCCAGAACCTGTATCATGACTCTGCCTTTCCTGCCGTCGGCCTCGCCGGGCTAGCCGTCCGACTCGCCCCGCGTCTCGCATCAAAGCGACGTCTCATGAAGCTCTTGCGAAGCGCGCTCAGCCCTGACCGCGCGGCAAGAGAAGGGATGCGTCGCCATAGGAGAAGAAACGGTAGCGCTCGGCAATCGCGTGGGAATAGATCCTGCGGATCTCCTCCACCCCCATCAGCGCCGAGACCAGCATCATCAGCGTCGATTTCGGCAGGTGGAAGTTGGTCATCAACCCGTCGGCCACGCGGAATTCGAAGCCCGGGGTGATGAAGATGTCGGTCTCGCCGCGCCAGGGCGCGATCTGGCCGCCGCGTGCCGCGCTCTCGATCAGCCGCAGCGCGGTGGTGCCGACCGGGATCACCCGGCCGCCGGCGGCGCGGGTGGCGGCGATCTCGGCCGCCGCGGCCTCGGTCACCTCGCCCCATTCGGCATGCATCCGGTGCTCGCGGATGTCGTCGACCTTGACCGGCAGAAAGGTGCCGGCGCCGACATGCAGCGTGACGTGGGTGAAATCGACGCCGCGCGCGGCGAGCGCCGCCATCAGCGCCTCGTCGAAATGCAGGGAGGCAGTGGGCGCGGCGACGGCGCCGGGGCGCGCGGCCCAGACGGTCTGGTAATCCTCGCGGTCGCTTTCGTCGGCGGCGCGCTTGGCGGCGATATAGGGCGGCAGCGGCATCGCGCCGACCTGCTGCAGCGCGCGGTCGAAGGCGTCGCCCTCGAGATCGAAGCGCAGCACGCCCTGCCCCTCGTCACGCGCCACCAGCTCGGCCGAGAGCCGGTCGGAGAACTCGATCACCTCGCCTTCGCGCAGCTTTCGGAGCGGCTTGATCAGCGCGTTCCAGTTGCCGTCGGGGCGGGGGCTCAGCAGAGTGACCTCGATCCGGGCCACACCCTCGCCCGCAGCACCGGGGCGCGAGCGCTGCCCCGAAAGCCGGGCCGGGATCACCTTGGTGTCGTTGAGCACCAGCCGGTCGCCGGGCTGCAGGATGGAAGTCAGATCGGAGACGATGCGATCCTCGATCGCGTCTCCCTGCGCCAGCAGCAGACGGGCCGAGCTGCGCGGCCGCGCGGGCCGGGTGGCGATCAGCTCCTCGGGCAGGTCGAAGTCGAAATCCGACAGCTTCATGGTCGTCCTCGGATCAGGTCGGCGGCGCCCTGCGAAAGATCTCGCGGAACATGCCGGGGGTGAGCGCCGAGAGCGGGTTGACCGAGACCTGTGGCGCCTCGGGCGTGCCGCCCAGCGTGTAGTTGAAGCCGATCAGGCCCTCGCCCGGCCGGGTCAGGAAGGAGCCCAGCGAATTGACGAGGTAGAAGGGCGAGACGACGCCTGCAAAGGCCATGCGCCGGGTGCCGAGGCTGTAGCGCCCGTCGAGCGAAATGCCAAGGCCCGGCCCGGTGGCGCTGGCCTGCGCGATGTCGAGCGTCTCGGGGGTCAGCCGGAACGAGGCGAGGATGCGGTCGAAGGCCAGCCCCTTGCCGTCAAGCTGCTGCAGCAGACCCACCACCGAGATCGCGTCCAGAAGCTGGGCGATGGCCGGCGCGTCGCGCACCCTCAGCCCGGCGACGTCGAGCGTGCCGCTGTAATGCCCCGGCGCGTCCTCCGGCAGCAGCATCAGGTCGAGCACACCGCCCGTGGCGGTGCCGTAGAGCCCGGCGGCGCGCAGCACTGCGCCGGCATCGGCGCCGGTAACCCGCACCGCCGCGCGGCCGCCATCCGGGACCACCAGCCCCGAGACCGGCGCCGCGCCGTTGACCTGTGCGCCGAAGCGGCCCGAAAAGCCGCCGCGCGTCGAAAAGCTCCCCCGGAAGCCCGTCAGCGTCACCGCCTCGGTTACCCGCAACCGGTCGAGCGCAATCTCGACCGGGCCGCCATCGCCGCCGCCCCCCGATCCGAACGACGCGCGACGCAGGTCGAGCGCGCCGCCGCGGATCTCGATCCCGACGGACTCACCCGCTCCGCGCCCGACCAGATCGGCCGTGACGTCGAGCCAGTCCGACAGCCGCAGCCGGTCGAACCGGGCGCGGTCGAGCCCGCCCTGGGGCCGCAGTCGCAGGCTGCCGCGCGCCGACAGCCCGCCCGCATCCAGCGCGATCCGGTCGATCCGTGGCGTCGCATCCAGAGTCGCCGCGACCTCGATCCGGCCGGTGGTGCCGGGTGCGATCGCCCACCCGAGGGCCGGGATGCGGAGCGCCACCCCGGCCAGATCGGAGGTCAGCTCGACCACGGGCGGCGCGCCGCGCGGCAGGGTCATCGACAGATGGGCATGGCCGCTGCCGCCGAGGCTGTTTTCGGGCAGGGCTATGCCGAAGGTATCGAGAAAGCGTTGCGACAGCTCGACCGACCCGTCGAGCCGCGCCGCCCCGGCCCCTGCGCCCAGCGGCTGGAGATAGGTGACATCGGCGGGCAGCCCGTCGAGGGTCAGAGGCCCGGCGATCTCCAACCGCTCCGGCCCGGCCGTGACTTCGAGCCGCGTGGCCGCGATCCGGCGGCCGGGCAGGATCGCCCCGCTGGTGGCATCGCTCAGCACCCCGTCGACCGCCCAGTTCACCAGCTCGGGCGTGACCGGCCCGCCCAGCGGCAGTTCTATCACGGCGCGGGCCGAGGCTGTGCCGTCGATCATGTCGACCGGCTTGCCAGCCTTCTGCATGACCCGCAGCGGCGGCTGGTCGATCAGCGAGAGCATCGCGGTCGCGGCACCCTCTCCCGCAAGCTCGATCCGCCCCTGGGGGCGCGACCCGCCCAGCTCGGGAATGGCAAAGCGCGAGCCCGCAAGGTCGATCCGCCCCCCTTCTGGTGCAGTCACCTCGCCCGCGTCGAGATCGACCTGCAATGTTCCCTCGCCGAGCACCAGCCGACCCGCCGCGCCGGTGATCGGCGGCATTCCGTCGAGAGGCCGCAACCGCGCCTCCTCGAAGCCGTGGCTGAGGCGGATCCGGGGCGCCTCGCCCGGTGCGCGGTCGAGCGTCAATGCGAGGTCGCGCAGCCGCGCCTCGGGGATCCGCCCGGCGATCCATTCGCGTGTGCCCGGCCTGAACCCGGGCGGCCAATGCGCCAGCAGCCGGCCGCGCCCGAGCTGGTCGGCATGGGCCTCAAGCGTCGCCTGCCAGCCTAGGCCGTCATGGGTGACGCGCCCCGAGGCCGCGACCCGCGCGCCGCCGATCGCATCCGTGGCCGACAGGCTTTCGATCTCGAGGTCGAAGGGCGCGGGCCGCAGCCGCAGCGTGGCAGCGGCCTCGTCGAGCTCTACCGGCCCCGGCAGGCCAATCCGCTCGGACAGCGCCAGCCGGTCGAGCTCGAGCTCCGCTTCGACCGTGTCGGGCCAGCCGGACGCGAAGTCGCGCAGATAGGCCTCGCCATGACCTTCGATCCGGCCCATCTCGCCGCGCGCGGCGACGCGGTTGAGGGCGAGATGCGCGGTATCCGGATCGAAGCGCAGCGCCAACTCCGCCCCGTCGAAGCGCAGCGGCTCCCCGCCCTGCCTCGGCGCCAGGGCCCCCGCATCGAGCCGCAGCGTGGCGGAAACGGGACCGGGTGTGCCATCCATGCCGATCCGCCCCCGCAGCCGCGCGGAGACCGGCGCATCGAGCACCGACAGCACGTTGAGCGCCGGGTGCTGCGTGGCGATGTCACGGCTCGACACCCGGTCGAGGATCAACCGCAGTTCGGCATCCTCGGCCCCCGCCGGGCGATCATAGCTCAGCGCCAGCAGCCCGGATCGGCCCTGCCCCGTCGCCGTCAATGGCAGCCGGCCCGTCAGCCGCATGCCCGCGCGCATGTCGAGCGCGAGCCGCCCGGTGCCGCTGGTCCAGCGCCGCCGCGCCCGGTCGTCGACATAGTCGATCGCCAGATCCTCGATCCGGATCCGCTCCAGCGCCGCGAGGCCGGGCCGTGCGGCCAGCCGGTCGATCCGGGTCAGCAGGCCGGCCAGCCCCTCGCCGCCGGCCGCGCCCGCCGCTTCGAAGCGGAGCGCCAACCGGCCATCCGGGTCCCGGCGCAACCCGATCTCGGCCCCGCGCAGCACCACCTCCTGCGCCAGCACGCTGCGCTCGAAGAGCAGCCCGCGCGGGCTGAACAGCGCCTCGACCTCGGGCACCCGGGCCAAAACCCCGCCATCGGCGTCGCGCAGCACGGTGTCATGCAGCGTCACGCGGGGATGCAGGTCGTGCCCAAGGGTCAGCGCGATCTCGCCGAAATCGATGCCGCCACCGGCCAGCATGGTCGCGGCCTGCGCCTCGACCCGCGCGGTGATCCAGCCCGGCGCGGTCACCGTCTGGCCGACCAGCAGCAGCGGCAAGGTCAGTGCCAGCGCGAGCGGCAAGCCGATCAGCGCCGTCAGCAGCCCCGCCCCCGCGCCGATCCCGCGCCGCAGCACCGTGGCAGCGCCGAGCCCGCGCGGACGGCGCGGGTGGGACGGTCGTGACCTGATCGGGTGGTGCGGCAAGACCGGCCTTGGCCTCTTGATTTCGTCTCCCACAGCGTAGATGCCTGAGCCCCCGAGGGCCACCGTTGCCCGTTCACGACAGCGAGGATGCGCCATGAGCGACACGATGACGGACCCCCGGCCGCTGGCGGGCCAGCCCGCGCCCGACTTTTCCCTGCCGCGCGACGGCGGCGGCGAGGTGCGGCTGTCGGCGCATCGCGGCGCGCCGGTCGTGCTCTATTTCTATCCGCGCGACGACACGTCGGGCTGCACCAAGCAGGCGCAGGCCTTCACCGCGCTGGGCTCGGAACTGCAGCTCGCCGGGGCGCGGGTGCTCGGCGTGTCCAAGGACACGATCGCCAAGCACGAGAAATTCCGCGACAAGTACGATCTCGGCGTGACCCTGCTGTCGGACGCCGAGAGCGATGTCTGCGAACGCTACGGCGTCTGGGTCGAGAAGAAGATGTACGGCAAGACCTTCATGGGGATCGAGCGGACCACCTTCCTGATCGACGCCGAGGGCAGGGTGGCGCGGGTCTGGCCGAAGGTGAAGGTGGCGGGCCACGCCGAAGAGGTGCTCGACGCGGTGCGCGCGCTGTGAGCCGCACCCTCACCGAGCTGGCGGTCGAAGTGCTCTCGACTGCCGATGGCCGCGAGAAGACCGCGCGTTCGCATGCGGCGGCAAAGCTGTGGCGCGAGAGCCGTGCCGCCGGCACGCCGCTCGCCATCGGCGACGCCACCCCGCCCGATCGTCCGGCGCGACCGGCGCGGCCCGAGCTTCTGGCGCCGCGCGACATGCCGAAGCGCCGGCCCGGCTCGGAGCACGGGCGGATCGCGCTGATCCATGCCGTCGCGCATATCGAGCTGAACGCGGTCGACCTGCATTGGGACGTGGTGGCGCGCTTTGCCGCCACACCGCTTCCCTTGGGCTATTTCGACGACTGGGTGCAGGCGGCAGACGAGGAATCCAAGCACTTCAACCTGCTCTGCGACCGGCTGGAGAGCCTGGGCAGCCATTACGGCGCCCTGCCCGCCCATGCCGGCATGTGGCGCGCCGCCGAGGACACCGCCACCGACCTGATGGCGCGGCTCGCCGTGGTGCCGATGGTGCTGGAAGCGCGCGGCCTCGACGTGACGCCCGGGATGATCGACATCTTCCGCAAGGCGGGCGACGCCGACACCGTGGCGGCGCTCGAGGTAATCTATGCCGAGGAGGTGCACCACGTCTCTTATGGCTCGAAATGGTTCAACTACCTCTGCGGCAGGCACGAGCTCGACCCGGCGCCGCTGTTTCGCGATCTGGTGCGGAAGCATTTCCACGCCAAGCTCAAGCCGCCCTTCAACGAGGAGAAGCGCGCCGAGGCAGGGCTGCCGCCGGACTTCTACTGGCCGCTGGCCGAAGAGACGCCGGGACGCGACAACTGACTGGCGGCAGGGACGAAGTTGCGGTTTTGCCACGACGCGTGACCCTGCCGCAGCATCGGCGGTATCCCGCCACTTTTCTACCCCCGTTCCCCTCCCGTTCCACCGACTCGGGGCAAAGCAGTTGCGAGGCTTTCGAGCGGCCGTTAACACCTCGTTCGCGGCGCTCTCGAAAAAGAGAGGCTGTGACCGGGGCAACACGGGGACGGACGGGTGCGGACCAAACTGGCACAGAAACTTCACGCGGCGCTTGAGCGTCGGTTTCCCGAACGGCGGCTGTTTCTGCGCTCGGACACCGAAACCCGGTTCATCCGGCTCCACCCCTCCACCCAGCTGATCGCCTGGACCGGCACGACGCTGATGGTCGGCTGGACCATCACCGCGACCGCGATCGTGCTGATGGACTCGATCGGCTCCGGCAACTTCCGTGCCCAGGCCCAGCGCGATCAGATGATCTACGAAGAGCGGCTCAATTCCCTTTCGGCCGAGCGCGACCTGCGCGCCGCCGAGGCCGCCGCCGCCCAGGAACGCTTCTCCACCGCGCTCGAACAGATCTCGACCATGCAGAGCGAGCTGCTGGCCTCCGAGGACCGGCGCCGCGAAATGGAGACCGGGCTCGAAGTGGTGCAGGCCGCGCTGCGCCGCACGATCCAGGAGCGCGAAGTCGCACGTGACGCCGCCGAGGAAGCCCGACTGGCGCTGGCCGAGGGCGGCACCCTGCCCGGCGGCGCCGACGCGGCCTCGGTCGAGGGCACGCTCGACATCCTGTCCGGTGCGCTGGCCGACACCGCCGAAGAGCGCGACCGGATCGCCGAGGACGCGCAGCTCGCTTTCGAGCAGGCCAACGAGATGCAGCTCGAGCTGCGGCTGATGACCGAGCGCAACGACGAGATCTTCCGCCAGCTCGAAGAGGCGATGACCGTCTCGGTCGAGCCGCTGGGCGAGATGTTCCGCGCCGCCGGCATGGACCCCGACGCCATGCTCCGGCAGGTGCGCAAGGGCTATAACGGCGTGGGCCCGCTGACCCCGATCCAGTTCTCCACCATGGGCGCGCATGCCGACCATGGCGATCACGCCGCCGAGAACGCCGACCGGGCCAACGCCCTGCTCGGCAAGATGGACGAGATCAACCTCTACCGCATCGCCGCCTCCAAGGCGCCCTTCGCCCAACCGGTGAAGGACCGCTTCCGCTTTACCTCGGGCTTCGGCCAGCGTTGGGGTCGGCTGCATGCGGGCGCCGACTTCGCCGCCCCGATCGGCACCCCGGTCTATTCGACCGCGGATGGCGTGGTGGTCAGCGCCGGCTGGGCCTCGGGTTATGGCCGGCTGATCAAGATCCAGCACGAGTTCGGGATCGAGACCCGTTACGCACATCTCAACAAGATCCACGTCAAGGTCGGCCAAAGGGTATCGCGCGGCGAGCGGATCGGTGATATGGGCAACTCCGGACGATCGACCGGGCCCCACCTCCATTACGAGGTGCGCGTCGGTGGGACTCCCGTCAATCCCATGACCTACATACGAGCTGGAAAAGATGTTTTCTAAGAGCAAGATCAACGAGCCCGGACCGAGGACAGCCGAAGGGACCCCCCAGATGGACGCCACCACCAAGCCCGCGCAGCCGCAGGGATCGCAGGACTACCGTCCCGCCGCGCCCAAGGCCAAGCCGCCGGCATCGGTCCTCTCGGCCGACCTGCACATCAAGGGCAACGTCAAGACCACCGGCGACATTCAGGTCGAGGGTCAGATCGAGGGCGACATCCGCGCCCACCTGCTGACCGTCGGCGAAGGCGCCACCGTGCGCGGTGAGCTTGTGGCCGACGACGTCGTCATCAACGGCCGGATCGTCGGCCGGGTGCGCGGCCTCAAGGTGCGGCTCACCTCGACCGCCCGTGTCGAGGGCGACATCATCCACAAGACCATCGCGATCGAGAGCGGCGCGCATTTCGAAGGCTCGGTGCAGCGTCAGGAAGACCCGCTGAACACCACCGGCACGCCCAAGCCGCTGCCGAAGCCGTCGATCGCCGAGGGCGGTCACGACTGAGATCGATCACGGGATCGACGACAGGGGCGCGCCGGGACACCGGGGCGCCCTTTTTCTTTGGCTGCCGTTCTCGATCGCACCCCGCCGGTGCCTCTGATGAACGAGGCCGATCATTTCCGTTCTGTGGCGGGATGCGCCGCCGCCGCTCGGCTGGTGCCGGGCTCTGCTGACACGCATGGCCGAGATTCCGCTGGTGGAGCGAGCGAGCGGGCGCGGCGGCGCAGATCCTCGCGCTCAGTGTGAGCGACCCACTTGCGCCGAAGGTATTTGTGCAGGCCCAGCCAGGCATAGCTGAGAGACCAAAGCCCGCGCCGCAAGCCCTGCCCTATCAGACCGCCTGTCAGAGTTGTCGTCCGCGCAGGAGGAGGCAACGCCGGCCGAGGCCGGTTTCGGGTCATCCAGCCGTTCAACGCCGAATTCAGTCTTCCGGGACTGGTCGTCTATGCAGGCTGACCCCGCCGCCGGGCCGGGTCACACCTCAACGCATCGGGAAACGGGCATGGTCGCCGCAACGACGGCACTGCCCGACACCGATCACTCCTCGGCCGTGGCCTCGGCGCGGCTCTTGCCCGAGACCTGCCCCGCCAGCGTCGCGGCCATGAAGCCGTCGAGATCGCCGTCGAGCACGCCCTGCGTGTCGGAGGTCTCGTGCCCGGTGCGCAGGTCCTTCACCATCTGGTAGGGCTGCAGCACGTAGGAGCGGATCTGGTTGCCCCAGCCCGCATCGCCTTTGGCGTCGTGCTGGGCGTTGATCTCGGCGTTCCGGCGGTCGAGCTCCATCTGGTAGAGCCGCGACTTCAGTGCTTTCATCGCGATGTCGCGGTTCTGGTGCTGCGACTTCTCCGACGAGGTTACGACGATGCCGGTCGGCATGTGGGTGATCCGCACCGCCGAGTCGGTGGTGTTGACGTGCTGGCCGCCCGCGCCCGAGGAGCGATAGGTATCGACCCGGATGTCGGAGGGGTTCACCTCGATCTCGATGTTGTCGTCGACCACCGGATAGACCCAGACGGAGGCAAAGGAGGTCTCGCGCGTGCCCTTGCCGAAGGGCGAGATCCGCACCAGCCGGTGCACGCCCGATTCCGACTTCAGCCAGCCATAGGCGTTGGGGCCGGAAATCTTGTAGGCGACCGACTTGATGCCCGCCTCGCCGCCGGCTTCCTCGGACTGCATCTCGACCTCGTAGCCGTGCTTCTCGGCCCAGCGCACATACATCCGCTGCAGCATCTGCGCCCAGTCGCAGGCCTCGGTGCCGCCGGCTCCGGCGTTGATCTCGAGGAAGGTGTCGTTGGCGTCGGCCTCGCCGTCGAGCAGCGCCTCGAGCTCCTTGGCCCCGGCGGTCTGGCGCAGCGCCTTGAGCGCGGCCTCGGCCTCGGCGACGATTTCCTCGTCGCCTTCCATCTCGCCGAGTTCGATCAGTTCGACATTGTCCTTCAGGCCCTGGCTGATCTGGTCATAGGTGCCCATCTTGTCGAGCAGCGCCTGGCGCTCCCGCATCAGCTTCTGGGCCGCGGCCGGGTCGTCCCACAGGGTCGGATCCTCGACCCGCGCGTCGAACTCCTCGAGCCGATGCGCCGCGGTCTCGCGGCCCATGCGCTTGGCCAAGAGCCCCAGCGACTTCTCGATGGCGGCGATGTGGGCTTGCGTCTCTGCGCGCATGATCGGTGCCTCGCTGGCTGGATGGGCTTGGAATTGAGGGGCGTGATAGCGCGGCCCGCGCGCCCCGGCAAGCGAGGCGCGCGCCGAAGCGATCAGTAGAGACCGCCCGAGGACAGCGTGCCGAAGCTTGCCTTGGGGCCCACCGTGGCGGTGTTGCCAGTCGAGGTGGTGACCCTCTTGGCCGGCTTGTTGCCGCCGGCCTCCTCGTAGAGCGGCAGGTCGCCCGACATCTCGAAGCCGCCGTCGAAGGCCACGCCGAAGAGCGGCTCCTCGCCCATCCGGAAGCACTCCGAGATCACGTTGTCGCCCGCGGCGCCGTCGGGCAGCCGGGCGCCCGAGAAGCGGTCGATCTTGATGAACTGGCATTCATCCGGAACCGGGAACTCGGTGCCGCCGAAGCGCTCGATGGCGCTGCGCATGAAGCTTTCGAAGACCGGGCCGCAGATACCGCCACCGGAAGCCCCCGAGCCCAGCGAGCGCGGGTTGTCGTAGCCGATGTAGCAGCCCGCCACGATGTTCGAGGAGAAGCCCACGAACCAGACGTCCTTGGCGTCGTTGGTGGTGCCGGTCTTGCCGGCGATCGGCACCGGCAGGTTGACGCCGCGCGCCGTGCCGCGCTTGACCACGCCCTCCATCATCGAGGTGAGCTGGTAGGCGGTGACGGCGTTCATGATCCGCTCGCGGTTCGACTGGATGGTCGGCGCGGCGCCGGCCGGCAGCTCGGGCAGTGAGCAGTCGACGCAGTTGCGCTGGTCATGGCGATACAGCGTGTTGCCGTAACGGTCCTGCACCCGGTCGACCAGCGTCGGCTCCACCCGCTCGCCGCCATTGGCGAACATGGCGTAGGCCGCGACCATCTTGAACAGCGTCGTCTCCTGCGCGCCCAGCGCGTTCGACAGATAGGGGCCGAGATCGTCGTAGACGCCGAAGCGCTCGCCGTAATCGGCGACGGTATCCATGCCGACCTCCTGCGCGAGCCTGATCGTCATGATGTTGCGCGACTGCTCGATGCCGGTCCGGAGCGGGGTCGGGCCGTAGAACTTGTTGGAGGCGTTCTGCGGCCGCCACATGCCCTGCGGCGTGTTGATCTCGATCGGGGCGTCGACGATAATCGTCGCCGGGGTGTAGCCGCTGTCGAGTGCGGCCGCGTAGACGAAGGGCTTGAAGGAGGAGCCGGGCTGGCGCATCGCCTGGGTGGCGCGGTTGAACACGCTGTCCTGGTAGGAGAAGCCGCCCTGCATCGCCAGCACCCGGCCGGTGTTGACGTCCATCGCCATGAAGGCGCCCTGCACGCGCGGCGTCTGGCGCAGCGTCCAGCGGATGAAGCTGCCGTCGTCGTCGGAAACCATCCGGCGCACAAGTACCACGTCGCCGCGCTCGAAATTGTCGGCGAAGCTGCCCTTGATCCAGGAGATGTCGTCGCGCGGCACGACATGCGGCTCGGAGCCGTCATCGGCCAGCCCCTCGATGCCGAGGCGCATCTCGCTTTCGCCCACTTCCATCACCACGGCCGGCAGCCAGGGGCTCTCGAGCGTCACGTCGCGGGGCACGTCGACCTCCGACAGCGCGGTGCGCCAGGCGATCTCGTCATCCAACGTCTCGACCGGGATCGACTCGCCGGTGCCGCGCCAGCGGCCCAACCCGCGGTCATACTGCTCCAGCGCGCGCTGCAGCGCATGCGCCGCCTCGATCTGCAGTTCGCCATCCAGCGTGGCGCGGATCGAGAGACCGCCGCCGAAAAACTCGTCCTCGCCGAACTCGGCCGAAAGCTGGCGGCGCACCTCGTCGGTGAAGTAGTCGCGCGGCGGCAGGGCGGCGCGGAAGCTCTCGATGTCGCCCGACTGCACGGTGTTGAGCGGCAGGCCACGGCCCTCGCGATAGGCGGCCTCGTCGATATAGCCGTCTTCGTACATCCGGCGGAGCACGTAGTTGCGGCGGTTCACCGCGTCCGAATACTGCCGCACCGGGTGCAGGTTGCCGGGCCGCTGCGCCAGCGCCGCGAGATAGGCGGCCTCGCCCGGCTCGAGCTGCGCGAGCGGCTTGTTGAAATAGGTCTGCGCCGCGGCGGTGACGCCATAGGAGTTCTGACCGAGGAAGATCTCGTTGAGATAGAGTTCGAGAATCCGCTCCTTGGGCATCGCGCCCTCGATCCGGACCGCGAGGATCAGTTCCTTGATCTTGCGCTCGAGGGTGCGCGAGCCGTCGAGCAGGAAGTTCTTCATCACCTGCTGGGTGATCGTCGAGGCGCCGCGGATGTCCTCGCCGCGCGAGCGCACGGCCTCGACCCCGGCGGCGACGATGCCCTTCACGTCGAATCCGGAGTGGACGTAGAAATTCTGGTCCTCGGCCGAGACGAAGGCGTGCTTGACCAGGTCCGGGATTTCCTCGGCGGGGGTGAAGAGACGCCGTTCGGTGGCGAACTCGTCGAGGATGTGCCCCTCGCCGTCATAGACCCGGCTGATCGTCGGCGGCGTGTACTGCGCCAGCGTCTCGTAGCTCGGCAGGTCGCGTCCGTAGACGTAGAAGATCGCGCCGAGCGTCAGCGCGCCCATGGCGAGGCCGAGGGTCAGCATCGAGAAGATGCCGCCGAGAAAGGACATGATGAAGCGCAGCACAGGGTTCTCCGGGAGGAATGTTCCGGCTTATAGGCAAGCGCCCGCTCCGGGTCAAAAGCGCAGGGCTTGAAATCGGCGGCAAAACGCCCGAAAGCGGGGTCACGCTTTGGCGAGGGGATTGCGCTCGCGCCAGCTCGAACCCAAAAGGGTGCACATGATGGCCACCGAAACCACACCGTCCCGCCGCGCCACGCCCGACGACGTGATCGCCACCTATGAACAGGTCGGGCCCGACTGGGCCAAGTCGCGCGACCGCCGCCTGATCGAGCGTCGCTGGGTCGACCGGATGCTGGCTGCCGCGCCGCGCAATGGCGGCCGGCGCCGGGTGCTCGACCTCGGCTGCGGCTCCGGCGCGCCGATCGCCCAGTACATCGCCGATCGCGGTGCGGAGGTGACCGGCGTCGACGCGTCGCGGGTGATGCTGGGCATGTTCCAGAGGAACCTGCCGCGCGCTCGCGCCTTCCACCACGACATGCGCGGGCTGCGCCTGTCCGAGAAGTTCGACGCGATCCTCGCCTGGGACAGCTTCTTTCACCTGTCCGGCCCCGATCAGCAGGCGATGTTCCCGGTCTTCGCCGAGCATGCGGCGCCGGGCTGCGCGCTGATGTTCACCTCCGGCCCCTCGGCCGGCACGGCGATCGGTGACGTGGCGGGCAAGCCGATCTTCCACGAAAGCCTCAGCCCCAAGACCTACAAGGGTCTGCTGGAGATGCACGGATTCAAGCCGCTGGCCTTCATCCCCGAGGATCCCGATTGCGGCATGCATTCGGTCTGGCTCGCCCGCTTCGACGGCCTGCCGCGCGAGGAAGGTCCGAAGCCCGCCAAGAAGGGCTGACGGCCCACGCCCACAGCTTCGAGGACGGCCCGCGCCACGGCGCGGGCCGTTTGCGTCTCAGCGACGCCTGAGTGGCGCGCGCGCTGCTTCCTCGGCGGCCCAGGCCGTTAATCCCGAGACCAGCCCGGCGACGATGCGCGCCCGGCTGGTGGGATTCGTCAGCCGGGCGCGGTCACCCGCATTCGACAGGAAGCCCACCTCGACCAGCACCGAGGGGAAATCGGCGGCGTTGAGCACGGCGAGGGGCGCGCTGCGGCGCGGCCGCGAATTGAGATGCGCCCCCGCCGTCTCCAGCGCCGCGACCAGCGCCTGCGCCAGCCGCTCGCTCTGCGGTGCGGTGTCGAGCCGGGCGAGATCCATCAGCGCGGTGGCGACCCGGTCGTCCTGCCGGCTGAGATCGACGCCGCCCAGCAGGTCGCCCCGCTGGTGACGCTCGACCATGCGCGAGGAGGCGCGGTCCAGCGCTTCGGCCGAGAGCGTGTAGACCGAGCCGCCCGAGGCCTCGTCCTCCTCCAGCGCGTCGGCATGCAGCGACAGCAGCAGATCGGCCCCTGCTGCCCGCGCGATGGTCATCCGTTCGGTGAGCGGCACGAAGGCGTCGGCGTCGCGGGTCAGCACGGCCCGCATCGTTCCGGTGCGGTTGATCGCATCGGCGGTTTCGCGCGCCAGCCGCAGCATCAGTTCGGCCTCCACCAGCCCTTCGCGCATCGCGCCCGGATCGACGCCGCCATGGCCGGCATCGATCGCCACGACGAGGGGGCCGGGCGCTTCGGCCTCCGGCGGTGGCAGCGCGGCCCCGGCCGGGTCCTCGGCGCGGGCGGTGGCGGCGAAATCGGCCTCGCTGATCGGCGAGAGGATCACGGTGAGGCGCGCCCCTTGCCCCTCTACCCGCATTCCGGCGCTGTCGACGCCCATCGGTGCGGCGAGGTCGAGCACGAGGCGCGACCAGCCCGGCCGGGCCTGCCCGAGCCGGACCGGCCCGGCATTGCCGGCCGAAAGCAGCGCCGCCGGATCGGCCCCGGCCCAGTCCACCTCCGAGAAGTCGAGGACGAGACGGCGCGGCGCATTCAGCGTGAAGACCCGCCACGGCACGGCCTGGCTCAGTGACAGGTCGATCTCGACCCCGCCGCCGCGCCGGTCGACCACCGCGCTTTCATCGGCGTCGAGCCGGGCGAGGCCGGTGAATTCCTGCGCCGCGAGTGGCCCGGCCATCAGAAGCGCCAAACCGATTGCCTTCACCGTCCGGGCGATGCGGCGACGCAGACGCCTCACGCGGCGCCTGCCCCGGCATGGCCCCGCGCCGCCATGAAGCGGGCGAGGCGCGCCAGCCCCTCCTCGATGTCGGCGGTGGCGCGGGCATAGGAAAAGCGGATCCAGCGATGTCCGTCGCGCGGATCGAAATCGAGCCCGGGCGTCACCGCGACATTCGCCTCATCGAGGATCTCGGCCGCAAAGGCGCGGCTGTCATCGGTGAAGTCCGAGACGTCGGCATAGACGTAGAAGGCGCCGTCGGGCGGCGCGAAGCGGGTGAAGCCCGCCTTGGGCAGGCCGTCGAGCATCAGCGCGCGGTTGGCGGCATAGACGGCGGCGTTCGCCTCCAGCTCATCGGTGCAGTCCATCGCGTGCAGCGCCAACCGCTGGGAGGCGTGCGAGGTGCAGATGAACATGTTCTGGGCGATCCGCTCGATGCCGCGCACATGCTCGGGCGGCACGATCAGCCAGCCCGCCCGCCAGCCGGTCATCGAGAAATACTTGGAGAAGGAGCCGATCACATGCGCCTCGTCGGTGACCTCCAGCACCGAGGTGCCGGACCCGCCGATGCCGTGGTAGATCTCGTCCGAGATCAGCGCGGCATCGCCTTCGGCGCAGGCCCCCGCCAGCGCCTCGAGCCCGGCCCGATCGAGCATCGTCCCCGCCGGGTTGGAGGGCGAGGCCAGCACCAGCCCGTCGAGCGCATGTGCCGCGATATCGCCGGGGACCGGCTGCATCCGGCTCTCCAGCGTGGTCGGGATGTCAATCGGCGCCATGTCGAGCGCCTTGAGGATCTGCCGGTAGGAAGGGTAGCACGGTGCCCCAAGTCCCACTCGCGCCCCGGTGTCGAAGAGCTGCGTGAAGCTGAGCAGGAACGCCCCGGAGGCGCCGGAGGTCACCACCACCCGCGCCGGGTCGAGATCGACATCGTACCACTCGCCGTAATGGCGCGCGATTCGCGCCCGCAGCTCCGGCAGGCCGAGCGCCACGGTATAGCCCATCGGCCCCGCCGCCATGTCGCGGGCCAGCCGCTCCACCGCCTCGCGCGGGGCGCCGGTGCCGGGCTGGCCGACCTCCATGTGGATGACGTGGCGGCCCGCCTCCTCGGCCTGCCGCGCCGCCTCCATCACGTCCATCACGATAAAGGGATCGACCTGTCCGCGCCTTGAGTTCCGCATGATCCGCTCCGTATGGTTCGGCCGGGTTGTGCCAACCGCCCGCCCCCGCCGTCAATGCCCCCGATCACGGGTCCGCGCTTGGCAGCGCTGCGGCGATATGGTCTGCACCATCCCGACCCTGAGGAGAGGAAAGACCATGTTGCGCCAGACCCTTCGCGCCCTGCCCGTCACGCTGGCACTCGCCGCCCCCGCCGCCGCGACCGATCTCGAGACGCTGAGCGATGCCGAGCGCGATGCCTTCCGCGAGGAAGTGCGCGCCTATCTGCTCGAGAATCCCGAGGTGCTGATGGAGGCGATCGCCGTGCTCGACCAGCGCCAGGCCGAGGCCGCCGCGCAGGGCGACAGCGCGATGATCGCGAACCACGCCAAGGCGCTGTTCGAGAGCGAAGGCGACTGGGTCGGCGGCAACCCCGATGGCGACATCACCGTGGTCGAGTTCATGGACTACAAATGCGGCTATTGCCGCCGCGCCTTTCCCGAGGTCGAGGAACTGATCGAGAGCGACGGCAACATCCGCTACATCCTCAAGGAATTCCCGATCCTCGGCGAGCAGTCGGTGATGGCGTCGCGCTTCGCCCTCGCGGCCCGGGCCGAGCTGGGCGACGAGGCCTACAAGCAGGCGCATAACGCGCTGATGACGATGCGGGGCGACGTGTCCGAGAAGTCCCTGACCGCGCTGGCCGAGAGCCTCGGCTCGGATTGGGAGACGCTGAACGCCGCGATGGAGTCGCCGGAGATCGACCAGATCATCGCCGGCAACCACCAACTGGCGCAGGCAATGCAGATCTCCGGCACGCCGAGCTTCGTGATGGGCGACGAGATGCTGCGCGGCTACGTGCCGCTGGCGCAGATGCGCGAGATCGTGGCTGGTCAGCGCGGCGAGTGAGCGCGCCCCATTTCCGTAAGGCCGATCGAGGCGATGTCGCCTCGATTGCAGCGCTGCTGGCCGAGGACGATCTGGGCCAGCACCGCGAGGGCGCACCGCTCCAGAGCTATCTCGATGCCTTCGACCGCATGAGTGTACAGCCGGGCAACATTATCGTTGTCGGAGTGGTCGGTGACGAGGTCGTCGCATGCTACCAGCTCATCTTGATCGAGGGCCTGTCTCGTGGCGGCGCACGGCGTGCGCAGATCGAAGCGGTGCGGGTGGCAGCGAGCCAGCGTGGCGCCGGGATCGGTCGCCTCGCGATGCAGGACGCCGAAACGCGGGCGCGCGCCGCCGAATGCATGCTGATGCAGCTGACCTCCGACCGATCCCGCGAAGCGGCACATCGCTTCTACGAGAGCTTGGGCTTTGAGGCGACGCATCTCGGGTTCAAGCGGACCCTATAGGCTTAGGATATGCAAAGAGGGCGGCCCGTTGGGCCGCCCTCTCTCATTCACCAACAGGTTCGGCTTAGCGGACGATGTGGACGATCCGACGCTCTTCGGGCTCGACCAGCACCGGGGTGCCGTTGAGATAGAGGTAGCTGTACTCGGCGTCCGGGATGGCGGTCAGCTCGACTTCGCCCGGCACCGTGGCGCCGACCACGACTTCACCGCCGAGAATGACCGGCTCGACCGGGTTCTCGCGCACATAGGTGATGGTCTGCTCGTCCGGCGTGGCCGAATCGCCCAGGGCGGCGCCAACCACGGCTGCGCCGAGGATGCCGATCGGGCCGGCGGCCAGGGCAGCGGCACCGGCAGCGGCGGTCGCGGCACCGGCAGCGGTCGCGGCGGCGTTGTTGGCCGCATTGTCATAGGTCACGGTCTCGACCTCGAGCTCGGCGCGGTTCTCGTAGAGCACGACCGGCTCGGGCGCCTCGGCCATCTTCACGGTGAGATAGTCGCCATAGGCCCAGCCAGTGGTGCCGTTCAGCGTCACCTTGCACCAGTTGGCGCTCTCAAGGCAGCCATCGACCATCACCTCGCCATCGGCGGGGATCACGTCGATGATCTCCATGTCCGGGCCGGGGCCTGCGCGCAGGTTCAGCTCGGTCGCGGCATGCGCGGTGGTGCCCGCCTGCGCGGTCTCGGCGCTGGCGGTGGTCTCGGTCGACGTCTCCGTGGTCGCGGTCTGGGCGAAGGCCGGCATCGCGGCCACGAGGGCGGCGGCGGTCGTCATCAGAAGCGATTGCTTGGTCATGTCAGTTCCATTCTCTGTGAACACCGATCTTCCGACCGGCGATTGCACAAAGAACGCGCAGAAGGGCCTGAGAGGTCCGCCGGGGATCAGAAAATTCTCCCTGATAACAGCGGTTTCCCGCCGATCCCCCGGCAAGTTCCGACCGATGACGCGAGGATCACTCCGCCGCTTCGGTCGCTGGCGTTTCGCGCGCCTCGATCTCGGCCGCCTTGGCCTCGACCTGCTCGACGATATGGTCGACCATCTGCTCGTTCGACATGCGATGGCTCTGCTTGCCGGCGAGATAGACCATGCCGTTTCCGGCCCCGCCGCCGGTGAAACCGACATCGGTCATCAGTGCCTCGCCGGGGCCGTTAACCACGCAGCCGATGATCGACAGCGACATCGGCGTCTTGATGTGCTCCAGCCGTTTTTCGAGGATCTCGACGGTCTTGATCACGTCGAAGCCCTGACGCGCGCAAGACGGGCAGGAGATGATGTTGACGCCGCGATGGCGCAGGCCGAGAGATTTCAGGATCTCGAAGCCGACCTTCACCTCCTCGACAGGATCGGCCGAGAGGCTGACACGGATCGTGTCACCGATCCCCATCCACAGGAGATTGCCCATGCCGATCGCGGATTTGATCGTCCCCGACATCAGCCCGCCCGCCTCGGTGATGCCGAGATGGATCGGGGCGTCGGTCGCGTCGGCCAGCTGCTGATAGGCGGCAGCGGCGAGAAACACGTCCGACGCCTTCACCGAGATCTTGAACTCGTGGAAGTCGTGATCCTGCAAGAGCTTGATGTGATCGAGCCCGCTCTCAACCATGGCGTCGGGGCACGGCTCGCCGTATTTCTCGAGCAGGTGGCGCTCCAGAGAGCCGGCATTGACGCCGATCCGGATCGAGCAGCCGTGATCCTTGGCGGCGCGCACCACCTCGGCCACCCGCTTGGCGTCGCCGATATTGCCGGGATTGATCCGCAGGCAAGCCGCGCCCGCCTCGGCGGCCTCGATGGCGCGCTTGTAGTGGAAATGGATGTCGGCGACGATCGGCACCGGGCTTTCCCGGGTGATCTCGCGCAGCGCCCGCGTGCTGTCCTCGTCGGGGGTCGAGACGCGCACGATGTCGGCGCCGGCATCGGCGGCACGGATCACCTGATCGAGCGTGCCGCGCACGTCGGTGGTGTCGGTGTTGGTCATGGTCTGCACCGAGATCGGCGCGTCGCCGCCCACGGGCACGCGCCCGACCATGATCTGGCGGGACTTGCGACGCTGGATCTCGCGCCAGGGGCGGACGGCGTGAAGGGACATGTCTAACCTCTCGCGGATCAGGGCCGCGAGGCGGAGAACCGGCGCGGCGTCATTCGGTGGATGCGGCCTCGGCGACCCGGACGAACTCGGCCAAGTCGGAGTCGCGCTCCAGGTCGGCAACCTGATAGCTGGCGGTCAGATTGTCCACCGACAAGGCGAGGTTCGAGGTCACGGTGCCGGGATCGCCGGCCGGGCCGTAATGCTGGCCGTTGACGGCGAAATAGACGGCACCGGACTCGCCGACGCGCAAGGTCGGCGCCTGCTCGAGCGACGGCACCTGCCATTCGTCACCGGCGTTCATGATGCCTTCATACAGCGTCGAGCCATCGGCGGATTTCACGCGTACCCATGCCGGGCGCACGGCCACCATGGTGACACCCGGTGCCGGCGGTTCGGTCACGCGAACGACCGGCTCCCCGGTCGGGTTGTCGGCCCCGGCCTCGAGCAGGGCGAGCTCGATATCGGGCAAGGTGATCTCGGGCGTCTCTACCGGGGCGGCGTCGAGCGCGGCGAGCATCGGGCTGGTCCCCATTGAGGGCGTCGAAGTCGTTGCCGAGGCGAGCTGCGTCGAGGCGTCCTGCCCCGGGCGACGCGGCTGGGTGACCAGCGCGGCGATCGGGCCGTCGCGCGGGGTCATCACCGGCACGTCGAGCGCCTGCGGGCGATAGAGGCGGTCGAGCGCATCGGGCGCGGCAGGTGCCAGCGCCGCCAGCTCGGCCGCATCGCTGCCCGCGGCTTCGACCCGGCCACCGCCGGCCAGCGGATCAACCTGCGCCATGATCGCGGGAGTCTGCTCGACGGGGGCGAGACGGACCTTCTGGACCTCCTGGAGGATCGACCAGCCGCCATAGCCGAGCCCGCCCATCAGCACGAGCAGCACAGCCACGGAGCCCAGGGCCCGCGGCTCGAAGCCCGCGAGAATACGCTCGGCGGGCGGCAAGAACGGGGTGGCCGACTCGGAGAAGATGTCCTTGCCGAGGCTGGTGCTCTGCGGCTTGGTGCTGCGCGGCCGGACCGTGGAGGCCGCGGCCGACATGCCATGCGCCGTGGTGAAGCCGGATTCGCGGCAGAACGTCTCGTAGGCGGTGTCGGGATCCATGCCGAGATAACGGGCATAGGACCGTACATAGCCGGCGATGAAGCCCGGCGTATCGAAGGCGGTGGGATCGGAATTCTCGATCGCGGCGATATAGGCGGCCTTGATCTTCAGCTCGCGCTGCACGTCCAGCAGGCTCTTGCCCATGGTCGCGCGCTCGCCACGCATCAGGTCGCCCAACCGCAGTTCAAAAGCGTCGAAGCCCTTGGCCTCGACCTCCTGCGCTGCGCTTGCGCGCATGAAGCTCCGCCCGATCATATCGGTGTTCCCGTCTCTGCCCGCCCCCGGTGACCTCCGGGGCTATGTTTTCATAACTCCCGAAAGGTCTTGAGGTTCATTCTAGCATGAGCGGAGCCGCCCCGCACGGGGGTATGTGGTCAACCGGCCAATTCGGCGCGATTCAGCGCACAATGCGACCAAAGCGCATCCAATGCGCGCACGAGCGCGTCCATTTCGCCCGGACCGTGCAGCGGAGAGGGCGTGAAACGCAGCCGTTCCGTGCCGCGCGGCACTGTCGGAAAGTTGATCGGCTGCACGTAGATGCCGTGATCGGCGAGCAGCATGTCCGAGATTAGCTTGGTGTGGATCGGATCGCCGACGATCAGCGGCACGATGTGGCTGCCGTGATCGATGATCGGCAGCCCGAGGCCCCGCAGCCTGGTCTTGAGGATCGCGGCCTGGGTCTGATGCCGCTCGCGCAGCGCATTGTCGGTCTTGAGATGCGCGACGCTGGCCGCCGCCCCGGCGGCCACGGCAGGCGGCAGCGATGTGGTGAAGATGAAGCCCGGCGCGTAGGAGCGCACCGCGTCCACCATCTTGGCCGAAGCCGCGACATAGCCGCCCAGCACGCCATAGGCCTTGCCCAGCGTGCCGTTGATCATGTCGACCCGGTGGGCGAGACCGTTGCGCTCCGAGACGCCGCCGCCGCGCGGGCCGTACATGCCGACCGCGTGCACCTCGTCGAGATAGGTCAGCGCGCCGAATTCCTCGGCAAGGTCGCACAGCTCGCCGATGGGGCCGAAATCGCCATCCATCGAATAGACGCTCTCGAAGGCGATCAGCTTCGGCGCGGCCGGATCGTCGGCCTCCAGCAGCTCGCGCAGATGCGCCAGATCGTTGTGGCGGAAGATCCGCTTGGCGCCGCCATTGCGGCGGATGCCCTCGATCATGCTCGCGTGGTTGAGCTCGTCGGAATAGATGATCAGCCCGGGAAACAGCCGCGGCAGGGTCGACAGCGTGGCGTCGTTGGCGATGTAGGCCGAGGTGAACAGCAGCGCCGCTTCCTTGCCGTGCAGATCGGCCAGCTCCGCCTCGAGCCGCTTGTGATAGACCGTCGTGCCCGAGATGTTGCGGGTGCCGCCGGAGCCGGCGCCGACCGCGTCGATCGCCTCGTGCATCGCCGCCAGGACCGCCGGATGCTGGCCCATGCCGAGATAGTCGTTGCCGCACCACACCGTCACCGGCGCCTCGCTGCCATCCGGCCGGTGCCAGGTGGCGTGCGGGAACTGTCCCTTGCGGCGGGCGATGTCGATGAAGGTCCGGTAACGTCCCTCGGCGTGCAGCCTTCCGATCGCGGCGTCTAGCCCTGCTTCGTAATCCACGGGCATGGTTCCCCTTTTCGTCTGGCGGGGCGGTTCACCCCGGCGCTGGCCGTCCGGCTCCATATAAGTGGTCGAACGGCCGAGCAATACGCTACAATTTGCCACCCCCCGGAGGACTGGATCGACGCATGACTCAATTTCGCCGCAATGCTGGACAGCGGTCAAGGGCGGGGTCAGGGTCTAGTGGATTATAACAGGAGCCCCCATGACACTCGACCCCGTTCTCGCACGCATCGACGCCGACCTCGACGCCGCGACCGCACGGCTCATGGATCTTCTGCGGATTCCCTCCATCTCGACCGATCCGGCGCATCGGGCAGAGTGCCGCGCCGCCGCCGAGTGGCTGGTCGATGACCTTCGCTCGATCGGCTTTGCCGACGCGGCGCTGCGCGACACGCCCGGCCATCCGATGGTCACCGGGGGCATGGGCGATGGCGGACCGCATCTGCTGTTCTACGGCCATTACGACGTGCAGCCCGCCGATCCGCTCGAGCTGTGGAAGACCCCGCCTTTCGAGCCCTCGATCGAGGACACGCCCGCGGGCCGGGTGATCCGTGGCCGCGGCGCCTCCGACGACAAGGGCCAGCTGATGACCTTCGTCGAGGCCTGCCGCGCCTGGGTGGCGGTGCATGGCAAGCTACCGGCCCGTGTCTCGATCCTGTTCGAGGGCGAGGAGGAGTCCGGTTCGCCATCGTTGGTGCCGTTCCTGCGCGAGAACGCCGCCGAGCTGAAGGCGGATCTCGCTTTGATCTGCGACACCGGGCTGTTCGACCGCGACACCCCCGCGATCACCACCATGTTGCGCGGTCTCGTGGGCGAGGAGGTGGTGATCACCGGCCCCGACCGCGACCTGCACTCGGGCGCCTATGGCGGCCCCGCTGTCAACCCGATCAAGGTGCTGTCGCGGATCATCGCGGCGCTGCATGACGATCATGGCCGTGTCACCCTGCCCGGCTTCTATGACGGCGTGCCGGAGATCACGCCGGAGCTGCGCGCGCAGTGGGAGGGCCTGGGCTTCGACGCGGGTGCCTTCCTGGGGGGCGTCGGCCTGTCGCACCCGGCTGGCGAGGCCGACCGCACCGCGCTCGAGATGATCTGGGCGCGGCCGACCTGCGAGATCAACGGCATCGCCGGCGGCTATGCGGGCGCCGGTTTCAAGACGGTGCTGCCGTCGAAGGCCAGCGCCAAGATCAGCTTCCGCCTCGTGGGGCAGCAGAACCCTGAGGCGATCCGCGACGCGTTCCGCGCCCATGTCCGCGCGATGCTGCCGCCCGATTGCAAGGTCGAGTTCCACGGCCATGGCGCGGCCCCCGCCAGTGTCATGGCGACCGACGACCCGGCCTTCGAGACGGCGCGACAGGCGCTGAGCGCCGAATGGCCCCAGCCCGCTGCCTTCGTGGGAGCCGGCGGCTCGATCCCGATCGCGGGATACTTCAAATCGGAGCTCGGCATGGATTCGATGCTGGTGGGCTTTGCCAATGACGACGACCTGATCCACAGCCCGAACGAGAAATACGACCTGCGCAGCTTTCACAAGGGCATCCGCAGCTGGGCGCGAATCCTCGCCGCCTTGGCCGAAAAGGGCTGAGCGCGAGAGGACAGGACCGGCACGCGTGGCGGCTTGCCGGTCGCCATGCGTATTTGGAGAATGGTGAAGGGAAGACGCGCGCCCGTGTTGCACCATTCCGAAGATACGCAAACCCGCCGGTAGCGGCTCGCGCCACGTTCGGCGGCAAAGAGGGGGCCGAAACGCACACGGCCCCGCGCTCGACGGAGCGACGGGGCCGGGATGGCATTTGGTGGCGCGGTTGACGGGGCTCGAACCCGCGACCCCCGGCGTGACAGGCCGGTACTCTAACCAACTGAGCTACAACCGCACACGGTCGGACGTTTCGAACAGACGAGAATGGCGCGGTTGACGGGGCTCGAACCCGCGACCCCCGGCGTGACAGGCCGGTACTCTAACCAACTGAGCTACAACCGCGCATCTCGTCGTCCGGCAGCGCCGAACGTGAGGCGGGTTCTAGGCAGTGCGGCGGGGGGCGTCAAGCGCCGATCGGTGCAAAATCGTCCCGAGAGCGAGATTGTCGGACTGACCTCGGGGCATCGCCCCCGCCCGCCGCGCGACGAGCCGGAGCGCGGTCAGGGCAGCGGGATATGCTCGCTCTCGCCCGGCGGTAGCCGGAACCGTCCATGGGTGAAATCGCCCGCGCGCCAGGCCGCCTTGGCCGCCTCGATCCGCTCCTGCGAGGAAGCGACGAAGTTCCACCAGATATGCCGCGGCCCCGGCATGGTCGCCCCGCCCAGAAGCGCGATCCGGGCCCCGACGGGTCCAGCACGCAGCGAGATCCGGTCGCCCGGGCGGAACACCATCATCCGGCCCGCCTCGAACACCTGACCCGCCACTTCGACGCTGCCTGACAGCACATGCGCGCCGCGATCCTCGTGCTCGTCCGGCAGCGGCAGCCGGGCCCCCGGTGCCAGTTCCGCATCGGCGTGGAAAAGCTCACCGGGCGCCGCCACCGGCGACGCGGTCCCGTAAGCGTTTCCCAGCATCAGCCGCAGGCGGACGCCGCCATCCTCGATCACCGGCAGCCGCTCGGCCGCCGCGTGCTCGAAGCGCGCGGGCGCGTCCTCCATCTCGTCGGGGAGCGCCAGCCAAGTCTGCAGACCGAACATCCGGCCACCCTCGGCGCGCGCGCGCCCGTCGATGCGCTCTGAATGGGTGATCCCCTGCCCCGCGACCATCAGATTGACCGCTCCCGGCGCGATCCAGCTGTCGGTGCCGAGGCTGTCACGGTGGTGGATCTGCCCTTCGAGCAGATAAGTCACGGTCGCCAGCCCGATATGGGGGTGCGGTCGGACGTCGAAGCCTTCACCGCGCAGGAACTCGGCCGGGCCGACCTGATCGAAGAAAATGAACGGCCCGACCATCTGGCGGCGCGGCGCAGGCAGCGCGCGGCGCACCTCGAAGCCGCCGAGATCGCGTGCCCGCGGCACGATCACGGTCTCGATCGCGTCGGGATCGACGCTGATGTCGAGCGGGTCGAAGCTGGGGATCTGGCTCATCTCGGCCTCCTGTGCTTGCAGGAGCCAACATAGCATCTCGGCGCCCGCGCGGTGAGGCGCATGATCGCAGGCACGCTGTGCGGAAGAGCATGGTGGGTGGTGAGGGGCTCGAACCCCCGACATCCTCGGTGTAAACGAGACGCTCTACCAACTGAGCTAACCACCCGCGGAGGTCGGTCTACCCCTCCCCCCGCGCCGGTGCAAGCGGGGCGCGCAGCATGTCGTGGCGTCCATGCGCGATCCGGAACACCACCCCCTGCCCGCCCGGCAGAGCCGCGAGATCGCCGCGACCGCGCCCGGTGGCGATGGTGCGAAGCACCCGCGAGGTCATGCCATGGGTGACGAGGATCGTGGGACGGTCCAGCGCGGCCAGCAGATCGGCGCAGCGCGCCCAGAGCGCGTCGAAACCCTCGCCGCGCGGGGCACGGGCATAGAAGTCGAGGAAATGCTCGCCCTGCGGGCCCGGCCAGCGGGCGTCGATCTCGGCGCGGGTCAGCCCCGACCAGTCGCCCATCGCGATCTCCCGCAGCCGGGGGTCGATCTCGGGCGCAACGCCAAAGGCCAGCCGCGCGGTTTCGACGGCGCGGCCTTGGGGCGAGGATAACAAGCGATGCGTCGCCGCCGTGATCCCGCGCCCGGCCAGCATCGCCCCCATCGCCCGGGCCTGCGCCCGGCCATACTCGGTGAGCGGCGAATCGCGGCCGCCCTGCATCCGCCGCGCAGCGTTCCATTCGGTCTCGCCATGCCGCAGCACCAGAATCTCGGGAAGCATCACGCGCGCTCCTCCGGGCTGCCGGTCCAGCGCCGCGGCCCCGGACCGCGCCCGCCCAGTCGGTCCTCGGCGTTGTAGAGCGGGCAGCTGTCGAGCGACAGGCAGCCGCAGCCGATGCAGTGGCCCATATGGTCGCGCAGCCGGGTCATGAGTGCGATCCGTGCGTCGAGCATGTCACGCCAGGGTGCCGCGGCCTCGGCCCAGTCGCCCGCCGTGACCGGACGGTCGCGCGGCAGCCGGTCGAGCACCTCGCGGATCTCTGCCAGTGGAACCCCCACGGTCTGGGCAACACGGATGATCGCGACGCGGCGCAGCTCCCGCCGGTCGTAGCGGCGGTGGTTGGCGGCGTTGCGCCAGCTTCTGATCAGACCCTCGGCTTCGTAGAAATGCAGGGTGGAGACCGGCACCCCGGCGCGATCCGCCATTTGGCCAACGCTGAGATCGGATGGAATGGGTTTTCTCGACATGGCGCTTGACCTCAACCTTACTTGAGGAAGCAGGTTGATGGCTCCCAATCGGAATCACAAGCCCCGAGGAGCCAGATCATGTCCATCACCCTGCCCCGCCCGCATTCCCCTCTCCGTGCGCTGCGCCGTCTGGCGGCATGGTTTGCGCCCAAGCACCGCGCCCGCGATCCGCTCGACGACGCGCTGTGCGAGGAGTTGCAGTCCATGCGCCATGCGGAGCAGGTCCTGCAGCTGCGCCAGCTGCGGCTCGATCCGCATCTGGCGCGCGATGTCGGGCTGGAGCCCGATCTTGCGCCCTGCCGGCCCGTGCCGGGCCCGGGCGGCCATCTGTTCTGAGGAGGGGCGGCGCGCGAACACTGGACGCGTGCCGCCCGCGCGCCGTAGCAGGGGCCGACAGACAAGCCTCGGAGAGCGCATGACCCAGTTTCCCATCGCCGCCGCCATCAGCTCCGCCACCAAGGATGCGGCCGAGGCCGCCACGCGCGCCATACCCGCCGCCACGACACCCCCCGACAATCGCCCGCGCGTCGCGGTGATCTCGGCCTTCGCGCCGGAAATCGCGCTTCTGGAAAGCGCGCTCGAAGGTGCCGAGACCCGGCGCATCGGTCCCGCGACCTATGTCACCGGTGTGCTCGAAGGCCGCGACGTGGTGCTGTTCCTGTCGGGCATCTCCATGGTGAACGCGGCGATGACCACCCAGGCCGCGCTCGATCATTTCAATGTCACCGAGATCCTGTTCTCGGGCATCGCCGGCGGCGTCGACCCGAGCCTCGGGATCGGCGACGTGGTCGTGGCCGAGCGCTGGGGCCACTATCTCGAAGGCGCCTTCGCCCGCGAGACGGAACAAGGCTACGTCCTGCCTGCTTGGATGGGCGCGCCGGTTGCCAATTACGGCATGATCCACAGCCGCGGCGTCGACGTGGTGCCGCCCGGCGGCAGCACGCCCGAAAGCCGGTTCTGGTTCGACAGCGATCCCGCGCTGCTCGAGATCGCCCGCGCGGCGGCCGACGGCATCGAGCTGCAGCGCTGCGGCCGGGAGTCTGCCCCCCCACCGCGGGTGGTCGTCGGCGGCAACGGCGTCTCGGGGCCGGTGTTCATGGACAATGCCGGGTTCCGCGACCACGCCTTCACCTGCTTCGAGGCACGCGTGCTCGACATGGAGAGCGCCAGCGTCGCGCAGGTGGCCTATGCCAACGCCGTGCCCTTCATCGCCTTCCGGTCGCTGTCGGACCTCGCTGGCGGCGGTGACGGCGAAAACGAGATCGCGGCCTTCCTGTCGGTGGCGGCGACGAACTCGGCGCGGCTGATGCGGGCGGTGCTGGCACGACTGCCGCGCGCCTAGGCCTGAAACGCAAAAGGCGCGCCCCATCGGGCGCGCCTTCCGTATCATGGTGGGTGATAAGGGATTTGAACCCCTGACATCTTCGATGTGAACGAAGCGCTCTACCACTGAGCTAATCACCCGTTGGCGCGTCATTTAGCGATCCCCGCCGGAGGGCGCAAGCCCTCCCCGGCGGCAATTTCCAGCAAATGCGAAAAGGGCGCCCCATGGGGCGCCCTCGACTTGGGATCAGTGATGCGCCGAAGCGCCGGGGGCGTCGCGCGCCTCGAGCGCGCGGGCCGCAGCGGCGGCTTCTTCCGCCTCCTCGTCCCACTCGATCGGCTCGGGCTTGCGCACCAGCGCGTGCTCGAGCACTTCGGAGACGTGGGTGACCGGGATGATCTCCAGCCCGTCCTTCACCACGTCCGGGATCTCGGCGAGATCCTTCTCGTTCTCCTCCGGGATCAGCACCGTCTTGATGCCGCCCCGGAGAGCCGCGAGCAGCTTCTCCTTGAGCCCGCCGATCGGCATGGCGTTGCCGCGCAGAGAGACCTCGCCGGTCATCGCGATATCCTTGCGGATCGGGATGCCGGTGAGCACCGAGACGATCGAGGTCACCATGGCGAGACCCGCCGAGGGGCCGTCCTTGGGCGTCGCGCCGTCGGGCACGTGGACGTGGATGTCCATCCGGTCGAAGCGCGGCGGCTTGACGCCGATCTGGGGCGCGATCGAACGAACGTAGCTCGACGCCGCCTCGATCGATTCCTTCATCACGTCGCCGAGCTTGCCGGTGGTCTTCATCCGGCCCTTACCCGGCAGCTTGAGCGCCTCAATGTGCAGCAGGTCGCCGCCCACGGAGGTCCACGCCAGACCCGTGACCACGCCCACCTGGTCCTCCTTTTCGGCCAGCCCGTAGCGGAACTGCTTCACGCCGAGATAGTCGGAGAGGTTCGCGGGCGTCACCTCGACGGCCTCGACCTCCTTGCGCACGATCTTGGTCACCGCCTTGCGGGCAATCTTGGCCAGCTCGCGCTCGAGGTTCCGAACCCCCGCCTCGCGGGTGTAGGTGCGCACCATCTCGGTGAGTGCCTCGTCGGTGATCGAGAACTCCTTCTCCTTCAGCCCGTGGTTCTTGAGAACCTTGGGCAGCAGGTGCTGGCGCGCGATCTCGCGCTTCTCTTCCTCGGTGTAGCCCGCGAGCGAGATGATCTCCATCCGGTCGAGCAGCGGCCCCGGCATGTTGTAGGAGTTCGCCGTCGTCAGGAACATCACGTTCGACAGGTCGTACTCGACCTCAAGGTAGTGATCCACGAAGGTCCCGTTCTGCTCGGGATCGAGCACCTCGAGCATCGCCGAGGCCGGGTCACCGCGGAAGTCCTGGCCCATCTTGTCGATCTCGTCGAGCAGGATCAGCGGGTTCGAGGTCTTGGCCTTCTTCAGCGCCTGGATGATCTTGCCCGGCATGGAGCCGATATAGGTCCGGCGGTGGCCGCGGATCTCGCTCTCGTCACGCACGCCGCCGAGCGAGATTCGGATGAACTCGCGCCCCGTGGCCTTGGCGACCGATTTGCCCAAGCTCGTCTTGCCCACGCCCGGAGGGCCGACGAGGCACATGATCGGCCCCTTCAGCTTCTTCGAACGCTGCTGCACGGCGAGGTATTCGACGATCCGCTCCTTGACCTTCTCGAGGCCGAAATGGTCGTCGTCGAGCACCTTCTGCGCCAGACCCAGATCCTTCTTGGTCTTGGACGGGCTGTTCCACGGGATCGACAGCATCCAGTCGAGATAGTTGCGCACGACCGTGGCCTCGGCCGACATCGGGGACATCGACTTGAGCTTCTTGATCTCGGCCTCGGCCTTCTCGCGCGCCTCCTTGGAGAGCTTGGTCTCCTCGACCCGCTTCTCCAGCTCGGCGACCTCGTTGCCGCCATCCTCGCCGTCGCCCAGCTCCTTCTGAATGGCCTTCATCTGCTCATTCAGATAGTACTCGCGCTGGGTCTTCTCCATCTGGCTCTTGACGCGGGTCTTGATCTTCTTCTCGACCTGCAAGACCGACATCTCGCCCTGCATCAGCCCATAGACCTTCTCGAGCCGCTGCGCGATGTCGAGCGTCTCCAGGAGATCCTGCTTCTGCTTCACGTCGATGCCGAGATGGCCCGCGACCAGATCGGCGAGCTTCGCCGGGTCGGTGGCCTCGGTGACGGCGGCGAGCGCCTCCTCGGGGATGTTCTTGCGGATCTTCGAATAGCGCTCGAATTCCTGCGCCACGCTCTGCACCAGCGCCGAGACGATCTCCCGGTCGCCGGGCATCTCGGTCAGGTACTCGGCCTTGGCTTCGAAGAAGGCCTCGTTCTCGATGAACTCGGCGATGCGGACGCGCGCCTTACCTTCGACGAGCACCTTGACGGTGCCGTCGGGCAGCTTCAGCAGCTGCAGCACGTTGGCCAGCACGCCGGCCTTGTAGATGCCCTCGGCGGTCGGCTCATCGACGCTCGGATCGACCTGCGACGACAGCAGGATCTGCTTGTCGTCGGCCATCACCTCCTCGAGCGCGCGCACCGACTTCTCGCGGCCCACGAAGAGCGGCACGATCATGTGCGGAAACACCACGATGTCGCGCAGAGGCAGCACCGGGTAGGAGGGGCTGAGTGGCTCTTGCATGCTCTTGTATCCTTGTTCTTGGCAAGACGGTCCGGCCCCGCTGTGCGGCGACCTTCGGCCGTCTCCTGTCCGGGGTGTTACTTGGGTGACCGATCCGGTCAGTTCAAGCGCGGCCCCTGAGGCGTTCGCGCCAATGTGCCCCGGCAGGCGGCGACGGGCAAGGCATGGCCGCCTTGCCCGTCGCGGGACGGCTCAGGCCGCCTTTTGCGCTTCCAGCGTCGGGTAGTCGAGGTAGCCCTCGACGCCGCCGCCGTAATAGGTCGCCTGGTCGCCCTCGTTCAGCTCGGCGTCGAGCTCGAGCCGACGGACCAGGTCGGGGTTGGCGATATAGGGCCGGCCAAAGGCCACGACGTCGGCCTGGCCGCTTGCGACCACGCGGATCGCGCTGGCGCGGTCATAGCCGGCATTGGCGATATAGGCGCCGTCGAAGAGCTCGCGCAGCCGCGCGGTCTGCTGGCCCAGCTCCTGATCCATGTCGCCCTTCGTGCCCGGCTCGACCATGTGGAGATAGGCGAGACCGCGGCGGCTCAGTTCGGGGATCAGGTAGGAATAGACCGTCATCGGGTCACTGTCCTTCAGCCCGGCCACCTCGATCAGCGGCGACAGGCGGATACCGGTGCGCCCGGCGCCATAGACCTCCGTGACGGCGTCGACCACCTCGAGGATCAGCCGCGCCCGGTTCTCGGGGCTGCCGCCATAGGCGTCGTCGCGCTTGTTCGCGCCGTCGCGGATGAACTGGTCGAGCAGGTAGCCGTTGGCGGCGTGGATCTCGACCATGTCGAAGCCCGCCTCCTTGGCGTTCTGCGCGGCCCGACGATAGTCGTCGACGATGCGCGGCATTTCATCGGCCTCGAGCGCGCGCGGCTCGGAAACATCGACGAAGCCTTCTTCGGTCACGGTCTGGGCATCGGCCTTGATCGCCGAGGGCGCGACCGGCTTCTGGCCGTTCTCCTGCAGCGAGACGTGGCTGATCCGGCCCACATGCCACAGCTGGAGCGCGATCTTGCCGCCCTCGCCATGCACGGCGTTCACGACCTTCTTCCAGCCGTCGATCTGCTCGCGGCTATAGATGCCGGGTGTCTGGATGTAGCCCTTGCCCTCGGGCGTGATCTGGGTCGCCTCGGTGATGATGAGGCCCGCCCCGGCACGCTGACGGTAATACTCGACATGGATGTCGTAGGGCGCGTCACCCTGCTTGCTGGCGCGGTTGCGGGTGAGCGGTGCCATCACGACGCGGTTCTTGAGTTCGACGTCGCCCAGCTTGCCGGGGGTGAACAGCTTCTCGGTCATCTTCGGTCCTTTCCGAATGGGTCGGAGCCGAGCTATGCCACCAATGCCGCGCCGCAAGCTCATCAGGCGCGCGCCATCACTGTGCGCCTGCGCACCGCGGCGCCCGGAACCGGGGCGCGAAAACGCGATCCCATTCGCCCCGCTCGCAAATCGGTGCCGTCAGGCGTGTCGCCGAAGTGCCCGGCTGTCGTGATTGGCCGGGGCGCGACATAATGCCCGGCATGAGTGACGCGGCGACCATCCATCGGCTCGGACCGCGCAACGCCCACCGGCTGCTGGGCTGCGCGGTGTTCGATCACGCGGTCGACGCGGAGGAACTCGAGCACTTCGTGGCCGATCCCGGCTGCGAGCTGGTCTTCGCGACGGTCGAAGGTGTCGTGGTGGGCTTCTGCTCCGGTTCGGTGCTGCGCCATCCCGACAAGCCGCCCGCCTTCTTCATCAACGAGGTGGGCGTTCTCGAGGCCTGGCGCCGCCGGGGCATTGCCACCGCCCTGTGCCGGGAGATGCTGCGTCTTGTCCGCGCGCGCGGCTGCAAGGGCATCTGGCTCGCAACCGAGGGCGACAACGCTGCTGCGCGGGCGCTCTATCGCGGCCTTCGCGCCCGCGAACCCGAGGGCATCGTCGTCTATGACTGGGACGGCGCGATGGACGGCTGACCGCCACCGCGCCACCGGATCAGAGCCGCTCGATGTCGCCCTCCTCGCGGGCCGCGTGGAAGCGCGCTTCGAAGCCTGCGAAATCGCCGGCGGCGATGGCGTCGCGCATCCCGCCCATCAGCTCCTGATAGTAATGCAGGTTGTGCCAGGTCAGCAGCATGCCCGCGATCATCTCGCCCGAACGGACGACATGGTGCAGGTAGGCGCGCGAGTAGTTGCGGCAGGCCGGGCAACTGCAATCCTCGTCGAGGGGGCGCGGGTCGTCGGCGTGGCGCGCGTTGCGCATGTTGACCTGCCCCCGCCTGGTCCAGGCCTGGCCCGTGCGCCCCGAGCGCGAGGGCAGCACGCAATCCATCATGTCGATGCCGCGCTTCACGGCGCCGACGATGTCGTCGGGCTTGCCCACCCCCATCAGGTAGCGCGGCTTGTCTTCGGGCAGCTGGCCGGGCGCGTAGTCTAGGCAGCCGAACATCGCCTCCTGCCCCTCGCCCACCGCGAGGCCGCCCACCGCGTAGCCATCGAAGCCGATCTCGCGCAGCGCCTCGGCGCTCTCCTCGCGCAAGTCGCGCTCCAGACCGCCCTGCTGGATGCCGAACAGCGCGTGGCCCGGGCGGTCGCCGAAGGCATCGCGCGAGCGCTGCGCCCAGCGCATCGACAGGCGCATCGATTCGGCGATGCGGGTACGATCGGCGGGCAGCGCCGGGCATTCGTCGAAGGCCATGACGATGTCCGAGCCCAGAAGCTTCTGAATCTCCATCGACCGCTCGGGCGTGATCTCGTGCTTGGAGCCGTCGATGTGGCTCTTGAAGGTGACGCCCTTCTCGGTGAGCTTTCTCAGGCTCGCAAGGCTCATCACCTGGAAGCCGCCTGAATCCGTGAGGATCGGTCGCTCCCAGTTCATGAACTTGTGCAGCCCGCCGAGCCGGTCGATCCGCTCGGCCGTCGGGCGCAGCATCAGGTGGTAGGTGTTGCCCAGCAGGATGTCGGCGCCGGTCTGGCGGACGCTTTCGGGCATCATCGCCTTCACCGTGGCGGCGGTGCCGACGGGCATGAAGGCAGGCGTGCGGATCTCGCCGCGCGGGGTCGAGATGACACCGGTGCGGGCGGCGCCGTCGGTGGCGTGCAGGGCAAAGGAGAATTTCATGGCGCTGGCGATAGCGCGCGCCGCGGCGTGGCGCAATCGCCAAGGCTTGACCCACGCAGTTTGCATCGATAATTCGAGATACATGGAACAAACAGACGCCATCGCGGCCTTCTCCGCCCTCGCCCAGCCGTCGCGGCTCGACGCCTTCCGCCTTCTGGTCAAGGCGGGCCCGGAGGGCATGGCCGCGGGCGAGATCGCCGACGCGCTGGGCGCGCGGCAGAATACCATGTCGGCCAATCTCTCGGTGCTGCACGCCGCCGGGCTGGTCGAAAGCCGCCGCGAGGGGCGCTCGATCCGCTACTTCGCGGCGATGGGCCGGGTCGGTGCGCTGGTGGATTTCCTGATCGAGGATTGCTGCGGCGGCCGGCCCGACCTGTGCCGCTCCCTGGGAGACTGCGCATGAGCCTGTCACGTCGCCTTTTTGCCGAAGCGTTGGGCACCGGCCTTCTGGTCTGCACGGTGATCGGATCGGGGATCATGGCCGAGAGCCTGACCGGGGACGTCGCGCTGGCGCTCCTGGGCAACACGCTGCCCACTGGCGCGATCCTCGTCGTGCTGATCACCATTCTCGGCCCGGTCTCGGGCGCGCATTTCAATCCGGCCGTGACGCTGGCCTTCGCGGTCCGGCGCCAGGCTCCCTGGGGCGAGGTCGCGCCCTATATCCTCGCGCAGATCGCGGGGGGCATCGCCGGGGCCGCGCTGGCGCATGGCATGTTCGATCTGCCGATGCTGCAGACCGCGACCAAGATCCGCACCGGCGGGCCGCAATGGCTGGCCGAGGTGGTCGCCACTTTCGGTTTGGTCTTCACCATCTTCGCCGGGATCCGCCAAGCCCCCGCCGCGATCCCGTGGCTGGTCGGCCTCTACATCACCGCGGCCTACTGGTTCACCGCATCCACCAGCTTTGCCAACCCCGCCGTCGCCATCGCGCGCAGCTTCACCGACACCTTCTCGGGCATCCGGCCCTTCGACCTGCCCGGCTTCGTGACCGCCCAGTTCGCCGGCGCGCTGATCGGCGTGGCGGTGGCGGCATGGCTCTTCACCCCTGAACGTCCCAAGGAACAGACAGCATGAGCATCGTCATTCACCACAACCCGGCCTGCGGCACCTCGCGCAACGTGCTGGAACTGATCCGCGCCTCGGGGACCGAGCCGGTGGTGATCGAGTATCTCGAGACCGGATGGACCCGGCCGCAACTGCTGGCGCTGTTCGCCGCGGCCGACCTCACCCCGCGCGCGGCGCTGCGGACCTCGAAGTCGCCCGCTGCCGAGCTTGGTCTGCTTGAGGAAGGCGTGAGCGACGAGGCCCTGATCGAGGCCATGATCGCGCATCCTGTGCTGGTGAACCGTCCGATCGTCGCCTCGCCGAAGGGGGTGCGGCTGTGCCGGCCTTCCGAGGCGGTGCTCGATCTGCTCGATACGCTGCCGCCCGGCCCGCTGGCCAAGGAGGACGGCACGCTGGTGATCGACGCCGAGGGCCGCCGGGTCGGCTGAGGAGCCGGAGGGCTCCGACAGGGCTGCGTTTGTCGCGGGGCAGTGCCATTCCTCGGGCGACTGCCTGTAGGGGAACAGTAATACCCGCAGTGATGATGGAAGACCCCGGAGCAAGCCGGAAGATGCCGGAAGGCCATTCAGAACAGGGGTTTACGCTCTCCCAACGAGCAGGTTGGCAGCAGGACCTATAGTTCTGCAGTGACGGCGATTTGAGACCTGAAAGACCGATTCCAGCACCTTGGCCAGCTTGGAGGGCCAACGAGGGGCAGAAAGACTTAACTAACCTTCAAATATAGGTTTTTCGGCCCATAGCGACCTCGCGGCCGGGGGAAGCAGCCTTGGCGAAGATCGTTGAACTGGAAACTCGAGTTTCCAGTTGGGGCTGCAGTTTCCAGATTGGGATTATTGGTTTAGTATCAGCAGCTTATCACTTAACATGGAGGGACGCTCGACCGAGAGAACTGGAAACTGATCTTCTGCGGATCGGCCCCTTGAAAGCCTTGAACCCTGCAAGACTTTGAACCGCAACTTCCAAATCACGAACTTGATATGTAGAGCGAACTGGGACGCTGGGCGTCCCAGTTCGCATCAAACGTCCCAGAACAGGATTATATAGGAAATATCAATACTATAGGTCACGCCCGCAACCTTCCCTCGCTTTAGGGAACTGGGACGCAGTTCTGGCTCTAGTTGCCAAAGCTCCGCGCTCGACGGCTTGCCTCAACATACGCGTCTGCTGGCACTCATCTGGCAGATAGCTGCCCCAAGTTGCAGTTCTTTAGGAGCGGCGTTCTTTCCATGAACTTGGTTAAGAGCCTTGAGCCGCGCAGCGCCGGCCGAAGTGTCGGTGTCGTAAATTGCAACGGATTCTATATGTATCATGCGTCAACACGCGCTTGCGCAGATGGTAATATGCCGAGCCCATCAACAATACAATCGGGGGGCAGCGGAAGCCAATATGACCTCAGCATAAGGCACCTCGCAACGAATAAAAAACCTTGACGCTTTGCGTCATGGCCCTTCCAGCCATTCATGATGAGAAAGACCGTCGATACTGATCTGTAGTGCGTCCACCTCACTGAACTCTTCGAATGAAGTAGAGATATGTTCGCAGGTCACATTTTTGATTGCAGGATCGCCCGTAGGGTCCTCAGCAAAATAAAGGAGATCCGCTACAAAGATCAGCCAATCATGACGATCGAAGCTCTCTCTCTGAAGCTCAGCCGGGCTTTTCCCACCAATACGCACGGCATCCCCAATGTCATGCTCTCCCAAAGATGCCAGAGCATATTCCTCGAAAGTCGCTTTGTCAGATACTGGTGAGCGCCAATCGAGAAGCTCGAATGAGTCAGGGAGTTGAAGCCTACGCTTTAGAAGTTCGATACATGCTGCCTGAAACTTATCTTCAGGCCGTGGGGCGAGATAGCTATACGCCGCGAAAGCCAAGCTCGCGCTTCCCAGTACAGGCAGAACCAAAAAGATGAAAAGCTTACGCGGCACAGAGCGTTCCAGATAATAAGCTAACTAACTTCCCATGGATGGGCTGACCATACCACGCGCCCAATGATCTTGACATGGCGGGCATCTTCAGGCCCACGCACCTCCGTTTCGAACGTAGGATTGTCGGATCTCAACAAGATCTGACCGCCGCCAACCTTCTCCACTCTTTTAACCCGAATTTCACCATCGATATCGACTAGGCCATAGACCCGTGAATTGACGAACGGCCTTTCGCCCCTATCCAGAAGCACGAGATCTCCGTCGCTCAGGCCAGGCTCCATGCTGTCTCCGCGTACGGCCACCACGCTGCATGTCGCCGGCTTGAGCCTTCTCTCGGCCATCCACTGGGCACGGAACGCCACAGGGGAAAGCTTCTCAGCGTCGCCGTTTGGCGTGCTGCCGGGACCTGCCGACAGCTGGACCTCGAAGCGATCCACCTTCACGTATTCGAGATCCTCGGCTACCAGCTCGTGCTCGGAGAAGGCGGCTCGCTTCGGACCGATGTAGAACTCGAGCCCCAAGGCCTCGGCGACCTCTTGCGCTTTATCCAGACTGGGAACTTGCTTCATATTTTCGTCAAGCAGCCCCCTCAACGACCACTCTTTGAGGCCAAGTTTGGACTCAAAGCGACGCTGGCTCAGGCCACTCGCTTTGAACTGCCTGAGGAGTTCCTCGCGAAGCATATGTGAAGCATTGGTGTGCACAATCGTGCACCCTAAGTGATGCGCCCAAAGAGGTCACGCGTGAGTTCGTGCATAATAAGACTTGATTGTTGAGCACGATCATGCTCAACATGGCGCATGTACAATGAAAACAGCATCGTCATACTCGTCCAGGCACTGGCCAAGGCCCGTGGCTGGAAGTTGACATATGCCTCTCGTATGGCCAGCGGCAGCGGCGATACGGTGGCCCGGTTGCAGGGTGGAATCAGCCTCAGGCTCCACCGTGCCAACGCAATCATTCAGCAGTGCGCCGACCTCTGGCCCGACGACGCGGAGGGCTGGCCCGAGGATGTGCCCCGTCCGGCGAAGAGCGATGGTGCCCTCTGATGAGCATCGCGGGCTCGGATCTCGCTCGTGCGCGGGCAATCTGTCTTCGGCTCGACGAAGCCGATCGGATCACCCTCGCGATCGAACTGGTCAACACGGCGGGGGAGCCTTCCAGCATTCCGCATCTCATGCGGCTGGAACGGCTGACCCGCAGCACCTGCGACCGGCTCACCGGCACTCGTATGCCCCGGGAGAAGGCCTGATGCGGCTGCTTCGCAAACTCCGGCGTGTGCCGCTGGTCGACTGGGTCAACGGCGCGCTCCTCTTCGTGTTGCTGTACCTCTTTCTGGTCCTGACGGAGGGCTTCTCATGAGACGCGCACCCGTCGAAGCCTTCGAGGCCCTTCGCCATGCCCTCGACAGCCTGCGCATGCTCGACGCCGGCCGTCATACGAGCGTCAGCGATGCCGAGCACATGGCCGCGGTCGACTTCGAACTCGACCGTGCATTGGACGCCTGGGCCGATCTGGTTGTCTCCGACACCCTGGAAGACATCACCGGCCTTCTCGTGACGACCTATGGAAGGGCCGGCTGATGGATCTGCGCATCAAGCGCTGGGGGGCCGGCTATGCCGTGTTTGACGGCTCGAAGCGGCTGACCGCCGAGCTGTCCCGCTACGAGATCGCGGAGCACCGGAAGGACAAGATCTCCGCCGAACGCAAACAGCAGCGGCGGCCCTGCCTGTGCTGCACCGAGATGTTCATGAGCGAGGGCGCCCATAACCGCCTGTGCAAGAGCTGCCGCCAGAGGGACGTCGAGCCGGCGCATTGTTCCGTGGCGCGGGGCTCGCGGAAGGCTTCGCTTTCCTGATGCATGCCGCTGCCCTGACCTCGGACCGGCTGCGCCGCGTCCTTGCCCTGCTGCGGGACGGGCAACCGCGCAGCACGCGCCAGATCGTGCGCGGTGCGCGCATCATGGCCGTTTCCGCCTGCATCGCCGAACTGCGCCAGCATGGCGCGGAGATCAGCTGCCGGCGGCGCCGCAAGAACGGCCGCTGGATCTACGAATACACCATGACGAAAGAGCCGAACGCGTGACGATGAACCCGGAAAATGCCCGGAAGAGGGCCTTCAAGCATGTGACATGCCGCCCGGTGTTGGCGCGGCAGGCCGCTTCGAACCCGGTCGATCTGTCAGAGGAGAACCGGCATGCCTGACCTCATTGCGGACATCACGGTCCTGCCGCTCGACCAGATCACCATCCGCGACGACCGCATTCGCCCCGCCGATCCGCTCGCCGTGGAGGTGATCGCCGAGTCGATCGAGCGTATCGGTCTCCTTCAGCCGCTGACGATCCGGCGCCTGCCGAAGCAGCGCTACGAGCTTGTCGACGGTGGCCATCGCTACGAGGCCCTCCGACTGCTCGGACGGGCAGAGGCCGAGGTGCGCTGCTACGAGGGCCGCGCTTCGGAGATCCGCGTGGTCGAAATCGAAGCCAACCTTTGCCGTGCCGATCTCTCCGACCTCGATCGCGCCATCCATCTTGCGGCCCGGCGCCGCGAGTACATCGCCGAGCACCCTGAAACGCGGCAAGGGCTGGCCGGGGCATCGGCTCGGTGGAATACGGATGCAAATTTGCATTTGGTGGGCTTCATCAACTTGATGGCGGAGCAGACGGCCTTGCCCAAGCGCAAGTTGTACCGCCTGGCCGAAGTTGGCGATCTGCTCGACAAGGTGACAGCTGAACGCCTCCGTTCCGCGCCCCGCCGCGTCTTCGTCAACGACCTTCTCGCCCTCCACAATGCCGAACCCGAAGATCGCCCCGCCGCCGTGGAAGCTTTCGCCACGGGTCAGGTGAAGAAGATCGCACAGGCGCTGACGGTGGCTGCAAAGCCCCAGCAAGACCCGGTTGAAGCGGCCTTGAAGACGCTGCGCGAGGCGTGGTCGCGCGCGCCCCAGGCGGCCCGGCGCCGGTTTGCCGAGATCCAGTTCGAGGATCTCGAGGACCTGCTTCTCGACATCCGCGAGGACCGGGCATGACATCCGCGGCGCCTTCGCAGGAGTGGTGGAGCGCGGCGGAGCTCGCTTCGGCGGGCCTGCCCGATTTGCCGTCGACAAAACAAGGCGTCGCTCTTTTGATCAAGCGCCAATCCTGGCTAACGGACCCGGAGCGCGCCCGTCGCCGGAGCGGACGAGGTGGCGGCTGGGAGTATCACTGGACGCTGCTCCCCTCCCGCGCCCAGGCCATGCTGCTCCAGCGAGAGCAGGCTGCGTCGCCGGCAGCCGAGCCCGATAACCGGCCGGGGCGCGACGAGGCCTGGACCTGGTTCGACGCGCTGCCGGAAAAGCCCAAGAGCGAGGCACGGCGCAGGCTCGAGGTCGTGCAGAAGGTCGAGGCACTTGAAGCCGCCGGATCGACCCGCAACCTCGCCGTCATCGATGCCGCCCGGCTCTCGGGCGATGGCGCCCGCACCATCTGGGGCTGGTTCGAGATGATCCGGGGCGTGCGCAGCGACGACCGCCTGCCCTATCTCGCGCCCCGTCACCGCGCCGCGCGCCGCAAGAGCCGCAGGACCGAGGTCGATCCCCGTTTCGGAGATCTCATCAAGGCCGACTACCTGCGTCTGTCCCAGCCCACGCTCATGTCGGTCTATGCCCGCTGCGTGCGGATCGCCGAGGCCGAGGGCATTCCGACGGTACCGATCCATACGATCCGCCGCTGGATCGAGCGCAACGTCTCAGAGACGGCGCTGGTGCTCGGCCGCAAGGGCATGGAGGCTCTCAAGCGGATGCGCCCGGCACAGGAGCGGGACAAGAGCGCGCTTCACGCCCTGGAAGCGGTGAACGGCGACTTCCACCGCTTCGACGTGTTCGTCCGCTTTCCCGCCGGACCCGGTGGCCAGAAAGAGGAAATCATCCGGCCCCAGATGGTCGCGTTCCAGGATGTCTATTCGGGACGGATCGTCGCCTGGGGCGTCGACCGCACGCCCAACAGCACCGCCGTCCAGCTCTGCATCGGCGCGATGATCGAGCGCTGGGGCATCCCTTACCACGTGGTCCTGGACAACGGCCGCGAATTCGCCGCCAAGCTCATCACCGGGGGCGCCCGCAGCCGGTTCCGCTTCCGGGTGCGCGAGGACGACATGTCGGGCCTCCTCACCAGCCTCGGCTGCGAGATCCATTGGGCCAAGCCCTATTCGGGCCAGTCCAAACCGATCGAACGGGCCTTCCGCGACATGTGCGACACCGTCGCCAAGCACCCGGCTTTCGAGGGTGCCTACACCGGCAACCGGCCGGACGCGAAGCCGGAGAACTACGGCAGCCGGGCGATCCCGCTCGACCAGTTCCTCGCGGTGCTGGCCGAAGAGATCGAGCTGCACAACGCTCGCCCGGATCGCCGCTCCGAAGTGGCGAACGGACGCTCCTTCACCGAGGTCTTCGACGAGAGCTATGCCGCGGCACCGATCCGCAAGGCCACGGCCGAACAGCGCCGCCTGTGGCTCATGGGGGCCGAGGGCATCCGCGCACAAAGTCGGACCGGCCGGGTCCGGTTCATGGGCAACAGCTACTGGGCGGAGTGGATGCACGAGATCGCCGGGCGCAAGATCGTCGCCCGCTTCGACCGCGCCGCGCTGTGGGACGGGCTGCATGTCTACAGCATGGAAAATGCCTATCTCGGCTATGCCCCCTGCATCGCCAAGGCCGGCTTCTTCGATGTTGACGATGCGCGGGCGCATGCCCGGAGCCTGAAGGAATGGCAGACGGCGCGGCGGGCCGAGCTGGCGGCGCATCGCAAGCTGACGGCGGGCGATGTCGCCGATGCGCTGGCGGCCGCGCCGAAGACCGCGGCCCAGCCGGTCGAGGCGAAGATCATCCGCCCGCTGTTCGACGCGCCGCGACCGCCGCAGCCGCAGGCCCCGCGCCCCGAGGTGGAAGCGGCGCGCCAAGCGATCATCGCCGATCTCGCGTCGCGCCGCCCGGCACCGCCGCCCACCGATGACGGGCGCCAGACCTATGCCCGCGCGCTCGAGATCGAGCGTCGCCTGGAGGGCGGCCAGACCGTCACCAAAGAACAGAGGAAGTGGCTCGAAGGCTATCGAACCACGCCCGAGTACCGGACCTGGAAAGCCATGGTCGCGGATTTCGGCGAGGACATCCTCGCCGGATGAGAAACGCCCCCGGGAGGCACCCCGTGGGAGCGAGAAAGGAGTCATAAATGCCGGAGGAGAGCATGGGAAGCGCACAAGTCGCACCGCTGAAGAACGTCGCGGCGCTGGCGGAGCTGATCGACAGGGTGGCCAATCGACCGATCGGACTGCCGGGTCTGGGGGTCCTCTACGGGCCCTCGGGCTTCGGCAAGTCGATGGCCGCGATCTATTGCACCAACCGCTTCCACGCGGTGACGGTCCAGATCAAGAGCGTCTGGACCCGCAAGAAGCTTTGCGAGGCGATCCTCGCCGAGATGGGCATCCCGAAGGCCAGCACGGTCAGCGACATGCTCGACCAGATCAGCGAGCAGCTGGCGATCTCGGATGTTCCGCTGATCATCGACGAGGCCGACTTCCTCGTTCAGCGCAAGATGATCGAGATCATTCGCGACATCTACGAGGGCAGCCAGGCGCCGGTGATCCTGATCGGCGAGGAGCTCTTGCCGCAGAAGCTGCGCGAATGGGAGCGGGTTCACAACCGGGTGCTCGACTGGGTTCCGGCCGAGCCCGCGGACATGAGCGACGTGGCGCATCTCACGCGCCTCTACGCCTCGGGGGTCGAGGTGACGAAGGAGTTGCAGGAGCGGCTCTTGCGCGAGTCGCACGCCTCGATCCGGCGCATCTGCGTGAACCTCACCCGCATCGCCGAACTGGCGCGGCGCGAGGGGCTCGAGACCGTGGGCCTCGATCAGTGGGGCAAGCGCCCCTTCTTCACCGGCGCCGCCCCCGAGGTGCGCCGGTTCGGGGATGCGTCGGCGCGGAGGGCAGGATGAAGAAGGCCCTTTCCGCCGGAGATATGGCCCTGTGGGGCCGGATCCGCGAGATGCAGAGTTTCACGGTCCCGGAGCTGGCCCGGCTCACCGGGTATTCGCGCAACCGGTTCTATCGGCTGGTGCGCTACCTGGAAGCGCAGGGCGTCGTCCGGGTGGCGGGTCGTGATGCCGACAGTTCGGTCCGCTACAAGGTCGATCGGACCGAGCTGCCGAAGACCTCGCCCGAGGCGGAGGCGCCCGGCGGATCCCGGTCGCCGGCCGAGAACATGTGGACCGCGATGCGGGGCCTGGCCAATTTCAGCGCGCTCGATCTGTCGGTCTATTCCAGCACCGAGGCGGTCAACGTCACCCAGCGCGAGGCGCAGAAGTTCTGCCGGTTTCTCGAAGGGGCCGGCTATCTCCGGCAGGTCCGCAAGGCCATCCCGGGCCGGCAACTCCCCTATTACAAGCTCATTCGCAACACCGGTCCGCGCCCGCCGCGCGAATGCCGGATCACGGTGGCCTTCGACGACAACCTGAACCGCTGGGTGAACCTGCCGGGAGAGGGGCGGTGAGCGCCGCGGTCCCGACCGACTTCGTGCAGACGGCACGCAGCGCCTGGGGCGCGGATCTACCCGACTGGGTGCTGGAGCTCGCGCAGGAATGTGCGCGCACCTCGCAATCCCGGACCGCGGCGCGGCTGGGACGCTCGGGGTCGCTCGTCTCGGCGGTGCTGCGACGCAAGTACGAGGGCAACATGGCGGCCGTCGAGGAGCTTGTGCGCGGCGCGCTGATGCGGGCGGTGGTCGATTGCCCGGCCCTGGGCGAGCTGCCCACCAACGAATGCCAGCTCTGGCGCAAGCGGAGCCGGGCCTTTTCGGGCCACAACGCCCTGCGCGTCCGGATGTACCGGGCCTGCACCCGCTGCCCGCTCAACAAGGGAGCCAGCGAGAAATGACCTTTCAGCAGCAAGTCGAACGCCTGGCGGTGCGGGGCATTCGTCCCCGGGAGATCGCGCTGCGTCTGAACTGCGGACGGCGCAAGGTCTACCGCGCCCTCGAGATCGCCCGCGAAAAGGGCGCCGGGGTGCCGACCTTCATGACCAACGGCGCGATGGCCTCCGGCCGGCTGACGGTCAGCCTGTCGCCCGAGGCGGCCTCGCGCCTGCGCGAGAAGGCCGACGCGCTGGGGCTTACCCCGGCGGCGCTCGCGACCTCGCTGCTCGACCGAAAGATCGCCGCCTGGCCCGATCAGGGCCCGGCGCATGACATTCCCACCAGAGGAGTACAGGAATGACCCATAGCAGTTACCGGCCGGCGCCGATCGAGGACGGCCGCGAGATCATCAATGACGACGTCTACATGCGTGACGGTCGCGGCCGGCTGACGCAGATCGACCTGATCCGCCCGCAGGACCAGCTCCAGGACGAGACCGTCCGGAAGATCATGGGCTATGCCGTGGCCCTGTCCGAGCAGGTCGCCCGGTTCAAGCAGCACACCTTCGACGACATCGGCGCCTTCGAGGCGATACTCGCGCAGGAATACGAGGCCTCGCTGGGTGGGGCGAAGGGCAACAAGACGCTGATGAGCTTCGACGGCCTCTACAAGGTGCAGGTGCAGGTCTCCGACAGCGTCGATTTCGGCCCCGAGCTGCAGATCGCCAAGACCCTCGTGGACGAATGCCTTAACGAATGGGCCGCCGAGAGCCGCCCCGAGATCCGCTCGATCGTCACGCGGGCCTTCAACACCGACAAGGCGGGGCAGATCAACCGCTCGGAGATCTTCATGCTGCTGCGCCTCGAGATCGCGGACCCGCGCTGGAAGCAGGCCATGTCGGCGATCCGCGATGCGATGCGGGTGGTCGGCTCGAAGACCTATATCCGTTGCTACCGCCGCGATCGGCATGACGGGCCGTGGCAGGCGGTGACGATCGACCTGGCGAAGGCTTGAAATCCATGCCGCGCCGGTCCTCTCATTTGTGTTCGGGCTGGTGGCTCCTGCCCTTCGCTCTTTTCGGGGCGCTGTTCTGGGCCGGGGTCGCCGCATTCGTTTGGAAGGTGCTTTCATGAGCCGCAATCTCCAGAAGATGATCCATGTCGGCTGCCGCGAGCTCGGCCTCGATGCCGAGGCACGGCGAGATCTGCAGCTGGCAGCCTGCGGCAAGGGCAGCATGCGCGACATGTCGGAGGCCGATCTCGAGAAGGTGGTGGCCCGGTTGAAGACCAGCGGTTTCAAGCCGGGGTTCAAAGCCTCCGGAAAGAAGCCCGCGGCACCGCGCGCCGACCTGCGGCTGATCCACGTGCTATGGAAGCGGCTCGGCCAGGCCGGGGTGCTCGAGCGCCCCGACCGGGCCGGTCTGAACGCCTTCGTGCGGGTGCGGTTCGAGGAGGTCTGGGGCAGCGTGCCGGCGGACGTGGACATGATGCGCGATCACGCGAAGATCGATGCGGTCATCCAGGCTCTGAAGAGCTGGGCGCGGCGGGCGGAGGTGCCCCTCGATCGAAAGACGCCGCGATGAACGCGCACCACAATCCTCGCCCCACGCCGGCGCATGTCGAACCCTATGTGCGCGTCCTCGGTCTCGAGGGCGCGATCGAGTTCCTGCTGACCTTCGGCGGCGCGCAGCTCTACCTGCCCCATACGCCCCAAGGGCGCTCCAAGCTGGCCCAGGTGGTCGGCATCGAGAAGGCGGCGCGGCTGGCGGAGGTCTCTGACCGCCTGCCGCGCCGCGTGCCGACCGCCAAGCCCTGGATCGCGACCGTCTGGCGCAGCCAGGGCTTGCCGGTGGACGAGATCGCACGCAGACTGCACATGAGCGACGTCACGGTGCGCAAGTGGCTCAAGAAGGCCGCGGCCGCCCCCTCCGAGGACACGCAACAGCCGCGTCTCCTCTGACCCTTTCCCCCTTTCGAACAAGCCCCTTGCGTATGTTTCGGCGCGCGCGCGCCGGGCACCTTGCTCCCAAGAGCCGTGCGCGCGCGCCGGCGCGCAAATCCGGGGGCGAGAGGCATGGAGCAGCTTCGGCTGAAGCAACACAGGATCGAAGGCATCGCCTTCGCCAAGGCGAGATGGATCAACGGTCCGATCACGCCCGTGCTCGGCATCTGCCATGACACCGCCAGCCGCCTCGAGCCGCTGAGCGCCGCGAGATACCTCCAGGACAACACGGCGAAGTCGAAGCCCTCGGTCCACTTCGTGGTCGAGCGCGACGGGGCCGTCCAGCAGCAGGTGCCGACGAACCGCGGCGCGAACCATGCCGGCAGTTCGAGCTATCACGGCCGTCCGGGCTGCAACGGCTTCTCGATCGGCATGGAGATCGTGAACCCGGGCTTCATGACCTTCGCGGGCAACAACAAGGTCCGCGCCTGGTGGGGCGAGCTCTTCGACATCGACGCCTGCGAGATCGTGCAGATCGACACGCCGCAGCACGGTGCGGGCCGCTGGTGGATGCCCTATCCGCAGGCCCAGCTCGCGACGGTCGGGCTGATCTGGGAGGCGCTCTTCGCGTCCATCCCGACGCTGATGGACCTGCGCACGCACTGGTACGTCTCGCCCGGCCGCAAGGTGGACACCAACCCGCTGTTTCCGCTGGAACAGCTGCGCGCGAAGCTCCTGGGCCGCGAGGAGCCCTCGGACGTGGAGGCGGACGCGCTGGCCACGGAGGTCGCAGGCGACGCCTATCTGCGCATCGATCTGCCGGGCGACACGCTGAACCTGCGGCGCTGGCCGAGCTTCAACCCGAACGTTCTCGCCGCCATCCCGCATGGCGCGATCGTGCCGCTCCTGAAAACCGGCACCTTCGCCGGCCGGACCTGGCACAAGGTCCTCTATGCCGGCCAGGAGGGCTGGATCGTCGGGCGCTACGCCGTCGCGGTCTGACCCTCCCGCCTCTCCCCCTGACATCCCCACCCGAGGAGCCACGATGCTGCCCAAGCTGTCCAACAACGTCTCTCTGCCCGAACTGCCGGTCTGGCAGGCCCGATCCTTCTGGGCGCAGATCCTGTTCGTGCTGACGGGACTTCTCACCGCCTTCGGGATCGACCTGATGGCGATCTTCCAGGGCATGGGCCTCGGGGCGACGCCCGACGCCGTGCTCGACACCGGGGCGCGCGCGGTCTCGGCCGCGCAGGTGCTGATCGCAATCGCGGCCGGGCTGTGGGCCTGGATCGAGCGCCGGGCGCCGAACTATCGGCTTGTCTGGACGCGGCCGCGGCTGCCCCGGCTGGGACGCGGCGGCACGACGGCACTGTTCGGCCTGCTCATGCTCTTGATGCTCGGCCTGTCCGGGCCGGCCATGCGCGTCGCGAACGCGGCGCATCTGGATACGGAGACGTCGTCGGATCCGGCGCGGCAGGAGGCGGCGCACTGATGGGGCTGGGCTACTCCGGCGTCACCCTGGCCAGCCACCTGCTGCTCATCGCCGCCATCCTCTTCGTCTTCGGCCGCGCGCAGTCGATGCGCTTTGTCCAGGACAGCCTCCCGAAGCTCGTGGCATCGCGGTACATGCGCGCGGCGCTGATCGCCGCGCTGGCCGTCATGATCGTCGAACGTCTCTACTATGTCGGCGCCCGACTCCTGTCCGGCCAAGGCGTCAACCTGTGGAACGCGCATCCCGCACCCGAGATCCTGAGCTTCACGCTGGCGGCGGCCGTCTACCATGTCTCGATCGCCGCCTTGTGGGCGACCGGCGAGCTGACGTCGCAGCGCTATGCCACGATCGCCACCGAGATCGCCGTCATGCTCGCGAGCTGGGCGCTGCTGTGCGTCCTTCTGTGGTGACCGCGATGGGATGGGTCGAGGGGCTGAGCTTCGCGCAGGTCGTGCTGGGGGTTCTGATCTCGGCGATCACCCTGATCGGGTTCGGGCTGGCCTGGTGGGACCGCCGCAACCGGCAGTATTTCGACACCAAGACCGCCGGCATGGTGGTCAGCGCCACCTCCCAGGGCGATCGGCTGACGAAGGTCGAGGACAGGCTCGGCGATCTCGACAACGATCTCGACCGTATCCGGCTGAGGATGACGAAGATCGAGAGCGACGTGGGCAAGCTCGCCACCTCCAAGGAGGTGCACGCGCTGGCCGTCGCGATCGCGGGCCAGCAGGCGCATCTTGAATCCCAGGGCAACACGCTGCGCATGCTGTACGAGGCCGCGCTGCGCGCCAGCCGGAGCGGCGAGGCATGAGGGGCTGGCCGCTCGAAGCCGTCGAGACCGAGATGCGCCGCCTGAAGGTGCTGCGCTATCTCGCCGACGCCACCGGCTACGAGGCCGCGGCCTCGGTGCTGCGGCTGCACTGCGCGCGGATCGGCGTGCCCACCACGCCCGACCAGGTGACGGCCGCGATGGCCTGGCTGGCGGAAATGGAGCTGGTCACGCTGCGCCACTACGAGGCCGAGCCCATCGCCAAGCTCACCACCTTCGGCCGTGACGTGGCCGAGGGCATCCGCACCCTCCCCGGCGTCCTGCGCCCCGATCCCTGACCCCCTCGAAGAGGCATCCGATGGACCATCTCAAGCTCACCACCGAGCACCGCCGTCTGACCATCCTGCGTCATCTCGCGGCCTCGCCCGGCTACACCTCGAACGGCTCGATCCTGCATGACGTCTGCAATGGTCTGGGCGTTTCGAGCACCTGGGACCAGATGGTCGGCACGCTCGCCTGGCTGAAGGAGCAGGAGCTGGTCGCGCTCGAGGCGCATGAGCAGTTGACCATCGTCAGCGCCACCGCGCGCGGCGTCGAGGTCGCCAACGGACAGGCCTCCCACCCGGGCGTGAAGCGCCCGAGCGCGCGGCTCTGATGCCGCCGCCCCGCAAGGTCGATCTGCTGCCGCCGGAGCTGAAGGACTGGCTCCAGGAAGAGCTGCGCGCGCGCGGCTTCGGGGGCTACGAGGAGATCGCCGAGTCGCTGAACTTCCGGCTCGAGGAGGCGGGCTCCGAGCTGCGGATCCGCAAGTCGGCGCTGCATGCCTTCGGCGCCGAGTACCAAGAGTTCGTGAAGTTCCAGGACCAGGCCTCGGCCTGGGCCGCGGACTGGATGCAGGACAACGGCCTCGAGGACGAGGCGCGCCGCCACAACGTGCTCTTCCAGATGATCACCACGCTCGCCTTCAAGGTCATGCAGTCGCAGATGCTCAAGCAGGGCGAGGAGATCGATCCGAAGGAGCTGCACTTTCTGGGGCGTCTCATGAAGGACGTGATGGCGTCCTCGGGCATCCGCGAGACCATGGCGCGCGAGGAGCGCAAGGCGCAGGCCGCCAAGCTCGACGCCGCCGTGGCCTCGGGCGACATCGACGAGGACGCCGCCGCGAAGGCCCGCGCGATCATGGGGTTCGCATGACGATGACGCGCGCGATCTGGTTCCGGGACCGAGCGCGGTTCGAGGCCTGCGCCACGCCCGGCAGCTTCCGGCTCGAGGAGCGCGAAACCCCGGGCCTGTTCGAGTTCGTCTATTTCTGCCCCTGCGGCTGTGGCGTGGAAGGCCGGCTGCTGGTCGGCGCGGGCCAGAAGCCGGGCGGCCCGCGCCCGAGCTGGCGCTGGAACGGCTCGGCCACCGAGCCCAGTCTCGATCCGTCGGTGCATCACCGGGGCCACTGGCACGGCTGGCTGCGCGACGGCTACTGGGAGGCCTGCGCATGAGGTGCGCCCTGCCCGAGGACATCGGCGCGCTGCTGAACCGGCAGGGCCGGTTCCGGAGCCTCGCCCCCGATGGCACGCCGGGTCCCTGGCGCCGCCGTTTCGGCACGGCGATGCGCGACTGCGTCTACCGGCACGAGGGCTGGGGCCGGACCGCGCGGGGCGGCGTGCGGATCACCCTGACCGTCTCAGCCGCGGCGTTGTTCTTTCCGACGGCGGTCGCGGCCGGCTGGCGGATCCAGAAGGTGAGATCATGACCGCGCCCGTCGTCAATTTCCTGCCCTATCAGCGCGCCTGGATCGCCGATGAGAGCCGCTTCAAGATCGGCATGTTCAGCCGCCAGACCGGCAAGACCTTCTCGACCTGTGGCGAGTGCGTCGACGATTGTTTCCAGGCCTGGATGGACGGCCGGCGCGCGCGCTGGGTGATCCTGTCGCGCGGCGAGCGGCAGGCGGCCGAGGCGATGACCGAGGTGATCAAGCCGTTCACCCGGGCGTTTTACGAGGTCTACAACACGCTTTTGAAGGGCGGCGAGCCGCGCTTCGAGGAAACCGAGTTCCGGGCGCCGCAGGAGCGCGGGCCCGATGCGGTCTACAAGCAGCTCGAGGTGACCTATCCGGGCGGCAGCCGGATCACGGCGCTGCCTGCCAACCCGGACACGGCACGGGGCTTTTCGGCCAACGTGATCCTCGACGAGTTCGCCTTCCATGCCAAAAGCCGCGACATCTGGGCCGCGCTGTTTCCCGTGATCTCCAAGGGCCAGCAGAAGCTGCGCGTCATCTCGACCCCGAACGGCAAGGGCAACAAGTTCTACGAGCTGATGACGGCCGAGGGCTCGGTCTGGTCGCGTCATGTCGTCGACATCTACGACGCCGTGCGCCAGGGGCTCGATCGGGATGTCGACATGCTGCGCTCGGGGATGGCGGACGAGGACGCGTGGGCGCAGGAATACGAGCTGAAGTGGCTCGACGAGGCCTCGGCCTGGATCGATTACGACACCATCGCCGCTTGCGAGCATCCGATGGCAGGACGGCCCGCGCAGTATCGCGGCGGGCTTTGCTTCGTGGGCGTCGACATCGCCGCGCGCAACGACCTCTTCGTAATCTGGGTGATGGAGCAGGTGGGCGACGTGCTCTGGACGCGCGAGGTCATCGCCCGCCGCCGGATCAGCTTCGCCGACCAGGACGCCCTGCTGGCCGAGGTGTTCCGGCGCTACCGGGTGGTGCGCTGCCGGATGGACCAGACGGGCATGGGCGAGAAGCCTGTGGAGGACGCCAAGCGCCGCCACGGCGAAAGCCGGGTGGAGGGCGTGCTGTTCTCGGCCGCCGCCAAGCTCGACATGGCGACGGCCCTGAAGGAGAGCATGCAGGACCGCAAGTCCCGGCTGCCCGAGGGCGATCCTGTGCTCCGCGCGGATCTGCACGCGATCAAGAGCCAGGTGGGCGTCACCGGCACCCGCCGCCTGGTGGCCGATGGCGACACCGATGGCCACGCCGACCGCTTCTGGGCCGCCGCCATGGCCGTCTCGGCCGCGAACATGGGCGGCGCCGAATACGGCTACCGCGCGGCCGACAGCCGGGCCGCGCCTTCCGGCCGCATGTCCGACGATCCCGACGCGCCGCGCGACCGGGAGCGCGACTGGTGGCGCGCGCCCATGGGATCGAGCTTTCGAGGAGGGCTGTGATGCCACGCAAGAAAGACCAGCGACGCGCCGCCGGGGGCCAGGCCGCGCGCGAACGCCAGCGCCGCCTCGCCAAGTCCGCCGCGACCGCCTCGGTGCGCCCCGCCCGGCCGGTGTCGCGGGCCGACCTGCCCCTTGTCCCGATCGGGCTGCTCGTCTCCGCGACCCTCGTCCTGGTCGCGATCGCCGCCCTTATCCTGGAAGGAGCCTGACATGGCCGACCGCAAGCCCGTGCTACTCGACCGCTGGGGCAAGCCCGTGGTCCGCGCCCAGCTCGGCACCGAGCTCGCGGCGCCCACGCTGGGCGGCGTCCGCTCGCCGATCTCGGGCTACCCGGCCGACGGTCTCGACCCGGTCCGCCTGGCGGACATCCTGAAGGCGGCCGACCAGGGCGATGCGATCCGCTATCTCGAGCTGGCCGAGACGATCGAGGAGCGCGACCCGCACTATCTCGGCGTCATCTCCACCCGAAAGCGGTCGGTCAGCCAGATCGACATCACCGTCGAGGCGGCCTCGGACGCGGCGCGGGACGTGCAGATGGCGGACATGATCCGCGACTGGCTGAACCGCGACGAGCTCACCGAGGAGCTGTTCGACATCCTCGACTGCATCGGCAAGGGCTACAGCGTCACCGAGATCCAGTGGGAGACGACGGAGGCGCAATATTATCCCAAGCGGCTGATCCGCCGCGATCCGCGCTGGTTCCGCTTTGCCCGCCACGACCTGGCGACGCCGCTTCGGATCGATGCACAGGGCCGCGAGGTACCGCTCGAGGCCTTCCGTTTCATCTTCGCCTCGATCAAGGCCAAGTCGGGGCTGGTGCTGCGCTCCGGGTTGGCGCGGGTCGCCGCCTGGGTTTGGATGTTCAAGGCCTACACCCAGAAGGACTGGGCGATCTTCAGCCAGACCTATGGCCAGCCGCTCCGGGTCGGCAAATGGGATGCAGGCGCCTCGGAGCGCGACAAGGACACGCTGTTTCGGGCCGTGGCCAACATCGCCGGCGACTGCGCGGCGATCATCCCCGAGAGAATGTCGATCGACTTCATCGAGACGGCGAACCTGGGCGCGGCCGCCGATCTCTACGAGAAGCGCGCCGACTGGCTCGACAGGCAGGTCTCGAAGGCGGTGCTGGGGCAGACCGCCACCACGGACGCGGTCACCGGCGGGCTGGGCTCGGGCAAGGAGCACCGCGAGGTCCAGGAGGATATCGAGCGCGCCGACGCCCGCGCCCTGGCCGCCATCCTGAACCGGGACCTGGTGCGGCCCTGGATCGAACTGGAATACGGCAAGCAACAGCGCTACCCCAAGATCGTGATCGCCCGCCCCGAGGAGGAGGATCTCAAGCTCGCGGCGGAATCGCTGGGGGTGTTGGTGCCGCTCGGGATGAAGGTCAGCATGTCGTCGGTGCGCGATCGCTTCGGCTGGCCCGATCCGAAGCCCGGAGACGAACTCCTGGCCCCGGCAACCCAACCTCAGACCCCCGTTTCGGCCCCGAATGGGCCTCCGGTGGCGGGCGAAACCGCCCCGGAGGGACGGGATCGTCCGCTTAAAGGGTTTTCCGGCGTTTTTGAAAGGGGGGAGGCCCCCGGACGCGCCATGATGGCCGAGAAGGCGGACGGCCTCTCAGCGGGCCGCTCAGAGCCTCCCGCCGACATGCTCGCCGACCGGCTGTCAGAGGCCGGCGCGCCGGCCGTCGAGAAGATGCTCGATCGGGTCGGGGCGATGGTCGCCGCGGCGGGGTCCTTCGAGGAATTGCTCGAGATGATCCGGGCCGGGTTCGACACGCTCGACGGAGAGCCGCTCGAGGAGGTGATCGCCCAGGCAATGCTCGCCGCCCATGCCGGGGGCCGGATCGAGGTGGCGGCGGATGAGGACATCGATGGCTGAGCCCGTCCGCGCCACGTTCCGCCGTCCCTTTGCCGAGCAGCTGACGGCGCTGCGGCTGCGGCTGGCCGAGCTGGTGCCCACCGCGCGCTGGGACGATCTGAAGCGTGAACAGCAGGAACGGGCCTTCATGGTGGCCGGCGCCGTGAAGGCGGACCTGCTGGCGGATCTCGCCGCGGCGGTCGAGCGCGCGGTGGCCGAAGGCACCGGCTTCGAGGCCTTCAAGGCCGATTGGCGGGCGGCCGTCGAAACGCATGGCTGGCACGGCTGGACCGGCGAAGGCTCCGAGAAGGGCGAGGCCTGGCGGATGCGCGTGGTCTACCGCACCAACATGCAGACGAGCTACATGTCCGGTCGCCACGCGCAGCTGGTCGACGGCGACTATCCGTTCTGGATCTACAAGCACAGCGGCGCCGAGCATCCCCGGCTGAACCACCTTGCCTGGGATGGCCTGACCCTGCCTGCGGATCACGCGTTCTGGGGCGCGCATTATCCGCCGAACGGCTGGGGCTGCGGCTGCCTGGTCGAGGGCGCGCGTTCGCGCCGCCTGGCCCGGCTTCTGGGCGGCGATCCCGACAAGCCGCTGCCCGCCGACTGGCAATCGATCGATCCGCGAACCGGGGCGCCACGCGGGATCGGCAAGGGCTGGGACTACGCGCCGGGCGCCAGCGTCGCCGACCTGGTGCTGGCGCTTACGCCCAAGCTCGACCGGCTGCCCGAGCGCACCTCGCGCGATCTGCTCCAGGACTGGATCCGCTCCAGCGTCTTCGAGGGCTGGCTCGCCGCGCCCAAGGGCAGCTGGCCGGTGCTGCGACTGCCCGACGGTGCGGGCACAGGAACCGCCGTGGTGACGCCGCAGACGGTCGAGCGGCTGGGCGCCACGGGCGTGGGAGTGGCCGACTTCGCCATGATGCAGCGTGTGGCGGCGACCGCGACCCACCGGCTGTCGCTCGAGGACGGTACGGCGCTCTTCGTGCTGGTCGAGCGGGGTCAGGTGCTGGTGCTGCGGATCGGCCGGGACGGCGGGGCGCGGGTGATCGAGGCGTTCCGGCGCCTGTCGATCGAAGCGGCGCGGCGCGACCCCGAGATCGGAGATCTGCCATGGTGATCCGCGTCGATCTGAAGGACGAGAGCCTCGAGGCGGCGCTCGGCAAGCTGCACGACGCGCTCACCGATCTGTCGAAGCCGATGAACGACATCGGCTTCGCGCTGGTCGCCTCCTCGAAGGACCGGATCGCCGCCGGGATCAGTCCCGACGGCACGGCCTTCGCGCCGCGCGCGCGGACCACGCTCGACCGATACGCCCGGCTCGAGATCAAGCACGGCCCGAACCCGCTCACGCAGAGCGGCGACATGGCGCGCTATCTCAGCCACGACTATGGTCCCGATTCCGTCGAGGTCGGCTCGAACGCCATCCAGGCCGCCGTGATGCAGTTCGGCGCGAAGCAGGGCGAATTCGGCGCGGCCATCGGCCGGACCAGGCCTTCCGAAAAGCGCTCGGCCAGCCAGGACTATTTCACCCCCCTCCCCTGGGGGGACATTCCCGCGCGCCCCTTCCTGGGAATTTCCGACGAGGACCGTCTTCTCATCACCGAGATCGTCGAAGGCTGGCTTGAGGACATCGCCGACAGCGGCGATTGACCTGAAGCCGTCGCGGCGTCAGCCTGTGACCTGAGGCCACGCCTCTCTCCCTCCCCCCTGCGATGCCCTTCCGAACAAGGCGCTTGCGTCTGTTTCGAGCTGCGACGGGCGGCGATTGTCGCCCCATGAACACCGCTCACCATACCGCCATGATGGCCTCCCAGACCTTGCCCGGACCGGACGGCGACGGGCGCGCGCCGGACTGGATCCATCTCCTGCCGGCGCCGGCCGACGGCAGGGTGCTCACCGCCGATGCGCGCGGGCCCTACTCCCTGGCGGCGGCGCAGGAGATCATCTCGAACACGCTGGGTCAGCCCGGCCGGGACCGGATCGAGGTGGACGTCAACCATTCGACCTTCCTGGCCGCGCCCCGGGGCGAGCGCTCCGACGCCGTGGGCTGGATCGTCGAGATGCAGGCGCGCGCCGACGGCATCTGGGGCCGGGTCGAATGGACCGCCGAGGGCGAGGCGCTGGTGAAGGGCCGCGCCTATCGCAGCATCTCGCCGGTGGTGATCCACGACAAGGCCAAGCGGATCTTCGCGCTTCACAACGCGAGCCTCGTCAACAAGCCGAACCTGCGCGGCCTGGTCGCGCTCCATCAGGAGAACACGATGAACTTGCTGTCCCAGCTGGCCGAGATGCTCGGCCTTCCTGCCGACGCGACCGAAGAGCAGGCGCTCGAGGCGCTCCGCGGCAAGCTCGAGGCCAAGCCCGAGACCGCGATGCAGGCACAGATGTCCGAGATCGGCACCGCGCTCGGCCTCACCGGCGAGATGACCGCCGACACGGTGATCGCCGCGGCCAGAGCCGCCCGGCAGGGCGGCGCGACCACCGAGCAGGTCACGGCCCTGCAATCCGAGCTCGCCGAGGTGGTGGGCAAGCTGAAGACGGTCCAGGACAGCCAGGCGCGCGACAAGGCGGTGAGTTTCGTGGACGGCGAGATCAAACGCGGCCGCGTCGGCGTGAAAGGCCTGCGCGACCACTACGTCGCGATGCACATGGCCGATCCGGCCCGTGTCGAGAAGGAGATCGGCGGCCTGCCGGTCCTCACCGGCGGCGTCGACCTGACGCTGCCGCCCGCCACCAAGGACGGGGAGATCGCGCTCAACGCCGAGCAGCTCGCCGTCGCCCGCCATCTCGGCATGACGCCGAAGGACTTCACCGCCGCGCTCGAGGCCGAGCGCGCCAAGGAGGTGTGAACCGATGCCCCCCCTGACCAGCGACCGTTCCACCCCCCAACAGCTGGGCGACCTGCGCGTCGCCGGCGTCGCGGCCGCGACCCTGATCTACCAGGGCGCCATCGTGATGCGCGATGCCGCGGGCTACGCCACCAAGGGCGCGACCGCCGCCGGCGCCGTCGGCATCGGCCGCGCCGAGACGCGCGCCGACAACAGCGCCGGCGCCGCGGGCGATCTCGATGTGACCTACCAGCCCGGCACCTTCCGCTTCGCCAACTCGGCCGCGGCGGACGCGATCGCTGCCGCCGACATCGGGAAGCTCTGCTTCATCGTGGATGACCAGACCGTCGCGAAGACCGACGGCACGGCCACCCGCTCTCCCGCCGGCATCGTCGAAGCGGTGGACGCCCTGGGCGTCTGGGTCCGCTTCGACGAAGCCCTCACCCTCGCCGCAGTCTAAGCCGCCGCCCGCGCCGGCACGACAGGAGCCCATTCATGATCATTTCGCAGACCTCGCTCGCCGCGCTTCGCGTCGGGTTCTCCGCCGCCTTTCGCGCGGGCCTCGACGTCGCGGCCTCCGACTACAAGAAGATCGCCTTCACGGTGCCGTCCTCCACCAAGGAGACCACCTATGGCTGGCTCGGCAAGCTGCCCCGGCTGCGCGAGTGGGTCGGCCCTCGGGTCATCCAGAACATCGCCGAACACAGCTACACGATCGTCAACAAGGACTTCGAGGAGACGATCGGTGTCGACCGCAACGACATCGAGGACGACAATCTCGGCATCTACACCCCGCTGATGCAGACGCTCGGCGAGGCGGTGGGGGCGCTGCCCGACGAGCTGGTCTTCGGCGCGCTGAAGAACGGCTTCACCACCGAGTGCTATGACGGCCAGAACTTCTTCGACACCGACCACCCGGTGATCCAGGAGGACGGCTCGATCGGGACCGTGTCGAACACCGGCGGCGGTGCCGGGGCGCCGTGGTTCCTGCTGTGCACCGGCGCGCCGCTCAAGCCGATCATCTACCAGGAGCGCCGGCCGTTCGACTTCGTCTCGAAGGACAAGGCGACCGACGACAACGTCTTCAACAACCGCCAGTACCTCTACGGCACCGATGGCCGCTGCAACGTCGGCTACGGCTTCTGGCAGATGGCCTATGGCTCCAGGCAGGTCCTCGACGCCGATTCCTACGCCGCCGCGCGCGCCGCGGTGCGCGGCATGAAGGGCGACCATGGCCGGCCCCTGGGTCTCAAGCCCAACCTGCTCGTGGTGCCCACCGCGCTCGAGGCAAAGGCGCTCGAGATCCTCAACGCCGAGCGCAACGCCGCCGGTGCCACCAACGTCTGGAAGGGGACGGCCGAGCTGCTCGTCACCTCCTGGCTCGACTGAGGAGAGAGCTGATGGCGACGAAGAAGGACACCAAGAGCCCGGCGGCCGCGGCGACGGAGGCTGATACGGCCAAGAGCGCCGCGACCCGCCAGGACGCGGAGGACGGGGCCAAGGCGGCGGAGAAGACGGCGGCCCCCGAAGCGGGAGGGGCGAAGACCTCTCCCGCGCCCGACCCCGCCGCCGCGGCGGTCGCGGATCCCGCGGCCGGTCCGGCGACCGCGACCGACGTCACCAGCGGCGCTGGTCCGACCGTGCCTGATGCCGGCCCTGTCTCCGGCTCGGACCCGGGCGCCGGCGCCGCCTTCGGACTGCGCGCGGAAGGCGCCCCCGCCACGCGCGGCCCCGATTTCGACGGCTCGGCCGGGGCCGGGCTTTCGGAGGGCGAGCTCGGCGCCCGGTTTGTGGTGCGCGGCCCGAAGCGCGGCCGCTGGCGCGCCGGGCGGTTCTTCGGCCCCGAGCCCGTGACGCTGCGGCTTGCGGATCTGACGGAGGCCGAGCGGGAGGCGCTGACCTCGGACCCGGTTCTCTCGATCGGCCTGTCGCCCGCGCCCTGACCGGAGCCATCCCCACGCCGCCCACTCTCCTCCCGGGCGGTCCGCCGGGGGCGGGTGCCTCCGCCCCCGGTAATTTCGCGCCCCTTTGAAGGGGGCATTGAAGGAGCCTTGCCGCCATGCCCTACACGACCGTCCAGGCCCTGACCGATCGCTACGGCGCCGCCATGCTGGTGGCGCTGAGCGATCGCGGCGAGGCGCCCACGGGCGCGATCGACCTGGACGTGCTGGGGCGCGCGCTCGAGGATGCGGACGCCGTGATCGACGGCTACCTTGCCGGTCGCTACGCGCTTCCGCTCGAGACGGTGCCGCCGCTCATCGCCGATCTGGCGCGCGCCATCGCGATCTGGAAGCTGCATCGCCACGAGCCCGACCCGAAGATCGCCGAGGATCAGCGCAGCGCCATGCGCACCCTGGGCGACATCGCCAAGGGCACCGTGCGTCTGCCGGTCGCCGGGCTTGCGCCGCAGGGCACCGGCGGCACCGGCGCGCGGATGACCGATCGCGAGCGGCCCTTTACCGGCGCGAACCTCAAGGGCTTCATCTGATGCCCGCGCTGATCCCGGACATCATCGCCCGCCTGAAGACCGGGGTCCCCGCTTTGCGCAGCGTCGAGGGCGCCTCGTCCCTGGCGGCGATCCTGAAGTCGAAGGCCCTGCCGGAGGTCACCCCCGCGGCCCACGTGGTGCCGCTGGGGCTGCGTGGCGGGCAGGTCTCGGCGGCGGCCGGGGCCTTCGTCCAGGGCATCGACGAGATGGTCGGCGTCGTGCTGACGCTGCGCACCTATTCCCGCACCGGCGCCCGCGCGGTGCCCGAGATCGACGAGCTGGTGGACGCCGTGATCCGCGCCCTCGCGGGCTGGGGTCCGGAGGAGGCCATCGGCCAGCTGCGCCTCGCGCGCGGCAACCTGCTGTCCATGGAGACCGGCACGATCCTCTACCAGGTGGATTTCGCGCTCTCCGATCAAGTGAGGATCCACGCATGACGAAGACCCCCGCCCCGACGCCGCCCCTGCCGGGGGCGGGCGGCAGCTATACCCGCAGCTCGAGCGGCCAGCTCGACCTGGTGCAGACGCCGACGGCCGAGGCGCCCGACCGCACGTCTGGCCCGGCCAGGCGCCCGGCATCTCCCCCCGCGCAGACCGGCGCCAAGACCTCCAAGGAGACCTGATCCATGCCCGCTCCCATCAAGTGGCGTTCGAAGATCCTGCTGTTCAAGCTCGAGGCGACCTACGGCGCGGATGCCACGCCGACCGGCGCCGCCAACGGCATCCTGGCGACCGAGGTGAAGCTCACGCCCATGGAAGGCCAGGACGTCAGCCGCGATCTCGAGACGCCCTGGCTGGGTGCGCAGCCCACGATCCCCGCCGATCTGCATGCCAAGCTGTCCTTCCGGGTCGAGCTCGAGCCGTCGGGCACCGCCGGCACCGCCCCCGCCTGGGGCGGGCTGATCCGCGCTTGCGCGATGGCCGAAACCATCGTCGCGGCGACCTCGGTGACCTACAACCCGGTCACGGACGCGCATGAAAGCGGCACCTTCTATCTCTGGCTCGGCGCCACGCTCCAGAAGATCAAGGGCGCGCGGGGCAACTGCATGCTCAAGGTCGACGCGTCGGGCATCCCCTATCTCGAGTTCGAGTTCACCGGGCTCTGGGCCGCGCCGGAGGAGGCGGCCCGCGACACGCCGACGCTGACCGGCTTCGAGAAGCCGCAGGTGGCCAGCAACGCCAACACTCCCGGCTTCACGGTCGGCGCCACGCCGCTGGTGCTGCGCTCCTTCCAGCTCGACTTCGGCAACCAGGTCGAGCCGCGCTTCCTGATCGGCGCCGAGAACGTGGTGATCACCGACAAGGCCGAGGCAATCCAGATGACCGTCGAGGCGGTGCCGCTGACCACCCTCGATCCTTTCGCCCTTGCCGCCAGCCAGGCCGCGACGGCGCTGGAGCTCGTGCACGGCACCACCGCCGGGCGCATCGTCACCCTCGCCGTGCCCGCCATGCAGATGCAGCGGCCCCAGGCGCCGCAGCAGGCGCAGGGCATCGTCGAGTGGCCGCTGCGCGCCGTGCCCCTGCCGCAGGCCGGCAACGACCAGTTCACCCTGACCCTCACCTGATCTCCCGGAGACCCCGATGTTCAAGATCGTCGATCGCCCCGAATTCACCCACGACGTGCCGGTCATGGTGCCCGTCGATGGCGGCTACCGCGAGGAGAAGCTGAGGACCCGCTACCGCGTCGTGCCCGACTCGGAGGCCGAAAGCCTCGTCATGAGCCGCACCGAGGATGTGAAGGCGTTCCTGCGCCTGGCCGTGGTGGGGTTCGAGGACGTGGTCGACGACGCGGACCAGCCGATCCCCTACAGCGACGAGCTGCGCGAGCGCTTGATCGGCGCGCCCCATGTGCGGCTGGCGCTGGTGCGGGGCTACACCGCCGCCGTGTCCAAGGCCCGCCTGGGAAACTGAGATGGGCGGGCGGCGCGTGGTGGCGGGGCGCGCTCACCGATGCCGCGCCCGGATCTGACCGGACCGCCGACGATGCGCTCTCGGACGCCGCCCGCTTCGGCATCGCCCTCTCGGCCGAGGATCTCGCCCCCGCCGGCGAGACCGGCGTCTGGCCACAGAACGCGGCGGCTCTGACCGCCTTTCTCCGGATCGCCACGCAATGGCGGGTGGCGGCCACCCTGTCGGCGGTGGTGCGAACCGGGCTGGACTACGCCGGTGCCCGGGCCGGGCTGGACCTGGCGGGGATCGAGATGACGCCGGCGCTCTGGGCCGACGTCCAGGTGATCGAGGCGGGCGCGATCACGGCAATGCGTGAGGTGACACGATGACCTTCCGGGCGAGCATGCTGATCGAGGCCAATGCCGGCCAGGCGAAGGCCGAGCTGCGCGATCTGGCCGCGGAAACCGCGAAGGCGGGCGGCGCCGCCGAGGAGATGGGCCGCCGGGGCGGCGCCGCGGCGGGCCAGACCCGCGCTTTGGGGACGGCCGCCGACGGAGCGGCCGCCGATGTCCGGGCGCTCGGCGCCGCCGAGCAGGCGGCGGCAACGGAAGCGGTCGGGCTGGCCAATGCAAACCGCGCCGCGGCCGGCCAGATGGGCAACCTCACCGCCCAGTTCAACGATATCGGCGTGATGATGGCGGCGGGCCAGAACCCTCTGACGCTGGCGCTGCAGCAGGGCACGCAGATCAGCCAGGTGCTGGGACCGATGGGGGCGCGGGGCGCGGTGCAGGCCCTGGGCGGCGCCTTTCTGGGCATGCTCAACCCGATCAGCCTTGTCACCATCGGCTCGATCGCCGCCGGCGCCGCGATGGTGAACTGGTTCACCGATGCCGAGCCGGCCGCCGCCTCGCTCGACGAAGCCGTCGAAAGCATGTCGGAGCGCGTGGACGCCTATGTCGCGGCCTCGCGCCGGGCCCGGCGATCGACGGCCGAATGGCGGGCCGAGGCAGGCCGGTTCGCGACCGAGGCGCAGCAGCAGGCCATTCGCGAGGCCGAGGCTCGCCTGCGGGATGCGCAGCGCGGTGTCGCCGAGGCGTTTGCAAAAATTTCGGAAGGCATCGACACGCGCCGTCCCGATTTCGGCGACCAGTCGGCCATGGCCGACACCTTCGACCTGTCGCTGCTGGGCCGGGGCCGACAGGAGCGGCAGGCGCTGGTGAATGAGGTGTTGGCCTCCTATGCACAGCTCGACCGTGCGACAACCGGCGGCAGTGTTGAGGAGCAGTACGACGCGCTGGAACGAACAGTCGCTGCTTATTCGGAAGCAGCGGCGGCCGCCGGTGGAATCACTGTAGCAGAAGACCAGAACCTCCGGCTGTTGAGAGAGCAACTCACGGTCCTTCGGGAAAACATGCTCGAGAGAGAAGCCGCCGCCCGCGCCAGCGAGCCGCGCGATTGGCCCCTGATGGCCGAGGTCGGGCAGAACGCGAACCGGGTCGCGCTGATGCGGCAGGTGCTGCTGGCGGAGGAAGAGGCGGCCCAGGCCGCGTCCGAGCGTCAGGCCGAAGGCCGGGCGCTGCTCGCCGACATGCAGCAGGAAGCGCGGCTGTCCGAGATCATCGCCCGCCATGGCGAGGACAGCGTCCAGGCGGCCTCCCTGCGCGCCGCCCTCGAGCGCGAGACGACGCAGGCCATGCTCGAGGGCAAGGGCTTCAGCGGCGAGATGCTGCGCGACATGATGGCCGCCTATGACGCGCGGGTGGCCGGCGAACAGGAGGCGCAGGATTCGGCGCGGCTGCAATCCGCACGGGACATGATCCGCGCGCTCGAGGAAGAGGCGGACATCCAGCGGCTGATCGCCGTCCATGGCGACGAGAGCGTCGAGGTGGCGCAGGCGCGGATCTCGGCCGAGCGCGCCGCCGCGGCCGCCGCCTACGATTCCGAAGGCAACGTGGCCTCGCTGAAAGGCGAGTACATGGCTGCGTGGGATGCCGCCAACGGCGTCGCCTCGGTCGACATGGACGGCAATGTCAGCCTCGCGGTGGGTCAGGCCACGGCGCTGGCCGACGAACTCGGCCGCGCGCTGGCCAACGCCATGGCGCTGTCGGCGCAGGGCCTGAGCACGCTGCGGCAAAGCGAGATCGCGCTCGAGTTCCGGGGCGATCCGGTCGGGCGGGAGGCGGCGCTGGCGCGCGAGCGCTTCGACGCCGCCACCGAGGTGCCGCCCGGGACCGACAGCACCATCCTCAACATGATCGAACAGGAGCGCCGAGAGGTGGTGGCCCAGGCGGCCGAGACCGAGCGCAACCGGCAGGAGCTCCAGGCCTGGCAGCGCGAACAGGCCGAGGCGGCGCGCGAGGCCAAGGGCGGCGGGAGCCGTGGCAAGCGGGGCAGCCGTTCGCGCGAGGAGACCGAAGCCCGCCGGCAGCGTGAGGCGGTGACGGACCTGATCACCGGGCTCGAGGACGAGCTCGCGATCATGCGCGAGGCCGATCCGGTCCGCCAGGAGATGCTGCGCCACCGCGAGGCGCTGACGGCCGCGACCGAGGCCGAGCGCATGAAGGTCGAGGATCTGATCGCCGCGCGAGAGGCCGAGCGGCTGGCGCTCGAGGATCAGCGCGAAACCATGGATTTCGCCCGCTCGACCCTCTTCGACACGATGGACGGCCTGACCCAGCGGGGCGCGACCGCGGCCGACGTGCTGGGCGGCGTCGCCGACGCGATCCGCCGCGCCGCCCTCGAGGCGCTGATCCTGGGGGAAGGTCCGTTCTCGCAGTATTTCGGCCTGGGCGGTGAAGGCGGTCTGGCCGACATGATGCTCGGCGCAGTGTTCCCGGGGCTGGGCGCATCCGGCGGAGGGGCGCCACGCACCACCCCAACCGGGACCGGCGCGGCACTTGAGCTCTATGCCGAGGGCGGGATGCTGCACGGCCCCGGTTCGGGGACCTCCGACGACATCCTGATGATGGGCAGCGCCGGGGAGTTCATGGTGAACGCCCGCGCTACCTCCCGTCATCGCCACCTTCTCGAGTACCTGAACGCCGGTGGCGATCTGCCGGGTTTCGCAGGCGGCGGCGCGATCGGCGGCGGTACGGCCGGCGCGGGCTTCGGCGCCCCAAGCTTCGTGATCGAGAACCACGGCACCGTCCCGGTCCAGGAGGTGCGCGAGGACGGGACCGACACGCAGGGCCGCCGCAAATTCCGACTGGTGATGGCCGACGAGGTCGGCGCGGCGCTGACCGCACGGGGCGGCGGCGCCCGCCGCGTGCTGCACCAGACCTATGGGGCCCGGCCGAAGAGGCCGCTGCGATGAGCATCGCGACATGGCCCACGGTCCTGCCGCGACCGACGCGCTCGGACTGGCAGGCGCAATGGGACGATCCGCGCCAGCGCCGCAGCGCCGGTGGCCCGCCCGGCTACCGCCGCCGCTATTCCGCCACTGCGAAGAGCGTCTCGCTGCGGATCGACGTGCCGCGCGCCGACAAGACCGTGTTCGATATCTTCTACGAGAAGACCACCCGCATGGGTTCGCTGCCCTTCTGGATGCCCGATCCGACCACCGACGGCTGGCCGTTGCTGACCGCCGACGGCGATCCGGTCGTGGATGCGACCGGCGCGCCGCTCCTGCTTTCCGCGCGCTGGCTCTGCCTCTTCGGCGCCGAGCCGCCGGTCGAGACCATGCGCGGCGTGCGCTTCCAGTTCGCCTTCAGCGTCTCGGTGATGCCGTGAGGCGCGTCTCTCTCAATGCCCGCACCGCTTTCGCCGCCAGCACCACGGCCGAGGTCGAGGTGGCGCTGATCATGATCGAGCATCCCTCGCTTGCGGCGCCGGTCCGGCTCTCGACCGACCCGACAGAGCGCATCGCGACCGAGCCCGAGCTGATGTACGGCACGCGTTCCGCCTGGATGGGCAGCGACCCGCTGACCGAGCCGTTCCTTTTCGTGCTGGCCTCCGCCGAGGTGCCGGGCGACCTGGAAGACGCCCCGGCGGCGGCGCGGATCGTGTTCGACAACGTGAGCTCCGACCAGGCAGCCGTGCTGCGCAGCTTCACCGACCTGGCGACGGTGCATCTCGCCGTGGTGCTGGCCTCCTCGCCGGACCTGGTCGAGGTCGAGTACCGGGGCATGCAGCTCGTTTCGGCCGAGGGCAACGCCGGCGAGATCTCGATCGAGATCAGCCGCGCGCCGATTGAGGAGGAAGCCGTGCCGATGGACCGCTTCACCAAGGACCGCTTTCCGGGGCTCTACCGATGAGCTGGGTGGCGGAATATGTGGGCCTGCCGGCGCTCGAGCATGGCCGCGACCGGCAGGGCTGCGATTGCTGGGGGCTGGCGCGCCTCGTCTATCGCGAGCAGCTGGGGATCGATCTGCCCTCCTACAGCGGCGACTACGCCGGCACCGAGGAACGCCATGAGATCGCCCATCTCATCGGCATCGCCCGCGTCGACTGGCCCTGGCGTGAGGTCCTCCACCTCGCGCCCTTTGACATGCTGCTGTTCCGGCGCGGCCGACTGACCTGCCATATCGGCGTCGTGATCGACGCCCGGCGCATGCTGCACATGGATGCCACCGATCATGCCAAGGTCGCGGACTTTCGCACCGGCCGCTGGGCCACCCGCCGCACCGGCGCTTACAGGCATGTTCAAGCCCCCATGAAGGTCACGTCATGACCGGCCTGCGTGTTACCTCAGCGCCGGTGCTGGATCCCGCCACGCGGGTTGAACTCGTCCTCCCCGAAGGCCTCACACTTGCCGAGATCGTGGCCCAAGCCGTGCCCGGCGCGCTGCCCTCCCAGCTTCGGGTCCTGCTCGTGACCGAGCGCGGCGCCGCGCCGGTCGACCTGGCGCTCTGGCCCCGGCTGCGCCCGCGGCCGGGCGTGCGCGTGGTGATCCGGGCGGTGCCGGGCGAGGACGGCCTGCTGCGCAACGTGCTCCTGGCGGTGGTCTCGGTCGCGGCGCTGGCCGTCGCGCCGCAGGTGGCCGGCTTCTTTCATCTCTCTGGCCGTTTCGCCCAAGGTCTCGTGGCCGCCGGTCTGACGGCCGTCGGCACCATGCTGGTCAACGCGCTGATCCCGCTGCCGCAGCTGTCGCGCGATGGCGAGCGCCGCGATACCTACTCGATTTCTGGTTGGCGCAACGAGCTGCGCCAAGGTGCGCCGGTACCATTTTCACTTGGCCGCCATCGCTACGCCCCGCCCTTCGCCGCGACCTCATTCACCCATGTCACGGGCGACGACCAATACGTCACGGCCGTGCTCTGCGCGGGCTACGGTCCGCTGCGGATCAGCGACATCCGGATCGGCGACACGCCGCTCGAGGATTTCGACGAGGTCAGCACCGAGATCCGCGAAGGCCGCATCGGCGACGCGCCGCTCTCGCTCTATCCCCGCCAGGTGCTCGAGGAATCGACCAACGCCGATCTGGTGCGGCCCTTCCCGCGCGACGATGCCGGCGAGATCATCGAGGGCGCGGCGGCACAGGCCACGCCCGTCCGCCGCTTCACCGCCTCCGACGCCACCGAGGCGGCGGTGTTGATCGGGCTCTCGGGCGGGCTGTTTCGCGTCGATGACGACGGCGACCTGCGCTCGCTCGACGTGCGCATTCGCATCCGTCAGCGCCTGAATGGCGTAGGTGCCTGGTCCGAAGTTACCACGCTCGAGCTCATCGCCAGGAAGCGCGAGCCGTTCCTGCGCCAGTTCGGCTGGGTGCTGCCCTCACGCGGCCGCTGGCAGATCGAGGTCACGCGGATGACGGCCGAGCGCACCGACACGCAGGCAAGCGACCGTACCGTGCTCTCCGCCATCCAGTCGGTGCGGCCGGAATACCCGATCACCCTCGACAAGCCGCTGGCCCTGGTCGCGGTGCGGATCAAGGCGACCCACCAGCTGAACGGCGCCCTCGACAGCGTCAACATGCTCCTCGAGCGCGAGGGCCCGGTCTGGGACGGCGCCGCCTGGAGCACCGGCTACAGCCGTAACCCCGCCTCGGCCTTCCTCACCGCCCTGCGCGGGCCGCAGAACCCCTACCCGGTCTCGGATGCCGAGATCGACTGGGACCTGCTCGCCGACTGGTACCAGTGGTGCGACGCGAAGGGGCTGAAATACGACCGGATCCACGACCAGCCCGAAGCCTTGGGCGAAATGCTCGCTGCGATCTGCGCCGCCGGACGCGCCACGCCGCGCCATGACGGGCTGAAATGGGGCGTGGTGATCGACCGGCCGCAGGAGCTGGCGATCGACCACGTCAACCCGCGCAACTCGGGCGAGTTCGGCTGGCAGCGCAGCTACTTCACCCCGCCGCACGCGTTCCGCGTCCGGTTCAACGACGAGACGGCCGAGTACCAAGAAGCCGAGCGTGTCGTTCCCTGGCCGGGCCACACCGGCCCGATCGACCTGACCGAGACGATCGATCTGCCCGGCAAGACCGACCCGGCCGAGATCTGGATCGAGGCGCGCCGCCGGATGTACGAGCTCATCCACCGCATCGACGCCTTCTCCGCGATCCAGGACGGCGCCAGCCGCGTCGCCACCCGTGGCGACCTGGTCATGGGCAGCTTCGATGTGCTGAGCCGGACGCAGGTCGCCGCCCGGGTCCGGGCGGTCTCGGGCCAGCTCGTCGAACTGGACGAGGAGGTCGATGTCGAGGACGGCACCGATTACGGCCTGCGCTTCCGGGTCTACGAGAACGAAGAGGACGTGATCGGCACCTCGCTGGTGCGTCCTGCTGTCGCCGCGGCTTCCGTCACCCGCGCCTTCCGGCTGAGCGGCACCGGCGCTGTGCCGGCTGTCGGCGAGGTGGTACATCTCGGGCCCGTCGCGACCGAAAGCATGCCACTGCGAATTCGCAGTATCGAACCCGCCGAGGACTTCGCCGCCCGGCTGCTGATGGTCGCGGCCGCTCCCGAGATCGACACGCTGACCGACGCCGAGATGCCCCCTGCCTGGGACGGTCGTGTCGGCGAGGTGGTCGAGGCGGCCGTCATCACCCCCGCCGCCCCGCGCTTCGTCCAGATCGCTACGGGCGTTGCCGGCACCGGCGACCCCGACGGGCTCGAGGTGATCCTCGGCGCGGGCGGAGGGTCCTCGGCCATCGTCACGGCATTCGATCTCGACCATCGCGCCGCCGGCGCCACGGCATGGACCACGATCACCGTCTCCTCGGCCGAAGCGGGGGCGGCGATCGACGCCTATGCCGCCGACAACCAGGTCGAACTGCGGGCGCGCGCTTTCTCCGGGGCGACCGATGGCCCCTACGGCGCCACCGTCACCGTGACGATCGGCGCCCAAGACCCGGAGGCGCCCGCTGCCCTCGACGCATCGGCTATCGATGCCATCGGCAGCATGGGACATGCCATCATCGGGATCGGCATTCCCCGAACCAACGCCCCGGACCGGATCCAGCTCTACCGGGTGCCGGCAGGCGGCACGCTCGACCGGACGATCCACGCCGCCGGCGCCCCCTTCTCGGTCTCGGCCGGCAGCACCGTCAGCCATGTCGATGGCGATGCGACCCGCAAGAACCTGCTCTCCGCGGGCAGCTTCGGGACGGTGGGCGACTGGACGCAGGGCGCGGGCTGGACGATCGCGGACGGGGTCGCGACGCACGCAGCGGGGAGCGCGGGTGAGCTGTCCCAGGCCCTTTCGCTCACCGAAGCCCGCACCTATCGCGTTGCCGCGGACGTGATCGGTCGTCTTGCCGGCAGCGTCATGCCGCGACTGATCGGCGGAACGCCCGTCGACGGTAGCGCGGTGCTGGCGGACGGGCGCCTCACCGACCGCCTCACCGCCTTGAGCGGCAACACCGGCCTTGCCTTTGCCGCCGATGCCAACTTCGACGGCGCGCTGGACGCGGCGGTGGCCTTCCTCGAGACCTCTGCCTGCATTCCCGCCGGGGCGTGGGAGTACTGGGTCGAGCCGCAGACGAGCGCCGGCATCGCCGGACCTGTGTCAGGGCCCTTCATGGCGACAGTCAGCTGATCTGAACACGACGCTTGCGTCTGTCGGGGAGGTCGCGCGCGCGCGAGGGTGCGGCGAAACCTGACAGGAGACCGCGATGACCAACGGCGTGCGCAGCACCGATCTCGATAGTGCCGCTTTGATCGATGAGTTCCTCGGGAACCGCGATGGTTCGATGGTTCGGGTAGCGCTGTCGGCCGCAGTTGATCAGATCGTCACACAAGCCGAACTAAGAGACATCCCCAGTCGGGTAGAGGGCTTGGAGGCGCTCGGCATCGATGGCTATAACCGCAAGCAGGCGGTGGTGGCTGCTGCAACCGGCAACGTCGCACTCACCGGGGCCTATGCGGTCGACGGGCGCACCATGTCGAACGGCGATCGCTACCTGGCGCCGGCGCAGACCAACGCCGCGCAAAATGGCGTCTATGTCTACAACAGCGCCGGGGCGCACGCGCGGGCGACCGACATGAACGCCGCGGCCGAAGTGGTCGGCTCGGCTTTCGAAGTGACGGATGGCGTGACCAATGCCGGCAAGGTCTACAAGACGCCGTCGGTGGTAGCGACGCTCGGGACCGACCCGATCACCTTTCTGGTGATCGGCGACGCCAGCGCCTTGCGCGCTGAACTGAACATCAAGACGCCGACACCGGCCTATACCAAGCCCGGCGGTCAGGGAGACCGATCCGGTCTCATCAAGGTCACGACCAGCGGCATCATCTCTACGCCCTATGTCGCGCAGACGCTGGTCGATGGAACGACGAGCGGCGTGCTGTTCAACCCCGGCGAGTCCGTATCGAGTGCCGACTGGGTGCTGTTCGATTTCGGCGCCGGCGCGTCCAAGATCATCAACGAGGTGACGTTCGACTTTTCCAGCGATTCTGCGAGCTTCGGGACGTGGAAGTGGCAGGGCTCACGTGACGGCGTCACGTTCACCGATCTCGGCGCCAGTTTCGTGCTGGACCCTTCCGGCGTGGCCTTGGTCGACACCACCCTGTCGACCAACTTCAAGGGCTGGCGGTTCTACCGTCTCACCGGCGTCAGCGGCAGCGTCGCGGCGTCTTCGCTGAAGACGCTACAGGAAGTTCGGTTCAAGATCGACGCGGACGCGGCGGACGGCGTGGTGCCCCTGCCCAACACGGCATCCCTGGGCGAGACGGTGCGCTACGGGGTGACTGGCTGGGAGCGGTTCAACCCGCACAGGGGTGAGCCCGAAGGCCGCAACCTGCTGAACCACTACTGGCCCTGTGACGAGGGGCAGGGCACGATCCTGAAAGACATGATCGGTGGGGTGGACATCGATACCGCCGATACCACGCTGGGCGGTACTAAGACCGGCGGCTCGATCTACTGGGACGACGAAGGGGTACTGACGCTCAACAACGCCTGGTTTGGCTCGCCGGACACGGTGACGGCACGGACGCTATTTCTGGTCTATGAGGTTGGGGTCGGGCGGGCGCATTACCTCGCGACTTTCCCGCGCAACACAGATGCGGTTACGACCGGCGTGCTCAACAAGGCGCTCGCCAAGTTCCGCTCGATCGGTGGTCCTGGCATTCGGGACTTCCCGCATCGCCTGACCGACGGCGCGATGCTGAAAGGGGCGGCGATCAGCGGCATCACCGGGGCGTGGATCGAGAAGGCGGCTCAAGGCACGGGGTCGATCTTCTTTGGCTCGACCCGCGAGGACGGGGCCGGGGCTTTGGCATATCCCTACCGTCTGCTCTGCGTGGCCACGGCTTCGGGTGCGCTGACGTTGAATCAAGTCAAGAAGGTGCGTCTGTTCCTCGCCAAGCAACTCGCCAAGCGGGGGCATTATCTGATCCCCGAGGTCTGCCCGAAGCGGTGCGGCGTGGCGATCTGGACCGGAGAGAGTACGCATCACACGTCTCTGGTGATGGACGATGACCCGACGCTCGCCGCCACCCCTTCGCTGCGCCAGAATTACTATGGCAACACCTTCCTGACTGGGGTGGACGGTCCGATTTCGGATGGGGCAGCCGTGCGGCCATTCGAGCAACTGACCTATTGGGCTGGCAAGACCACCTCGAACGGCAAGCAGGCGGGCAACGAGGGCGTGGCGCTCGATCACAACGGACGGGCTGCGAAGATGGGGCCGCTCTACGGCTTTGCGGAGCGGCATCGCTACGCGCCGAACCCGCACAAATGGCCGATCTTCCACATGAAGCTGGCCGTGGGTGGAACCATGGCCGCGCCAGTAAACACCGCCAAGTCAGGTGGGGGCTCTGTTATCAGTGTGGACAGTCGCCATCCTGACGATGCAATCGGAACGCTGTTCTCAACCGTTCTTGTGTCGGGCTTCCTGCAATACGAAGCCGAGCTGCGGCGCATGGGCTACGGTGTGAAGTTCGTCATGGATTACTGGGCCGAGGGCATCAACGACGCTTATGCGCTTGACGCCACGACGCTGCCGAACGACGCGACCTATCAGGGGTGGCTCCAGACGATCCATGACCGCAAGAAGGCCCGCCTCGGGATCGACCCGCTGCCAACGATCATTCTTGTGCCACACTTGCCGGTGCCAGGAGCTGCGGAAACCGAGGGCGCGCAACTGGGCGTGGTGGACAGCTATCCGAACAACGCCGACGGCCAGCGCCGTTTCGCTAACCTGCTGAAGATCCGCACCGCCTGCCGGGGCTTTGCGACGGCGAACGCGGACGTGACGGCCTATGAGGGCGACGATTACGCGCTGAACACGGCAAATGGGGATGCCGTGCATCCGAGTTTTGTGGGCCTCAAGGACATGGGCGCGGCGTATCGTCTGGCGTTCAAGTTCGACACGCCGATCACCGAGGCGTTCGACGGCTGATGGCAAGATCGCCCGTCGGATCATTCCGGCTGGGCGCTTCATTCTCATGCTGCCGCCACCGCAAACGGGGTTGCTGCATTCTATCCCGGCCGATCCAGTGTCTCCCTTGGCCCACAACGCTCACGACTGCCACGTTTGTGCACGTCCCCAACTTGATCGGCACGTGCGAGCGCTGTCGCAGCCGGAGAAAAGCTGGATATGTCGCGCGCCGCTTGGTGTCCCATATGAATTGCGATCTGCTCGGTTTCTTGTGAATTTTTCGCGTTGCCAGTCGAGCAGTCAGCTACACACGTTATTGTCGCCCGATAGTCAACAAGCCATACCGTTCACAACAATATTGAAGATTCTCCAGTCGACCTGTCGCTCTTGAACCTTCATGAACTCCCCTTCAAGCGGGATAGCTACACGAGTAGCATTCGCAACAAGATCCGGGAATGAACGGGAAAGCGGCAGACCGCTAAAGAACAGATCTTTGACCGCCAGTGTGGAGTGCGCAAACTCATCACGAGTCGCTTTTATCAGGCGGAGAGCATCTTCGTCTTCTCGGCGTAGTCGGCCTCGACCTTTCAGGAACTTAACCCTTTCGCTGAAACTCTCGGTTTCTGGAAGATATTTGCCATCATGTTGGTACACGTCCCACTTGATGCTTGCGAACACAAGGAACTCCAGTCGCGTAAATATCCTGCGCAGACCGTCAGCGGACAGGCTGGCATTTCGAAAGAGGTAAGGAGGTTTGATTCCCTCAAAGCCGAAACCGATGGATGCTCGACCTCGATGAACCTCGATGTGGCCATGTTCGCTCAATAGGAAAGACTCCTCCGATTTAACCGCGGCCTCCAGTCCTACGAAGATTGGTCGGTGCCAGTCTATTTCAGGTCTGGAGGACGAAGGAAAAACAGCCTTTCCTTTACTCACTTCACGAAACAGATCAGAAAACAGTTGAGACACGAGAGCACCTTCATTCGATGGGACATGGCTGCCAGCAACACCACCCTCACTGCTCAAGCAAGTTGGAATCGCCCTGCAAGGACAGATCTGAAGCCTACAGCGGACGTTGGATCAGCCGCCGTCACCGTCAGTCAGCTGAACTGTCCGTGCCAGACCGGGGCCTAAACCAAATCTTTGAAGACCCCTTGAAGCTCGCTAGATCGCGTTCGCTTTTGAAAGTGCGCTGCTGCAAAGCTTACTGTAAAACACTGCGGGTTTCACTGTTCCGCTACACTGCCCCTTCCGTCAAACGGACCCGCTGGCCGTAGCACGAGCAGGTACAGCGCCCACCCTTTACCCCGCCCCCCGCTTTTCCTATATGATCGCTCAGGTATCGGCGCCGTCGCGCGCCCCCGTTCCAGACCAAGGACAGCCCATGCCCGACACCCAACTCGAAGGCACGCCGCTGATCGCGCCCTCCACCACCGATCACGCGCTCTACGACCAGGTGGTCGAGGCCTGCCGCTCGGTCTACGACCCCGAAATCCCGGTGAACATCTACGATCTCGGCCTCGTCTACACGATTCATATCGACGACGAGAACGCCGTGAACATCAAGATGTCGCTCACCGCACCGGGCTGCCCGGTCGCGGGGGAGATGCCCGGTTGGGTCGCCGACGCCGTCGGCGCCGTGCCGGGGATCAAGCAGGTCGATGTCGACCTCGTCTGGGAGCCGCAATGGGGCATGGAAATGATGTCCGACGAGGCGCGGCTGGAGCTCGGCTTCATGTGATCGGCACGGGCGGGCCGCCTGCCCGCCCCTTGCCCTCGACCCGCCCGCCGGAACCGGCGCGGTCGCCCTAGGTTGGGTCGGCGACATCGCCGGAGATCCGCCTTGCCCCTCAAGACCCTCATTCGCGCGCTGGTGCTGTTGATCTGGCTGCCGGTCGCGGCGCACGCGCAGGACATGACCGTCTTCGAAGTCGAGACGCTGAACCAGGGCCTGCCGCTCGCGCCGGAGGATCTCGACCGCACGACGCCGCAATCCAGCATGGAGGCGCTGTTCGAGTTGGTGGAGACGGGCGAGCGCGAGACCGCGGCGCATCTGCTGGATCTGACCGGCATCCCCCCCTCCGAGCAGGTCAGGCGTGGCGCCCGGCTCGCCGCCGATCTGGTCGAGGTGCTGGACCGCACCGCGATCATCAACTGGACCGCGCTGCTGGAGCGGCCCGACGCGCTCGACGCCAATGCCAGCTCGGAAAGCGCGGTGGCGGGACAGCCGCAGCGCTCGATCCTGATCGACGTGGTCGAGCTCGACGAACGCGCCGTGGCGATCCGCCTCAACCGCCTCAAGCCCAAGAACGGCGATCCGGTCTGGGTCTTTTCGCGCCAGACGGTGGACAACATTCCCGCGCTGCACGCGCTCTATGGCCCGACCCGCTTCGAGGAGGAAATGCCCGAGGCCTGGCGCGAACAGGCCTTCTGGGGGCTGCGATGGTGGGAGCTGGTGGCGTTCCCCGCGATGCTGGCGCTGGTCGGGGTCGTCGGATGGATCGTCGGGCGGCTGCAGGACAAGATCGCCCAGCGCGCCGAACGGCGGACCACGCGCGACGTGCTCTGCGCCACCCGGATGCCGATCATCCTCGCCGCCTGCTCGGGTCTGACGGCGGTACTGAGCCATTCGCTGTTCATGTTCTCGGGACGGATCAACACCGTGCTGACGCCGCTGATCGCGCTGGGCTTCACCGCAGCGGCGCTGATCTTCGTGCTGAACGGCGTCGATGCGGTGCTCAACCGCATCGTTCCCTTCGACGACGACACCCTGTCCGACCCGCGCATGGAGCAGCGTCGCAACATCGCGACGCGCATCGCCGCGTGGCGCCGGGTGCTGATCGTGGCGATCGTGCTGATCGGCGGCTTCATCGTGCTGCGCGAGGCGCAGCTCTTCGGCAGCCTCGGCCTGTCGGTGCTGGCCTCGGCGGGTGCGCTGACGCTGCTCATCGGCTTTGCCGCGCGCCACATCCTCGGCAACATCCTCGCCAGCCTGCAGATCGCGATGAACCGCTCGGCCAAGATCGGCGACAAGCTTGAATATCGCGGCCACATCGTCACCGTCGAGCGGATCAACTTCACCTATGTCCAGCTGCTCGACTGGACCGGCGTGCGGCTGGTGGTGCCGGTGTCCGAGTTCGTGGCGGAGCCGTTCGAGAACTGGACCATGCGCACGCCCTCGATGGTCCGGGTGATCAAGGTCCGGCTCGCCCATGACGCCGAGGTCCAGCCGCTGCGCGAGGCGTTCTTCGAAATCATCGCCGAGCAGGACGAGGACGAGGTGCAGCCGCCCGAGGAGAGCTATGTCATGGTCGCCGATCAGGACGTGTTCGGGCAGGAGGTCTGGTTCTGCCTCGCCTGCGCCCGGGCCGACACGGCCTGGACGATGTCCTGCGTGGTGCGCGAGGCGCTGCTCGAGAAGGCGCGCCAGCGCGCCGCCGAGGGGTACGCGGTCTTCCCGCAGGTCAACCCGGCCGAGGCCGCCTGACGGCATCGGCTTGAGCCGCGCCCGACACACTCCTATGTAGAGGGGGCGCCGCAACAGGAGGCTTTCATGTTCTCGATCCCCGGCAAACCGGCCGTTCGCCTCTCCCCTGCCGCCGCGCGGCAGATCGCCCGTCTCATGGACAAGGGCGGACACGCGGGCCTGCGCATCGGGCTCAAGAAGGGCGGCTGCGCGGGCATGGAATACACCATGGAATATGTCGACGCCGCCGATCCGAACGACGAGACGGTCGAGCAGGACGGCGCGCGGGTGATGATCGCACCGATGGCGCAGATGTTCCTGTTCGGCACCGAGATCGACTACGAAACGTCGCTGCTCGAAAGCGGGTTCAAGTTCCGCAACCCGAATGTCGAGGATGCCTGCGGCTGCGGCGAATCGATCAAGTTCAAGGATATCGAAGAACTGACCGCCGAGCGCAGCAACAGCTAAACCCCCATGACCTTGCCGCCCGGTATCGGGCCGCATGAAGGGCACGAGATTGCCCTGATGCGCGTAGGCGCCAAGCGGTTGGCGCTGTTCGTGGAGATCTGGCCGGACAATCTCGATGCTTTCCTCAGCGAGGGCATCTTCGGCAGGCTGGATTTCGCATCGCCAGCCAAGCATGGCATCCGTGTGCCTGTGCGCATCGTCCACGCCCCGGGACATGAGGTCGAGGCCGCGCTGCCTCGAGAGCTCTATGAGGAGGCGACGATCGCGCCGTTCGAGGCGGAGCGCGAGCGCCGGATCGGTCGACTATTGGGCTACGGCGACGACGATATCGAGGCCTTCTTGGAGCATGTGGCCCGCCCGCGCTGACGGGATGGTTTCGACTTCGGCCGTTCCGGTCTACACAGGCTGCAACTCTTCACACATGAAAGGACGCCACATGGGTCGCAAGCTGGTCGCGGGAAACTGGAAGATGAACGGCACCAACGCCGATCTGAAGGAGATCGAGGCGCTGGGCATCGCTTGGGCGGCGCCGCGCGTCGATATCGTCATCTGCCCGCCCGCGACGCTGGTCTCGCGCATGGCCTTCGCGCTTGGCGGCCAGCCGATCCGGGTCGGCGGCCAAGACTGCCACGCCGAGGAGAGCGGCGCCCATACCGGCGACATCTCGGCCGAGATGCTCAAGGATGCGGGCGCCCGCTACGTGATCGTAGGCCATTCCGAGCGCCGCGCCGATCATCATGAGAGCGACGAGATGGTCCGCGCCAAGGCCGAAGCCGCGCACAAGGCCGGTCTCACCGCGATCATCTGCCTCGGCGAAAGCCTTGAGCAGCGCGAGGCGGGCGAGACCCTCGACGTGGTCGGCCGCCAGCTCGCGGCCTCCCTGCCCGACGGTGCCACCGCCGCGAACACGGTCGTCGCCTACGAGCCGATCTGGGCGATCGGCACCGGCAAGGTGCCGAGCGTCGAACAGATCGCCGAGGTGCATGGCGCGCTGCGCGCCGGTCTCGCCGAGCGCTTCGCCGGCGAAGCGGATGGCATCCGCCTGCTCTATGGCGGTTCGGTCAAGCCCGACAACGCCGCCGAGATCTTCGGCGTCGAAAATGTCGACGGCGCGCTGGTCGGCGGCGCGAGCCTTAAATCGACCGATTTCTCGCCCATCGTCTCGGCGCTCGAATCCTCGCTCTGAGCCCCAGCTAAGGCATCAAAAAAAAGGGCGCCCCGAGGGGCGCCCTTTCGCGTGGTACCGGCAGGATCGTCAGTTGACGATGATCTCAGGCCCCATCGTGGCGTTGGGCAGCGCGGTCGAGATCCACGGCACGTAGGTGACGATGATCAGGAACACGCCGAGCACGGCGAGGAACGGCAGTGCCGCACGCACCACGCCCATGACCGACATCCCTGCCACGCCCGAGGTGACGAAGAGGTTGAGGCCCACCGGCGGGGTGATCATGCCGATCTCCATGTTGACCACCATGATGATCCCGAGATGGATCGGGTCGATGCCGAGCTGGATCGCGATCGGGAACACCAGCGGTGCGACGATCACCAGAAGGCCCGAGGGCTCCATGAACTGGCCGCCGATCAGCAGGATCACGTTGACGACGATCAAGAAGGTGATCGGGCCGAGGCCGGCGCCCAGCATCGCGTTGGCGATGTGCTGCGGGATCTGCTCGTCGGTCAGCACGTGCTTGAGGATCAGCGCGTTGGCGATGATGAACATCAGCACGATGGTCAGCTTGCCGCCTTCGAACAGCGTCTTGCGGGTGTCGCGATGCACGAAGCCGGTGACCAGCGCCCAGGGCGCACGGTAGAGTGGCGTCGGGCGTCCGCCCGGCTCGCGCGCGGCCAGCGGCCCCATGTCGCGATAGACGAAGGTGGCGACGAGGAAGGCGTAGACGGCGGCGACGGCGGCGGCTTCGGTCGGGGTGAAGGCACCGGGCGCCCAGGTGATCGGGAAACCGCCCGAAAAATCGACCCAGGGGTGGCCGTAGATGCCGCCCATGATGATCGCGATCAGGAACAGCCCCCAGAACGCATCGCGGAAGCTGGCCCAGATCTCGCCCCAGCCGAGCCAGTCGCCGGCCGGCATGTCCTTGATCCGGGCCATCACGTAGATGGTGATCATCAGCATGACGCCGGCGAGGATGCCGGGGATGACGCCCGCGAGGAACATCCGCCCGACCGAGACGTCGGTGGCCGAGGCATAGACGACCATCACGATCGAGGGCGGGATCAGGATGCCCAGCGTGCCGGCGTTGCAGATGACACCGGCGGCGAAGTCGCGGGTGTAGCCCACCTGCCGCATCGCCGCGATGACGATCGAGCCGATCGCGACCACCGTGGCGGGCGAGGAGCCCGAAAGCGCCGCGAACATCATGCAGGCGAGCACGCCGGCGATGGCGAGGCCGCCCTTGAAGTGGCCGACGCAGGCGATCGCGAAGCGGATGATCCGCTGCGCCACGCCGCCCGTCGACATGAAGGACGAGGCGAGGATGAAGAACGGGATCGCCAGCAGCGAGGGATGCCCGGCCATCGCCTGGTAGAGCGACTGCGCGATCGAGGCCAGCGAGGTCTCGGAAAACAGGAGCTGGAACACGATCGAGGACAGGCCGAGCGCGATGGCGATCGGCACGCCGATCAGCAGCAGCCCGACGATCATGAGAAAGAGAAGCGCGACTTCCATGGTCAGGAGAGCTCCCGGTTGAGATGCGCGGCGTCGGCCACGGCCTCTTCGGCCTCGTGGCTGACGATCAGGCTGTCGGATTCGCCCTTCCAGACGCGGATCGTGGCCTGGATCAGCCGGAACAGGATCAGCACGGCCGAGATCGGCAGGATCAGGTAGGGGATGACGCGCGGCATCTTGGAATAGCGCTCGTCGTAGTTGATCCAGCCCTCGAGGAAGCGCAGCCAGTCGAACATCGGGATCTGGTCGGTCTCGAAATACGAGGTGGTGCGCGCCTGGGTGTCGAAGCCGGTGGGCAGCCACGTGCCGGTTGTCTTGGGCAGGTCGGCGAAGGGCGCCCAGTAGTCCCACGCCCCCTTCAGCAGCAGCACGCCATAGGCCAGCGAGGCGGCGCAGGCGATCAGCGCCACGACCCGGCGGCCACGCGGCGGCAGCAGGTTGATGACTGCGTCCACGCCCAGATGCGCAGTGATCTTGAAGCCGTAGGCGATGCCGAACAGCACCAGCCAGGCGAACAGGACCAGCACGGTCTCGAGGCTCCAGATGATCGAGCTGTTGAAGCCGTAGCGCATGATGACGTTGGTGCAGGTCAGCAGCGTCATCGCGCCGAGCAGGAAGGCGATGATACCCTCCTCGAACTCCTCGATGATGCGCGCCAGACGCCCCCTGCCGGGCTTGGTGTGGACGGCGTTCATCCCCTCTGTCCCCTCATTCGGCTGTGTTGCGGATATGCGAGGGGCCGGGCCGCGCGGCGGCGACCCGGCCCCTCTGCGTGCGTGGCGCTTACTTGTTTGCGTTCTGCGCGGCTTCGATCATTTCGGCGCCGACCTCTTCCTCGAACTGCGCCCAGACCGGCTTCATGGTCTCGACCCAGGCCGCGCGCTGCTCCTCGGTCAGCTCGCGGATCTCGCTGCCGGCGTCGAGGATCGCCTGGCGCGCCTCGGCATCGACCTTGTTCACCGCGGCGTTCCGCTCGGTGGAGACCTCCTCGACGATCGTGACCAGCTGGTCACGGACAGCCGGGTCGAGGCTGTCGAGGAAGTCGACGCTGGCGATCACCATGTAGTCGATCACGCCGTGGTTGGTCTCGGTGATGCCGTCCTGCACCTCGAAGAACTTCTGACCGTAGATGTTCGACCAGGTGTTCTCCTGCCCGTCGACGACGCCGGTCTGCAGCGCACCATACACCTCGGCGAAGGCCATCGGCTGCGGGCTGGCATCGAGCGCCTCCATCTGCGCGACCAGCACGTCGGAGGGCTGGACGCGGAATTTCAGCCCGGCCGCGTCGGTCGGCTCGATCAGCGGCTTGTTGGCCGACATCTGCTTCATGCCGTTGTGCCAGTAGGCGAGGCCCTGGATGCCGCGGCGCTGCATGCCGTCGAGCATCTTCTGGCCCTCCTCGGAGGCCTGGAAGGCATCGACATGATCGATGTCGTCGAACAGGAAGGGCAGGTCGAACAGGCGGTAGGCCTTGGTGATCGACTCGAACAGCGACAGCGACGGCGCCGCCATCTGCACGTCGCCGCGCAGCATCGCCTCGATTACCTGCTCGTCGGTGTAGAGCGTGGAGTTCGGGAAGACCTCCATGCACATCGTGCCGTCCATCTCCTCGTTGACGCGCGTCTTGAGAAGCTCGGCGGCGATGCCCTTGGGGTGCTTGTCGGTGTTGGTGACGTGGCTGAACTTCACCACCGTCTCGCCGGCGTCGCAGCCCATCGGATCGGCCTGAGCGGCCTGCGCGGCGATGGCGAGGGCGGCGGCGGTGGCAGCGAGCGAAAGGTATTTCATGAGGGTCTCCTCCCGAGAGACTTGGTTTCGGTTGCGCCGAGGAAACAGGCAGCTTGCCCACCGCTCAAGCAGGAATCCGCTCAATCACCGAGCACGGAGGAAATCATGATTTTTCAGAGCAATAAGAGCCGAACCTAAAGCGCATGCCTTGTAGCTCGGCTGGCATTGCGCGGCGCGCCGCACACTCCGTCACGGCATTGTGCGGAAAACCGCACAGCTATTCGTGCCGGTAGTCCTCGGGCTTGAGGCCGTGCCGCGCCAGCTTGTCGTAGAAGGTCTTGCGCGGCAGCTTCAGCGCTTCGGCAGTGCGGGTGGCATGCCCTTCATGACGGCGCAGCGCCTCGATCAAAAGCGAGCGCTCGACGCGGGCCAGCTGCTCGGCCAGCCCTAGCTCGTCCCCGGTCTCTGCCTCGCCCAGCCCCGGATCGAGCCCCATCGCCACCCGCATCGCCACCGAGGTCAGTGCGCGGGCATTTCCCGGCCAGTCCTGCGCCATCAGCCGCGCCACCAGGTCAGGGCCGATTTCCGGCATCGGCAGGTTGGCCTGCTCGCAGGCCTGGGCGACGTAGTGGCGAAACAGGACCGGGATATCGTCGGGTCGGTCGCGCAGCGGCGGGATGGAAACGCGCATCAGGTCCAGCCGCCAGAACAACTCGGGATTGAGACGGCCTGCATCGGCCTCGGCAGCCGGATCGCGGGTGGTGCCACCGATCACCCGGGGCCGCGTTCCCGCGTCGCTCTCCAGCCGGTCGAGCAGCGCGTATTGCGTGCCCGGGGGCAGTGCCGCGATCTCGTCGAGATAGAGCGTGCCAGCGCCCGCTTCCTCGAACGCCGCAGCGAGCCCAGCCTCGTCGAGGGCCGCCGCCGCGCGCTTGACGAATGGCGCACGGGCCGAGGCCGAAAGCAGGTGGATCACCTCGGCCACCTTCGAGGTGCCGCTGCCCGGGGGGCCGCAGACCAGCGCTTCGGCGCTGGCGCGCGCCACCGCGCGAACCCGCTCGCGCAACGCCTCGGCCTGGACCGAACGGCCGACCAGCATCCGGCTCGCCGCATCGCCCGCAAACTTGGCCGCGCGCGCCTGCCGCGCGGCCAGCACCTCTGCCCGCAGACCGAGCGCCTGCCGCACCGTGCTCACGAATTCCTTCGGCCCGCAGGGCTTTTCGAGGAAGGCATGGGCCCCCTGCTCCATCGCCCGGACCGCCATCGGGATGTCGCCCTCGCCGGTCAGCAGGATTACCGGCAGTTCGGGATCGACCTCCCGCGCCCGCTCCAGAAGGTGGAACCCGTCGCGCCCCGGCATGCGGATGTCGGTAACTATGACGCCGTCGAAGTCGGGGGCGATGTGGTCCTTGGCCGCGATATAGGAGCCCGCGAGGATGGGCTCGAGATCCGCCAGCTCCAGCGTCTGTCCCAGCGCCTCGCGCACCGCGCGATCGTCGTCCACCAACAGAACCCTGTTCGTCATGCCGCCTCGCTTTCACGCGCCAGATCGAGCTCCACCGTGAACTCGGCCCCGCCTGCCTCGTGGTTGCGGCCCCGGATCGCGCCGCCAAAGCTCTGGACGAGCCCATAGGAGATCGACAGCCCGAGGCCCATCCCCTCGGCGGCGCCGACCTCCTTGGTGGTGTAGAACGGGTCAAACATCCGGTCCGGCTCTCCGATCCCCGGCCCGCTGTCGCGGACTGTCAGCCGGGCGCGACCGCTAGCGCGGCTCAGGCCGATGACGAGGCGCTTGTCCTCGCGCCCCTCCATGGCGTCAATCGCGTTGCCGACGAGGTTCAAGAGCACCTGCTGCAGCCGCACCTCGCCGCCACGGACCACGACCGGGGTCCCGGGCGGGCTCCAGTCGATCGTCACATCCGCCTGCCGGGCCCGGGCGCTGGCCATTTCCAGCGCCGCCTCGACCACGGCGACGAGATCGACATCGACCACCGCCGCGCTTTCCTGGCGGGCAAAGGCGCGCAGGTTGCGGATGATCCGGCCCATCCGGCGCGCCAGCTCGGAGATGCGTTCAAGGTTGCGGCCCGCTGCCTGGGTGTTGCCGCGCTCCAGAAAGGTCTCGGCATTTTCGGCGAAGCTGCGGATCGCCATCAACGGCTGGTTCAGCTCGTGGCTGATCCCGGCCGACATCTGGCCCAGCGCAGAGAGCTTGCCCGCTTGCACCAGATCGGCCTGCGCCCGCCTGAGCCGTTCCTCGGCCGCCGCGCGCTCGGCCACCTCGCGCTGCAGATCGGCGTTGACGGCCTGCAGCGCCACGGTCCGCCGCGCCACCCGTTCCTCGAGCCGGGCATTGGCGCGGGCCAGCGTGTGCCGCCTGATCGTCGCGAGAAACAGCAGCGCACCGAAGGCGAGGCAGAGCGCCGCCGCCGCGGCCGCCTGCAGCAACGCGATGCGCCGCGCCGGCGCGGTGTCGAGCAGCGCCTCGCCGGTCAGGCCGATCACCGGGAGCGGCTGCGCCAGATGCAGGCCACGCTCTGGCAGATAGGGCCCGGCCCTCATCCGCCAGATCTCGTGCCCCGCCTCGCGATGGCGCGCCACCAACCCCAGATCGGCGCGGCCGACCAGTTCCGAGCGGTTCGACACGAAGACCCGCCCGGTCTCGTCGGTGAAGAACAGCGCCGGGCGGTCGCCGCGCCAGCTCGCCTCGATTGCCTCGACATCGGTGACCACCACGACCACCCCCGCCACCGGCCCCTCGGGGGCGAAAAGCGGCGCCGCGAAGAGGAAGATGCGTCGCCCGTAGCGGCCGCTCGACAGATGCGCGACGCCCAGCGCGCCATCCATCGCCCGCTCGAACCAGGGCGTGCCGATATGGCCCCGACGTGGCCCCTCGACCGCAGCCGCCACCTCGCGGCCGCGCGCGTCGAGCAGGACGATGTCGAGCGCCCCGGTCATGTCGGCGGTCTGACGCAGCAGCGCTTCGGCGCGACCGCCATCGGGCCCGTCGAGCCGCGGCGCGAGATCGGGATGGCGCGCGGTCAGCACCGCGAGCTGGCGATAGCGCTGCAACTCGCCGGTGAGCCGGTCCGAGGCCAGCGCCAGGTCGGACACGCCGCGCCGCGCGGCCTCGTTCAGCGCTGCGCGGAATCCCCAATGCTGCACGGCCAGCGCCAACGCCGCCACCAGTGCAAGGAAACCGAGCACCCCGAGGGCGCGCCTGATCCGCGATCCAATCATCGGCGCATCATACCGTCTGCGCGCTTGCCAAGACCAGAGTGGCGCGGCACGCTCGCCTCATGCAGGTATTGAGCCAATCCCCCACCGACCCGGAATTCGTCCAGAACCCCTACCCGTTCTACGACCGGGCGCGGGCCGCCGGGCCCCTGTTCCATTGGGGCGAGTACGACCTGCCCTGCGCCACTTCGCACGCCGCTGTCTCCGCGATCCTGCGCGACCCGCGGATGGGCCGCGAGGCGCCGGTCGAGAATGCCCCCGCGATCCCCGGCCATCTCGCCGCCTTTTATGCCTGCGAAGCGCATTCGATGCTGGAGCTGGAGCCGCCGACGCATACCCGGCTGCGCAAGCTGGTGCTGCACGCCTTCACTTCGCGCCGGATCGCGGCGCTGGAGCCGGAAATCGAGGCGCTGTGCCACCGGCTGATCGACGGCTTTCCGCAGGGCGCGTTCGACCTGCTCGACGCCTATGCCCGCAAGGTGCCGGTGATCGTCATCGCAAGGCTTATGGGCCTGCCCGAAAGCCGCGCCGACGACCTGCTGGCCTGGTCCAACGCCATGGTCGGCATGTATCAGGCCGGACGCACCCGGACGATGGAAGACGCGGCCGAGATGGCGACGCAGGCGTTCTGCGATTTCCTCGCGGTCTATATCGCCGAGAAGCGGCGCAACCCGGCCGACGACCTGATCTCGGAGCTGATCGCCGCCGAGGAGGCGGGTGAGAAGCTCACCACCGAGGAGTTGGTCTCGACCTGCATCCTGCTGCTCAACGCGGGCCACGAGGCGACCGTGCATTCGCTGGGCAATGCGGTGCGCACGCTGCTGGCGCATGATCATCGCGAGATAGATGGTGCCTGCGTCGAGGAACTGTTGCGGCTCGACCCGCCGCTGCACATGTTCACCCGCTGGGTCTACGAGGATCTGGAGATCTTGGGTCACCGCTTCGTACGCGGCGACCGGATCGCCTGCCTGCTCGGCGCGGCCAACCGCGACCCGGAGGCCTATGCCGATCCCCACAGCTTCGACCCCACCCGCAAGGGGCCGGCGCATCTGGGCTTCGGCGCCGGCATCCATTTCTGCGTCGGTGCACCGCTGGCGCGGCTGGAGATGCGGGTAGCGCTGGCCTCGCTGCTGCGCCACTGCCCCGAGTTGCGGCTCGCGGAGCCGCCGCGCTATGCCGATCTCTACCATTTCCACGGGCTGGAGCGGCTGATGGTGCGCGCCTTCTAGAGCGGAAGCGCCACCGTGGACTTGATCTCCTCCATCGACAGCAGCGCCGTGACGCTCTGCACCCGCACCTCGGCGATCAGCGCCTGGTAGAAGGCGTCATAGGCACGCGCGTTGCGCACCCGCACCTTGAGGATGTAGTCGATGTCGCCCGCCAGCCGATGAGCCTCCTGCACCTCGGGGCGGTCGCGCAGCGTGGCGAGGAACCGCGCCTGCCAGTCGGCTTCATGCGCGCTGGTCCGGATCAGGACGAAGAAGCAGGCTTCGAAGCCCAGCGCCTCGGCGTCGAGCACCACGGTCTGCGGCCCGATGATGCCGCGCTCGCGCATCTTGCGGATCCGGTTCCACACCGGCGTCTTCGACGACCCCACCGATTTGGCGATTTCGTCGAGCGAACGCGACGCATCGCGCTGCAACTCGATCAGGATCTTCCGGTCGATCTCATCGGGCTGGAACGACATTCGCGGCACTCCTTGAATTCGGAACGCATGTCCGCCGAACGGCGCCAGCGGAAACACGCATTCCTTATCTGCCGCGACCGGTAGCCAAAAGCAAGACACCTGTCCTATATCAGCCTGACGCTTGAAGACGGAGATAGCCATGCCCCGCAAGTTCACGCCCAAGGTCGTGACCGCCAACCGCCTCCTTGAGGGCGATGCCGTCTGGCTGACCGCCGACGGGCGCTGGACTCCGGACATGCGCGAGGCCGAACTGATCGACGAGGAGGCGCATGCCGAGCTGCGGCTGCTGGCGGCGCAAAGCCAGGCCGATATCGTCGTCGGTCCCTATCTCGCCGATGCCAAGGCCGGCGCCGAGGGCCCCGAGCCCACGCATTTCCGCGAAACCTTCCGCACCCGCGGCCCGTCGAACTACGCCCACGGCAAGCAGGTGGAGCTCTGAGCATGTACCACTACAACGACTTCGACCGCGCCTTCGTCCAAGAGCGCGTCAACCAGTTCCGCGGCCAGGTGGAGCGTCGGATCGACGGCTCCCTCAAGGAGGAGGAGTTCCGTCCGCTGCGGCTGATGAACGGCCTCTACCTGCAGCTGCACGCCTACATGCTGCGCGTGGCGATCCCCTATGGCACGCTCTCCTCCGACCAGATGCGCACGCTGGCGCTTCTGGCCGAGAAGTGGGATCGCGGCTACGGCCATTTCACCACGCGCCAGAACATCCAGTACAACTGGCCCGCCCTGCACGACGTGCCGGACATGCTGCAGGCGCTGGCCGATGTCGGCCTCCACGCGATCCAGACCTCCGGCAACACGATCCGCAACGTGACCGCCGACCATTTCGCCGGGGCTGCCCAGGACGAGATCGCCGATCCGCGCCCGGTGGCCGAGTTGCTGCGCCAGTGGTCGACCGACCACCCGGAATTCCAGTTCCTGCCGCGCAAGTTCAAGATCGCCGTGACCGGCGCCAGCCATGACCGCGCGGTGATCCAGGCCCATGACATCGGCATCCAGATCGTCGAGAACGCCCGCGGCGAGATCGGCTACAAGGTGCTGATCGGCGGCGGCCTCGGTCGGACCCCGATGATCGGCAAGGTGATCGAGGAGTTCGTCTCCCAGGAGGACCTGCTGCCCTACTGCGAGGCGATCGTCGCCGCCTACAACCTGCTGGGCCGCCGCGACAACAAGTACAAGGCCCGGATCAAGATCACCGTCTTCGAGAACGGCCTCGACGCATTCCGCGACGCGGTGAACGAGCAGTTCGCCCGCACCAAGCCCGCCTTCTCGGGCGTGGACGTGAAGATGTTCGAGGAGATCAGCGCCCAGTTCGCCCCGCCGGCCTGGCGCAATGCCCCGGTGGACGCCTATGAGGCGGCCTACGGCGCCGACCCGGTGTTCCGTTCCTGGGCCGACACCAATCTCACCGCGCATCGCGCCGAGGGCTACGCCATCGTCTCGGTCTCGCTCAAGAAGCCGGGCCAGACGCCGGGTGACGCCACCGCCGAGCAAATGCGCGTGCTGGCCGATCTGGCCGACGCCTACGGGCATGCTGAGCTGCGGATCAGCCATGAGCAGAACGTGATCCTGCCGCATGTCCACAAGTCGGACCTGCCGAAGCTGCACGCCAAGCTGCGCGAGCACGGCCTCGCCACCGCCAATATCGGGCTGGTGTCGGACATCATCGCCTGCCCCGGCATGGATTACTGCGCGCTGGCTACCGCTCGCTCGATCCCGGTTGCGCAGCAGATCGCGCTGCGCTTCGAGGAGCTGAAGCTGGAGCACGATGTCGGCCCGCTCAAGATCAAGATCTCGGGCTGCATCAACGCCTGCGGCCATCACCATGTCGGCCATATCGGCATCCTCGGGCTCGATCGCGCGGGCGTCGAAAACTATCAGGTGACGCTGGGCGGCTCGGGCGACGAGACTGCGAGCATCGGCGAGCGCGCCGGCCCCGGCTTTTCGGCCGAAGAGATCGTGCCCGCGATCGAGCGCCTGGTGCTGGGCTATCTCGACCTGCGTTCGGGGCCGGAAGAGACCTTCCTCGCCGCCTATCGCCGGCTCGGGGCCGAGCCGTTCAAGGCCGTGCTCTACCCCGAGCAAGAGGCGAAGCGGGAGCGGGCTGATGCTGCATGAGAAACCGCATCGCATCGACGAAACCGTCCGTGACCTGAACGCCCGCTACCGTCACCATGGCGCGACCGCGGTGCTGGAAAAGGCGCTGGCCGAGCACGCGCTTGGCCGGATCGCCCTGGTCAGCTCGTTCGGCGCGGAATCGGTCGTGCTGCTGCATCTCGTCTCGGTGATCGACCGCACCACCCCGGTGCTTTTCGTCGACACCGAGATGCTCTTTGCCGAAACGCTGGCCTACCAGATGGAGCTGACGGAACGGCTGAACCTCAAGAACGTTCGCACCATCAAGGCACGTCCCGAGGCGCTGGCCGAGCACGACCCCGAGAACCTGCTGCACAAGTCGAACCCCGACCTGTGCTGCGCGATCCGCAAGACCGAGCCGCTGCAGCGCGCGCTCTCGGGCTTCGACAGCTGGATCACCGGGCGCAAGCGCTACCAGGGCAAGACCCGTGCCGCGCTGGAGTTCTTCGAGAACGAGGACGACCTGCGGATCAAGATCAATCCGCTGGCCCACTGGACCAGTACCGACCTGCAGGACTATATCGCCGAGAACCGCCTGCCCCGTCATCCGCTGGTGGCGCAGGGCTACCCCTCGATCGGCTGCGCGCCCTGCACCAGCAAGGTCGCGCCCGGCGAAGACCCCCGTGCCGGACGCTGGCGCGACAGCGACAAGGAAGAGTGCGGCATACATTTCGTGAACGGGAAGATGGTGCGCGGCAAACCCGCCGAGGCCTGAAACCGACCCGGCGAGACCGCAGATTTGAAGACTGATGAACAGGGGCCCGGCCCCGAGAGGACGAGATGACCGTGATCGTGACCGACAAGGGCTTCGCCCCAGACGACTTCACCGGCAGCTTCGTGCCGCTGGCCGAGATGAGCGCGGCCGACACCGCCGTCGAGATCGCCCCCGGCGACGACCCGCGTGAGCTGGTCGGCCGTCTGGGCGAGATCGCCGCCATCCGGGTGCTGTTTCCCGCCTTTTCCGACGGGCGCGGCTTCACCCATGCGCGTGACCTGCGCTCCTTGGGCTTTACCGGTCGGCTGCGCGCCGAGGGCCACGTGATCGCGGATCAATACGCCATGGCCCGGCGTTCGGGTTTCGACGAGGTCGAGATCTCGGACGATCTGGCGCAGCGCCAGCCCGAGAACCAGTGGCGCGCCCGTGCCGACTGGCAGGCCCATCACTACCAGGCACGGCTGCGCGGTTGAGCCGCCTTTACCCGTAACGCCTCCTCCCCTATTCGAGCCGAACGAGAAAGACATGACCGAGCAAAGCCCAGTGACCCAGACCAACGCCGCCCGCGTCGCACAATCTCCCGACGGACAGGTCGTGACCGCCGTGCGTCACTACACCGACAGCCTGTTCTCGTTCCGGATCACCCGGCCCGCATCCTTGCGCTTTCGCTCGGGCGAGTTCGTGATGATCGGTCTGACGGGCGACAACGGCAAGCCGCTGATGCGGGCCTATTCCATCGCCTCGCCCAACTGGGACGAGGAACTGGAATTCTACTCGATCAAGGTCGCAGACGGCCCGCTGACCTCGAAGCTCCAGCACATCCGGGAAGGCGATCACGTCATCCTGCGCCCCAAGCCCGTGGGCACGCTGGTGCATGACGCGCTGATCCCCGGCAAGCGGCTGTGGCTCTTCTCGACCGGCACGGGCTTTGCGCCCTTCGCCTCGCTGCTGCGCGATCCGGAAACATTCGAGAAGTTCGAGCAGGTGATCGTCACCCACACCTGCCGCGACGTGGCCGAGCTGACCTATGGCCGCGAACTGGTCGAAAGCGTCAAGACCGACGAGATGCTGCGCGAGCTGATCGGCGAAGAGAACCTCGACAAGCTGGTCTACTACCCGACCACGACCCGCGAGGAGAGCCCCAAGATGGGCCGGATCACCCATCTGATCGAGAATGGCGAACTGTTCTCGGATCTCGGCGTCCCGACGCTCGACCCCGAGACCGACCGCGCGATGGTCTGCGGCAGCCTCGCCTTCAACCTCGACATCAAAGAACTGCTCGAAAAGGCCGGTCTGCGCGAGGGCGCCAACTCCGACCCGGCCGAGTTCGTGATCGAGAAGGCCTTCGTCGGCTGATCATTCAAAGCCTGTAAAAAGAAACGCCGCGCGGAGCGATCCGCGCGGCGTTTCTGTTTCGGGCCGCTGCTATCGGCGAGCGATGCGGCCCGGCGCGCCGGGCCGCAGCCGGGTTACTCGACGCCGAGCTCGGCGCGGATGTCCTCCAGCAGCGCGTCGCGGATCGCGGGGTAGCGGCGGGCGCGCTCCAGCGCGGTGGCCAGCTGATCGCGGCGGTCGCTCTCGAGCGCGCTGTCGGCGATCGCCTGCTGCACGGCCTCGTAGTCGAAGGTCTCGGGCTCGAGCGCGGCCTCGAGGATGGCGAGACCTTCGTTGTTGCCGGCGGCCTCGGTGCCGAGCGCCTCTTCGGCCTGGGCCTCGACCTCTTCGGCGAGGTTCTCGTCATCCATCAGGATCACAGGCTCGGCCCCCTCGGGCGCGTCGACGGTCTCTTCCTCGACTTCCTCGGTCAGCGCCTCGGTGTCGGCGGCACCGCCTTCGGGCGGGGTGATCTCGCCCATCTCGTCATTGGGTTCGATATCGGCAGCCGGCGCTTCGGCCTCTTCGTCGACGATGTCCGCGGTCGGGGTCTCGGCCAGCTGGCCCACCTCTTCATCGGTGGCTTCGTTGGTCGTGACCTCCGCGTCGTCGCCGCCCCAGATCGAAGTCACCACGACGACCGCGAGCACCGCGGCGGCGATGATGCCGAGAATTTTCATCATTGCGCTGTTCCTTGCTGCAAAACCTGAACTGTTTGCGGCCCACATAGCACGCTCTGGGGCATATGCCATCGCCCGAAGACCCTCATGGCGCGGCGGACCCCTTGTTTTGCGGCTTGAATCGCACTACCCGGACGACTACCTTCTGCCCACCAAATCGAACAACCGAAGGACGTGCACCATAGCCCGCAGACCTCATAACGCGCCTCCCACGCGCGACACCGGCCCCCGCGTCAACGAACGTATCCGCGTGGCCGAAATCCGACTGATCGGACAGAACGGCGAAAACATCGGCGTCGTCACCCCCGAGCGCGGCCTCGCCCTGGCCGAAGAGGCCGGTCTCGACCTCGTCGAGATCTCGCCCAACGCCACGCCTCCGGTCTGCAAGATCATGGACTTCGGCAAGTTCAAATACGAGACGCAGAAGAAGGAAGCCGAGGCGCGCCGCAACCAGAAGACCTTTGAAATCAAAGAGGTCAAGTTCCGCCCCAACACCGACACGAACGATTACGACGTGAAGATGCGGAACGTGCTGCGGTTCCTCGAGGCCGGTGACAAGGTCAAGGTGACCCTGCGCTTCCGGGGCCGGGAGATGGCCCACCAGGAACTGGGCCGCGAGCTTCTGGAGCGTGTCGCCAGCGACGTGTCCGAAATCGGCAAGGTCGAGAACATGCCGAAGATGGAAGGCCGCCAGATGGTCATGATGATCGGGCCGACCCAGAAGTAACGGTCGCACACCGGCGAATCCAAGGGGCTGCCCATCGGGCGGCCCTTTTTGTTGACGCCTCCCTGCCCCGGGTCCCGATCCTGGGCCGACACGAAAACGGGCCGCCCCGAGGGGCGGCCCGCATGTCGTTCAAAGGTGCAGCTTACTGCGCGGAGGCAACCTGCTGCAGCAGCGGCGTGATCCGGCGCACCGTAGCACGACGGTTGGCCTGAACGTCGCCTTGGCTCTCCACCTTCAGGAAGCGCTCGCCATAGCCCTGCACCACGAGGTTCTCGGGCGGGATGGCGAAGTTCTCGGTCAGAGCCAGCGCCACCGTCTCGGCCCGACGGTCCGACAGGGCGAGGTTGTAGGCGTCATTGCCGACCGCGTCGGTATGACCCTCGATCAGGAACACCTCGCGCGGGTTCTCGGCCAGCCGCTCCTCGATCGCGAGGCCGAGATCGACCAGCGTCGAGGCCTGCTCGGGCCGCAGCGCCGCCGAACCGGTGGCGAAGGTCAGCGTGTCGAGATCGATCGCCGGAACCAGCGCCCGGACCGGCTCGATTTCGCGGATCTGGCGCAGGCTGTAGCCGCGGCCGGTATCCACCGACGCCTCGGCGCGGAGCGCCTCGAGCAGCGCGGCACGGTCGGCTTCGGCGGCCGAGATGGTGATCGGTGCCGCCTCCATCTCGCGCAGCGAACGCACGTCGACCGGATCGGACTGGGCCAGATCGTCGAACAGCTCGATCTCGGTGCCGTCGGCGAAGACCCGGGTGCGGCGCAGGACGCGGCCCTGCGCATCACGGATGGTGACGACCTTGGTGCCGTCCTCGCGGGTCAGCGTGGTCCGGGTGGAGCCGTCGCTGAAGGTCTCGGTGCGCAGGTCGGCGCCCGGCTGACGCAGCAGCGCGTCGTCGTCACGGTAGATCTCGAGCCCGTTCTCACCCTGAACCACGACCCGGTCGCCGGTGTTCGCCACGACCTGACGGCCGTTGTTCAGAAGCGAGCCCACGGCCACGGCGCCGACGCCCAGGAGTAGCGCCTTCTGGAAGTCGGACAGGCCGTCGCGATCTTTCTTCTTCGTCTCGGTCTGGGTCTCGTTCGAAGCCTCGGTGGAAACGCTGGCGGCGAACTCTTCGTCGCTCTGACGCGAGTTCTCCTCGTCGATCTCGGTCTCGGTCACCTCGGCCGGCTCGGCCTCGGACGCCGCGGCCGACGCGGCCACCGCGCTCTGCGGCTCCTCGGCGGTCGGGTCGATGTTCTCATCCGGCGCCGCGGTCTCGGTGTCGGCCTGGGTCGCGGTCGGAGCTTCGGCCTCGGTCGGCGACGGGGTCTCGGCCGTGGCAGTGGTTTCGGCCTCTGCACCGGCTTCGCTATCGCCCGTCACCTCGGTCGTCGCCGCGGCATCCTGCTCGGCCTGGGCCTGGGATTCGGCTTCGAGCTGGGCCTGAAGCTCGGCCGCGCGGGCGGCGCGGTCGGCATCGGTCTGCGCCGAATCGGTGGCGGTGGTCTCGGCCTGCATCGGCTCCGACGCGGTCTCGGTCTCGGCAGTCGTTTCGGGCTGCGCCGTGTCGGCCGGAGCGTCGGTCGCGGTGGCGTCAGCCTGGGCGTCCGCCGGCGCGGTCTCGGTCACCGCTTCCGCTTCCGCGGTCTCGGCGGAGACCTCGGGCTCGACGGTCTCGGTCATGGCTTCCGCCGGGGCGGTTTCGGCCATGGCTTCGGGCTGAGCGGTCTCGGCGGTTGCGTCCGCCGGGGCTGCCTCGGCCATGGGCTCAGCAGCAGTCTCAGGCGCGGCCTCGGCGGTCGCCTCAGGCTGAACCTCCTCTACCGGCGCTTCGGGCTGCGCCTCGGGGCTCACCGAAGCGCTGGCGGCGGCATCGCCGGCCGCGCCTTCGGTTTCCATTTCGGCTTCGGCCTCGAGCTCACCGCTCTGCTCGACCTCGGCCTCCATCTCGATGCCGGCCGCCTGGCCGAGCTCGGTGGCGATCGCCGTCCCGGCCGCGAGCGAATCGCGTGCCATGTCGAGCGCCGCCTCGATCTGCTCGTCGCCCGCTTCGCGCAGCATCTCGAGGTTCAGCCCATATTCGGCCAGCATCTCGTCGTCGAGCCGGCCCTCCTCGGCCATCTCGCGCAGCGTCTCGACCGGCAGCTCGTAGAGCGCCACGCCGGCTTCGGGCGCATCCGCGCAGGGCGGCGTCTCGCCATTGAGGCAGAACATCTCCTGCCCGGCCTGCTGGGCCTGGGCCAGCGGCACCAGGTTGGGCAGCATCAGCGACAGGCTGGCCGCCAGTGCGGTCGTGGTACGAAAGCTCTTCTTCATCGACATCTCCTCTCGGGCCGCCCCGGGTGCGGGGCGGATCCGTCATTGCCAGCGCAACGCGGGCAATGGCCGCAAAGGTCCGTCAACTTCGCAGTTATGCAATAACCATGTGTCGGACAGCCACTTTCAGGCGCCGCCCGGGACGACAAATGAGCACTGGCCTTGCCAATTTACGCCGTAATCGCGCAGGATTCTGGTAAGCCATGGGAGACCACTCCCTCAGCCCGGAGCGACCGATGACCGAGAACCTGCCCGATCCGCACACCGACTTGAGCGGCCTGTCCCCTGCGGACTGGCAGGCCCAGCTCGACCGGATCGGCGAGGAGTTCGGCTATTACGAACCGCTGGGCCAGCACCATGCGGCGCTGTTCATCGACGCCGGGCCGCGGCTCCTGGTGACCTTCGAGACCCGGGATTCGATTCGCCGCCGTCCCCGTGCCCTGCCGCGCGGTTTCGAGATGCTGGCGCGCACCGGCTGGTCGCTCCTGGTGCTGATCGCGGATGACGAGGGCTGGTTCCGCTCGCCGCGTGTCTGGGGCTATGTCGACCGTCTCGTCGATGAAGGCTTCTTCGAGGATTTCGAGCGGGTGCTGTTTCACGGGCATCACGCCTGCGGCTATGCCGCCGCCGCCTATTCGGTCGCCTCGCCCGGGGCGCGGGTGCTGGCGCTGCGCCCGCTGGCGACGCTCGACCCGGCCATCGCCGGGTGGGACCGGCGCCACCTCGCCGCGCGGCGGCTCGATTTCACCAGCCGCTTCGGCTACGCGCCCGACATGGTCGACGCCGCCGCTAAGGTGACGCTGATCCACGACCCGAGGCACGCCGCCGATTCGATCCATGCCGCGCTGTATCGCCGGCCCAATGTCGTGACGCTGCCCGCCTTCAACGCCGGCAGCCGCATCGAGCCCGTGCTCGACCAGATCGGCGCGATGCCCGAGCTTCTGGAGCTGGCGATGGAGGACCGGCTCGACCGCGCCGCCTTTGCCAAGATCTGGCGCGGCCGTCGCGGCAATCCGCTCTATCTGCGCGGCCTGCTGCGCCAGCTCGAACAGGCCGACCGCCCGGCGCAGGTCGCCCGGCTGTGCCGCCATGGCATCACCACGCCCGAAGCCAAGCATTACGCGCGGCGGCTCGAGGCGCTGATCGGAGCCGATCCGGCCGAGACGCGGGTGCTGACGCGCAGCGCCTGACCCGAGGACGCGGCCACTCGTGACCTATGGTCAGGCCGAACGACCCGGTGTAGGAGGGCGGCCATGAAAGACGCACGCCCCGACCGGATCACGATCCGCCGCCCCGACGACTGGCACCTGCATCTGCGAGACGGCGCCATGCTCGAAGCCGTGGCCCCCGAGAGCGCCCGCCATTTCGGCCGCGCGATCATCATGCCCAACCTCGTGCCGCCGGTCGTGACTGCCGCGCAGGCCGAGAGCTACCGCGAGCGGATCCGCGCCGCCCTGCCCGAGGGATCGGGCTTCACGCCGCTGATGACGCTCTATCTCACCGAGGACACCGATCCCGCCGATGTGCGCCACGCGCATGAGAGCGGCATCGCCACCGCGGTGAAGCTCTACCCGGCCGGCGCAACCACCAATTCGGCCTCCGGCGTGCGCGACTTCGACAAGGTCCGCCCGGTGCTCGAGACCATGGCCGAGATCGGCATGCCGCTTTGCGTGCATGGCGAGGTGACCGACGGCGCGATCGACATCTTCGACCGCGAGGCGGTGTTCATCGACCGCGTGCTCAAGCCGATCCGCCGCAGAACGCCGGATCTGCGCATCGTCATGGAACACGTGACCACCGCCGACGCCGTCGATTACGTGCGCGACAGCCCCAGAAACCTTGCCGCGACGATCACCACGCATCACCTGATCATCAACCGCAACCATATCCTCGCCGGGGGCATCAAGCCGCATTTCTACTGCCTGCCGGTGGCCAAGCGCGAACGCCACCGCGTGGCGCTGGTGCAGGCGGCGGTTTCGGGCGACCCGCGCTTCTTCCTCGGCACCGACAGCGCACCGCATGCCGATCCGGCCAAGCTGCAGCCCTGCGGCTGCGCCGGGATCTTCACCGCGCCCAACACCATGTCCTGCCTCGCCGAGGTGTTCGAGGCGGCGGGCCGGCTGAACCACCTCGAGGCCTTCGCCTCGCTCAACGGGCCGCGTTTCTACCGGCTGCCGGTGAACGAGGACACGATCACCCTGGTGCGGGGAGAGCCCGTGACCTACCCCGCGCGGATCGAGACCGGCGACGGCCCCGTCACCGTGTTCGACCCCGGCTTCGCGCTGCACTGGCGCGTCGAAGACTGAGCCCTCCCCCGACGCATTCCCTACACGAAGAGTTCGAGATGATCCCCACCGGCTACCCCCCGAAGGACGAGATCGCGCGGCTGACCGCGCGGATGCTGCTGGAAATCGGCGCGGTGAAGTTCAACGCGACCGAGCCCTACACCCACGCCTCCGGCAAGCAGGCGCCGACCTATGTCGATTGCCGCATGCTGATCTCCTTCCCGCGCATCCGCGCCACGGTGATGGATTTCCTCGCCGTGTCGATCATGCGCGAGGCGGGCTTCGAGGCCTTCGACAACGTCGCGGGCGGCGAGACGGCGGGCATTCCCTTCGGCGCGATGATCGCCGAGCGGCTGGCCCTGCCGATGAGCTACGTGCGCAAGAAGCCGAAGGGCTACGGCCGCAACGCCCGGATCGAGGGCGTGATGACCGAAGGCCAGCGCGCGATCCTGGTCGAGGACCTGACCACCGATGGCGGCTCGAAGCTCAGCTTCGTAGAGGCGATCCGCGAGACCGGCGCGACCTGCGACTGGACCGCGGTGATCTTCTATTATGGCATCTTCGAGGGCGTGACCGAGGCCCTCGCGGAAAAAGGCATCGGCCTCATCCACCTGTGCACCTGGTGGGACGTGCTGGCCGAGGCGCGCGCCACGGAGGCCTTCGACGCCGACACGCTCGACGAGGTGGAACGCTACCTGCGCGACCCGAAAGGCTGGGCTCCGGCACGTGGCTGAGGTGTGACGGTCGGCCCGAAACAGCCGACCATCTGCCCCGAGGGAAACCAGATGTTGACCCAAGGCACCTCGTCGCGCCAAGATGTGGCGGGCGAGGTGTCTCCACAGCTTATCCACAGCCTTATACAAGTTGCGTCCCCGCCCCGTCGCATCCTATCAGCGACGATACGCGCCGCGGGCACGGCGCGAGGGCCAAGGGGTAGCTGCGATGAACGAGATCACGACATTCCGTCCGGGTGCGCTGGAAGAGGCGAAGCCGGATCAGATGCCGCATTCGATCGAGGCCGAGCAGCAGCTCTTGGGCGCGATCCTCACCAATAACGACGTGTTCGACCGGATCGCGATGATCGTGTCGAAGGACCATTTCTACGATCCGGTCCATGCGCGCATCTTCGACGTCGCCGCCCAGCGCATCGCCAAGAACGCGCTGGCCTCGCCGGTCACGCTCAAGACCTTTCTCGAGGATGACGAGGGACTCAAGGAGCTGGGTGGACCCGCCTATCTCGCGCGTCTCGCCGGTGCCGCGATCTCGGGCTTCGCCGCGCGCGACTATGCGCAGATGATCTACGATCTGGCGATCCGGCGCGAGCTGATCATGCTCGGCCGCGACATCGCCGACCGGGCTGCCAAGGTCGAGGTCTCCTCCGAGCCCAAGGAGCAGATCGTCGAGGCCGAGCAGAAGCTCTACAAGCTGGCCGAACAGGGCAGCTCGGAATCGGGCTTCCAGTCCTTCCTGCGCGCCGTCACCGACGCGGTGAAGGTCGCCAACGCCGCCTATCAGCGCGACGGCGGCCTCGCCGGCGTCTCTACCGGTCTCGTCGATCTCGACAAGAAGCTCGGCGGTCTGCACCGCTCGGACCTTCTGATCCTCGCCGGGCGCCCCTCGATGGGCAAGACCTCGCTCGCGACCAACATCGCCTTCAACATCGCCAAGGCCTACAAGCGCGGCATCACCCATGACGGCACCGAGGGCGCCGTGAATGGCGGCGTCGTCGGCTTCTACAGCCTCGAGATGTCGGCCGAGCAGCTCGCCGCGCGTATTCTCTCCGAGGCGTCCGAGGTACCGTCCGAGCAGATCCGCCGCGGCGACATGACCGAGGCCGAGTTCCGCCGCTTCGTCGACGCGGCCAAGCAGCTCGAGAGCTGCCCGCTCTACATCGACGACACCCCGGCCCTGCCGATTTCCCAGCTCGCGGCCCGCGCCCGCCGTCTCAAGCGGACGCACGGGCTCGATGCGCTCTTCGTTGACTACCTGCAGCTGGTGAAGGGCACCGGCAAGGGCGAGAACCGGGTGAACGAGATCTCCGAGATCTCCCAAGGCTTAAAGGCCATCGCCAAGGAGCTCGACATCCCCGTGGTCGCGCTGTCGCAGCTGTCGCGTCAGGTGGAAAGCCGCGAGGACAAGCGGCCACAGCTGTCGGACCTGCGGGAATCGGGCTCGATCGAGCAGGACGCCGACGTGGTGATGTTCGTGTTCCGCGAGGAATACTACAAGGAACGCGAGAAGCCGGGCGACCATGAGATGGACAAGATGGCGGTCTGGCAGGACGAGATGGAACGTCTGCACGGCAAGGCCGAGGTCATCATCGGCAAGCAGCGTCACGGCCCGATCGGTTCGGTCGACCTCAGCTTCGAGGGTCGCTTCACCCGCTTCGGCAACCTCGTGAAGCCATGGCAGGACGGCAGCCCCCGCGAGTTCTGAGCCGGGATTCTTGGGCGGTCATCCAATAACAGCCCGCAAATATTGACCTGCGGGCCGATGGTGCCTTCCTAGGAAGGGCAACTATCGGAACACCCGTATGGACAGCTATATCATCCCGGATATCCGCACCGGTCTGTGCCGCGCCGTGATCGAGCGCGCGATCCGCGACATCGATCCCTCGGCCACCGTGGCGGTGAACATCGAACGGCGCGTGGCCGAGATCGGCAGCAATGTCGGTGACGTCGCGATCCGTGGCCGGCTGGCGCAGGCAGGTTTCCGCGCCGAGCGCATCGGCTGAGAACGACCCCGAGGAGGACGACCATGAGCATCACCCGTCGCAGCCTGCTTCTTTCGGCGCTGGCCGCGCCGCTGGCCGGGCCGCTCGCCGCCCACCAGCGCACCGCGCTGCTGCCGACCGAGGTGCGCGTGCATCCGCGCCTGAGGCCGGGCGACATCTACGTGATCCCCGAAGACTTCCACCTCTACCACATCCGCCGCCCCGGCGTCGCGATGCGCTACGGCGTGGGCGTCGGACGCGCGGGGCTGGAGTTCAAGGGGTCGGCGGTGATCCAGCGCAAGGAGGAGTGGCCGTCCTGGCGGCCGACCGACGACATGATCGCGCGCGAGCCCGAGAAATACGCGCAATATGCCGACGGCGTGCCGGGTGGGCCGGACAACCCGCTGGGCGCGCGGGCGCTCTACCTGTTCCGCAACGGGCGCGACACCTATTACCGCATTCATGGCACGACCCAGCCGAAGACGATCGGCTCATCGGTCTCGAATGGCTGCATCCGGCTGCGCAACGAGGACGTGATCGCGCTCTATGACCAGGTGGCGTTGGGCACTCACGTCACCGTGGTCTAGCCGAACCCCGGCCTGATCCCGGGCACGTGCTCGACCGTGAACGCGGCCTCGCGCAGCGGCCCGGGCAGCTCTTCCCCTTCCCCCGGCGCAAGCAGCACGACCCGCGCACCCTCGGCCGCCGCAGACAATGCGGCGGCGACGGGATCATCCGAGACCAGCCGTTCGGCATCGCGGCGCGCCAGCTCCAGCAGGCCGGGGGCGAGCCCCGGCGCGTGCACGATCAGATCCGCTTCCTGCATCCGGCGCACGCCGCGCAGGCTCATCAGGTCGGCCTCGCCCGGTCCGGCGCCGACATAGGCGACCGAGCCCTCGGCGGGGCCCGGCCCCTCTTCCAGCCGCGCCTTGAGCAACTGCGCCGCGCGTCGCTCGGAGCCCGCCGCATGGGCGGCGCGCACCGGGCCGGAGAAGACCCAGACCCAGAAATCGCGGCGCGCCCGCGCCGACAATCGCTGCCCCACGGCGCCGCGCATCCGTCCCGCCAGCGCCGCCAGCGCGCCGAGGCGCGGCTCGAGCATGGTCTCCACGGCGGTCTTGATCTGGCGGCCGAGCACCGGTGCCGTGCCTTCGGTGCCGATCGCCACCACCACCGGGTCGCGGTCGACGATCGAGGGTGTCAGCGCGTCGCACAGGGCGGGGCGGTCGACAACGTTGACCACCGGCGCACCCATGGCCTTGGCCAATGCGTGCAGCGCCCCGTCCGCGCCGGCCGAGCCGGTAGCCACGAAGGTGATCGCGGCGTTGTGGAACAGATCCGCCCGGATCTCGCGCGCATCCACGAGCCGCACGCGCCCCTCATCGGCCAGCGCCCGCAACTCCTCGTCGAACTCCAGCCCCGCCACCACGATCTCGGCGTCGGTACGGATGACCAGACGCGCCTTCTGCGCCGCCTGCTCGCCTCCGCCGAGGATCACGATCCGGCGGCCGGTCGTGGCGAGAAACATCGGGAAAGCCTTCATGCCGCCTGCGCTCCGGGCAGCGCGGCGCGGTCGCGCGCCTGCCACAGCGCCTCGGCCAGTGCCTCGGCACGGGCGAGGCCGGGCGCCGCGCCCAGCGCCAGCAGCGCGAGCGCCGCGGTGCCGGTGACCAGCGCGGTGGCGAAGTGATCGTCGCTCTCGCCGCGCCAGAGCCGCAGCAGGTCCTCCGGCTGCCCACCGGGATCGGCCAGCCGGCGGGTTTCGTCGCGCAGCGCCTGCGCGGTCAGGTCGACGGCCTCGCCGTCAAGGAGGCCGAACAGCTCGATCTCCTTGGAGGGATTGCGCTCGAATTCGCCGCCCGCGCCCTTGAGGATCAGCACGTTGCGCTGGCCCATCAGCGCCCCCGCATCGGCCTGCAGCCCGCGATATGGCGGGTGGAAGACGCCTTCGACCTGCGCGGAGGCACCGAAGGGATTGGCGACCCGCAGCACAGTGTTGACACAGGAGCGCAGCCCGAACGCCTCGCGCAGGCGGATCAGCCGATAGCCACCGGGCGACCAGGCCTCGAGCGGGACATAGGCGATCGAATGGGCATCGAGTGCGCGGCCGAGCGCCTCGCCGGTCTCGACCGTCTTGATGCCAAGCGCGGGCAGCGCGTCGCGGATCTCGTGCCGATGCGCGTTCCAGCCATGCAGCGCGACGCGGTGGCCGGCGCCCGCCACGAGCTTGGCGGCCAGCAGAAACCAAGGCAGGCCGCGGGTGCGTCCAGCCGCGTAGGAGGGCCAGTTGAGATCGGGCGCGGCATTGCGCCATTCCGGCCCCGAGGCGAGCGCGTCGGCGAAGCCCGCGATCTCGGCCGCATCCTCGCCGCGATAGCGCATCACCATCAAGAGCGCCCCTGCCGCTTCGGGGGCCGCCGTTCCGTCGAGGATCAGCTGCATCGCCTGCGCCGCCTCCTCGCGCGTCAGGTGCCGTCCCCGCCCCGGGCCGCGCGCCACGGTGCGGACGAAGGGCGCGAGCGCGGTCGCGTCCTGTGCTGCGGATGGCTGCGTCATGGTCCTGCCCTCTCGTCGGAATCGCCCTTCAGACTAGGCCGTCAGAGGCGCAGAGGAAGGGCATGGGGTCAATCCGCGGGACGCCGAGGGCCGGGCGATGCCGCGACACCAAGCCGCTTTTTCGGGCGCGGTGCCGATGTTATGGGCGGCAGGCGCCCCGAAGGCGCGACCAAGGATCGGAATTCGTCATGATGTTACGCCCCTTTGCACTTCTTGTCGCGCTCGGTCTCGGTGCCGCCGCGCAGGCGCACGAGTTCGAGGAAGGCGACCTTGCCATCCTCCACCCCTTCGCCATCGAAACCGCTGCCCGTGCCACCACCGGGGCGGGCTACTTCGAAGTCCGCAACGATGGCGATCAGGCCGACGCGCTGATCGGTGTCGAAGCGGCGTTTCCCAAGGTGGCGCTGCACGAGGCCGTCGAGACGGACGGCATGATGACGATGCAGCCGATCGAGCGCGTCGAGATCGCGCCGGGCGAGACGCTGACCCTCGCGCCGGGCGAAGGCGGCCATGTGATGTTCATGGGGATCGACGCACCCTTCGAGGTGGGCGCGCGGTTTCCCGCGAAGCTGATCTTCGAGCGGGCCGGTGCGGTCGAGGTCGAATTCGTGGTCGAGCCGCGCCCGGAACCGGGTGCGGACCATTCGACGATGGATCATTCGACCATGGACCATTCGGGCATGACCGACGCCGAAGGTGGCATGGATCATGGCACGATGGACCATGGTGAGATGACCCAAGGCGAGATGGAGCACGGCGCGGACGCTGCCGCCGAGTGACGCCTAGAGCCGCCCGGTGCCGAGCCGGGCGGCCAGCCCCTCCAGCATGTCGAGGCAGGCGGCAAGTTGGCTTTCCTCGAGATACTCGTCCGGGCGGTGCGCCTGCGCGATGTCGCCCGGTCCGCACAGCACCGTATCGATCCCCAGCCCCTGCCAGATCCCCGCCTCGGTGCCGAATGGCACGAGGCCCGGCGTTCCCCTGACCAGAGCGAGCGCGAGATCGCGCGCGGTGTTGGCTGCGCGTGGCTCCAGCCCGGCGATCTCCCCAAAGCATTCCGTCTCGATGACGAGGCCGGGCTGGGCCGCCATCTCGGCCTCGGCGAAGGCTGCGAGCGCGCGTTTCACGTGGGACGCCTCGGCGGGCACGATCGGGCGCATCTCCCATTCGACGCTGGCCTGCCCGGCGATCACGTTGCGCGCGGCCCCGGCGGTGATCCGGCCGAGATTTATCGTCGCCCATGGCGGAGCGAAGCGGCCCTGCGGGCGCATCTCGCGCAACTCTGCCGCCAGTCCATCGAGCCGCAGCGCCAGGCGCGCCGCCACCATCGCGGCGTTGATGCCGCGCTCGGGCGCCGAGCCGTGGCCGTCGCGGCCCGCGATGCGGGTGGTGTATTCGTAGCTGCCCTTGTGCCCTTCGATCACGGCCATGCGGGTCGGCTCGCCGACGAATGCCATCGCCGGGCGCGGCCCCTCCCGCGCCATGACCTCGGCGAGCGCCACGGCGCCCATGCATCCGACCTCCTCGTCATGGGTCAGGACAACGTGAACCGGCGCGCCGCAGGTCGCGAGCCGGGGCGCCATCGCCACGCAGGCAGCGATGAAGCCCTTCATGTCGCAGGTGCCGCGCCCGAAGAGCCGACCGTCCTCGCGGCGCAGGCGGAACGGGTCCGAGGTCCATCCCTCGCCCGCCGGCACCACATCGAGATGGCCGGACAGCATTACCCCGCCTGCACGGTCCGGGCCGAAGGAGGCCACGAGGTTCACCTTGTCGTTGCCCGGATCCGGCAGCAGACGGATCCGGGCACCTTGCCCCGCCATCCGTGAGGCCAGCATCTCGGCCAGCGCCCGGTTGGAGCGATCCGAGACGGTCGGAAAGGCCACCATCTCGGCCAGCAGCGCGACCGCCTCCTCGAACACGCTCATGGCTTCACGAAGAGCTTGCGGTCGAGGTCGCACAGCGTCTCGGCCGGGCCGCTCTCGCGGATCAAAATGGTCTCGGTGGTCTCCAGCCCCCACCCCTCCATCCAGATGCCCGGCATGAAGTGGAAGGTCATCCCCGGCTCCAGCACCGTCAGGTCGCCCTTGCGCAGGCTGGCGGTCCGCTCGCCCCAGTCGGGCGGGTAGCTCAGCCCCACGGGATAGCCGCAGCGGTTCGGCCGGTGGATGCCGATCCGCCTGAGCGGGGCATGCAGCGCGGCGGCGATGTCCTGCGTCGTATTGCCCGGCCGCGCGGCCTCCAATCCTGCCTCGAGCCCCTCGGTCAGGGCCTCGGCGGCGCGGGCCATCTCCTCGGGCGGCGGCCCGAGATGAACGGTCCGGCACAAGGGCGCGTGGTAGCGGCGCACGCAGCCCGACAGCTCGAAGAAGGTGGCCTCGCCGCGCTTCATCGCGTCGCCGTTCCAGGTCAGATGCGGGGCAGCGGCATCCGTGCCCGAGGGCATCAGCGGCACGATGGCGGCATAGTCGCCCCAGTCGTCGCCCACGCCGCGCACGGCGGCACGCATCACCTCCCCCACGAGATGGTTCTTGGGCAGGCCCGGCTCGGCCAACTCGATCGCCAGCCGGGCGATGGTCTCGGAAATCCGGGCGGCGCGCCGCATCAGCGCGATCTCGGGCGGCGATTTCACCAACCGCCGCCAGTTCACCAGTGCCGTCGCGTCGACCAGCGTCGCGTCGGGCAACGCCGTCTCCAGAACGGCATGCGCCTTGGCCGAGTAGTAGTAATTGTCCATCTCGACGCCGATCCGGGCGCGGCCCTGCCCCATGCCGATCAGCCGAGCCGCCAGATCCTGCATCGGATGGCGGGTCGCGGATTGCACGTAACGGTCGTCATAACCGAGGATGCAGGCTTCCGGCATCCAGACGGTGCGCGCCGCGCCGGCGGTGTCCTGCATCCGCCCCCACCAGCAGGGGTCGCCGTCGAGCGGCAGAATGACCCCCTGATGCACGTAGAAGGACCAGCCGTCATACCCGGTGAGCCAGCTCTGGTTCGAGGGGTCGGTGACGAAGAGCAGGTCGATCCCGGCCGCCTCCATGGCGGCGCGCGTGGCATCGAGGCGGCGGTTGTATTCGGTGGCGTCGAAAGGGGCGGCGTATGGGCGCATGACGGGATCTCCTGACACGACCAGCCCAGACCGCCGTGGCCGCCCTGGTCAACGCCGCCTGCGCCACGTGCCGGGCGAAAAACGACAAACGCCTGCAAGTGGAGCGTTTTCGCGCGCAGATGGTTGGTCGGCCACGACTTCGCTTGGCAAGGGCGTGGTGTTGGAGCTACACAAAAGTAGGGGATCGAGGGGACGCACGGGGGGCAGAACGCATAGCGATGAAGATCGATGGCGTCGATCAGATCCCCCGCGCCGGGGCGGAGAACGCTCCTCTCGGCGGGCCGGGCGTGGATGCGGGTTTTCTCGCCGCGCTGGATGCCTCGCCCTCGCCCATGTGGCTGTCGAACCCCGATTACGAAGGGACCTATTTCAACCGCGCCTGGCTCGAGTTCCGGGGCCGGAGCTTGGCGGAGGAGATCGGCGGCGGCTGGATCACCGGCATCCACCGCGACGATCTACCGGCGCTCGACGGCTATGCCGACGCCCTGGCGGCGGGGCGCCCCTTCCAGGTGGAATACCGACTGCAACGGCATGACGGCGCGTGGCGCTGGATGCTAGACAGCGCGGCGCCGCGCCGCGATTCCGAAGGGCGGCTCGTGGGTTTCATCGGCAGCTGCGTCGACATCACCGACCGCAGGGAGATGGAGGAGACCCTACGCCACAGCGAGGCCCGGCTGCAGCAGGCGCAGGAGGCGGCGGCGCTCGGGGTGTATGACTGGGACATCATCGGCGGCCGGATCGACTGGTCGCCCCAGATGTACCGGCTCTATGGCCTCGATCCCGCGAGCGAGACCTGCTCGGATCCGCTCGGCCTCATCGCCGCATGGGCGGGACGGCTGCATCCCGACGACCGGCCCCGCTGCGAACGGGAGCTGCGCCAGAGCATCGAGGGCGATGCCGAGCAGCTCGCCATGGCGTTCCGGGCGATCCATCCCGAGCAGGGGCTGCGATGGATCGAGGGGCGCGGCCGGATCATGCGCGATGCCCGTGGTCGCGCGCTGCGGCTGACCGGCGTCAATTTCGACGTCACCGAGCGGCATGCCCGCGAGGCGGCGCGCGAGCGCTCGGCCATGATGCTGGGGATGAGTGTCGAGGTCGCGGCGATCGGCACTTGGGAGTACGATCCCGACACCCGCCAGGTCACCGCTTCGGCCCGCACCGACGCCTTGTTCGGCCTGACGCATCTGGGCGGACCCCGACCCTTGCGGGATTATGTCGAGCGGGTCCATCCCGAGGACCGCGACGCGCTGCAGATCAGCCTGACCGGGCCGATCGCTGATGGCGAGGAAACCTCGCGCCTCTACCGCCTCCTGCGCGACGACGGCCCGCCGACTTGGGTAAGCACGCGCGGCCGGATGGTCCGGCTGTCGGATGGCAGCCGGCGGCTGATCGGTGCGATGACCGACGTGACCGCCGCCCAGCAGAAGGCGGAGGCCCGCGAAGCCGCGCTCGAGCATCGTCAGACGCTGCTGGCCGAGCTGAACCACCGGATGAAGAACAACCTCCACCTGATCCTGTCGATGCTGCGGCTCGAGGCGAACCGGGCCGAGCGGCCCGAAGGGATCGTCGCCGCGACCGAACGGATCGAGGCGGTGGCCGATCTGCACGCGCAGCTTGGCTTCGACGAGGAGGCGGGCCGGGTCGGTTTCGGCGCCTATCTCGAGGATCTCGCGGCACGGCTGCGCCGCTCGGTGCTGCAAGGCACGCGGATCGAGCTGGAGTGCCGGGTCGAGCCGGTCGAGCTGGAGCTCGACATGGCGGTGCCCCTCGGTCTCGTGGTCAACGAGCTGATCACCAACGCCATCAAATACGCCTTTCCCGAGGGTCGCGGACGGATCGGCGTCACCCTGCGCCGCGCCGAGGACGGGTCGGTGCTGGTGACCGTCGAGGATGACGGACACGGCCCGGGAGAGACGCGGGAGGCACCGTCCTCGGGGCTGGGGTCACGGCTGGTGGCCGGGTTGTGCGCGCAGATCGGCGCCACGATAGACAGCCGCAGCCTGCCCGGAATGCGGCACGAGATCCGGCTTCCGCCGCAGCGTTGACCACCTTGTCGCCGGGCTCCGCCGATGCATGGCAGGTTGCCGCATAAGCGCATTGCAACCCGCGCGCGGCTGCCGCATGGGAGGGCTAGACACGCGATGCGATTCACCTCGCGCACCTCACGCCCAAAAGACCCAGATGCCCGATTTTCCCGACAATTCCCCGCGCTTCGATCGCCGAGGCCTGCTGCGCGCGATCGGCGCTTCCGCCGCCTTTCTGGCCGCGATCGGCGGCAGCGGCGCGCCCGCACAGGAGGCGCCCCGGGTGATCCCGCCCGCGCCCGACGACATGCCCATGGCCTTCGACTTCGAGAGCCTGACCGCCGAGATGCGCGCGCTGGCCTCCGCCGCCCCCGCCCCGGCCGAACGCCCGAAGCTGCCGCTCGGCCCGCTGGGCTATGACGACTACCGGCTGATCGCCTTCGACGCAGAGCGGGCCCGCTTTCGCGACGGCGATACGCCGTTCCGGTTGCACGCCTTTCACATGGGGTGGCTCTTTGAAGAGCCGGTGCGGCTCTATCATCTGCAGGACGGCATGGCCCGGCCGATGCGGTTCGATACCGAGGATTTCGACTATCGCGGCCGCCTCGCCAAGGCGGCGGAAGAGGTGGCCGAGCTGCCCGGCGTGGCCGGGTTCCGGCTCAATGCGCCGCTCAACCGCCCGGACCGCGAGGACGAGCTCGTGGCCTTCCTCGGCGCCAGCTACTTCCGGGCGCTGGGCCGCGACAGCCGCTACGGCATCAGCGCGCGCGGCGTGGCAATCGACACCGCCACATCGCGCGCCGAGGAATTCCCGCGCTTCACCCGGTTCTGGCTTGAACCGGGCACGCGCGAAGTGACGATCTATGCCGCGCTCGAGGGAGAGACGCTGACCGGCGCATATCGGCTGGTCGTGACCCCGGGCGAGGCCACCGAGATCGAGGTGACGGCGCGGCTGTTCTTCCGCCGCGCGCCTGAGCAGCTCGGCATCGCGCCGCTGACCTCCATGTTCCTGTTTTCCGAAAAGAACCGGGCCGATTTCGACGACTACCGCCCCGCTGTGCATGACAGCGACGGGCTGTGCATCGAGCGCGCCGATGGCGATGTGTTGTGGCGGCCGCTCAACAACCCGCCCCGGCTCGCCTCCTCCTATTTCGGAGAGGTCGGGCCGCGCGCCTTCGGCCTCTATCAGCGCGACCGCGATTTCGAGAGCTACCAGGATGGCGGCGCCCGCTACGAGCGGCGCCCGTCGCTGCGGGTCGAGCCGGTCGGCGACTGGGGCCGTGGCGCGGTCCGGCTGGTCGAGATCCCGACCGAGCTTGAGGCGAACGACAACATCGTCGCCTTCTGGGTGCCCGAAGACAAGATCGCCGCTGGCGACGAACGCGAGTATGCCTATCGCCTGCGCTGGGGCGACCTGAACCCCGAACCCGCCGCGGAGATCGCCCATGTCGCCGAGACGCGGGCCGGAGCCGGCGGCGTCTCGGGCGTCGAGAGCGCACCGGGCACCCGCAAGTTCGTCATCGACCTCGAGGGCGGTGCGCTGGAGCGGCTGTCCGGCGATGCCGAGGTCGAGCTGCGCGTCGAGGCGCATGGCGGCGAGATCCTGTCCCAGACGCTGGAGAGGATCGAGGCCAATGGCCGCTGGCGCGCGGTGCTCGACATCGCCGCCGCCCCCGACACCACGGTCGAGCTGTCGGCGCATGTCGCCGGCTTCGGCCGCAAGCTTTCGGAAACCTGGCTTTACCAGTGGATCAACGCCTGATGACCGACCAAGTGACGACCCGGGCCGACGCCCAGACCGACCTGCAGCATGAGGCCGCGCGACTGGGCGCCCTACCCACCGCACCGCTGGCCATGCCGCGCCAGCGCCTCGAACATGTCCCGCTGCGGGCCCGCCTGGCCCGCCTGCGGGCGCTCATCGCGCCGCGCGCGGACGCCTGACATGGCCGATCCCCGCCCCTTCGGGGCGCGCGGCGCGGCGCTGGGCGCGAGTCTCGGGCTCGCCGCCGGCGCCTTCGTGCTGTTCTTTGCCCAGCGCCAGACCGGCGGTCTGTGGGTCGAGTTTGCGCGCAGCCTGCTGATCCTGATGGCGACCTTCTGGCTAGCCTGGGGCGCGGCACAGGCGCTGCTGGGCCTGTGGCCCGGCTCGGGCGCCACACCGCGCCGCGCCGAGCCGAAGGGCCGCTGCGCCATCCTCGTGCCGGTGCACGAGGAGGACCCGCGCGCCACCTTCGCCCGCATCGCCGCCATGGACGCCGCGCTGGCCGAGACCGCGCAGGCCGGGCAGTTCCACTTCGCGATCCTGTCGGACACGCGCTCGCCCTCCGGTGCGGCGCGCGAGGCGTCGTGGTATCTGCGGCTGCTGCGCGACCGCGATGCACAAGGCCGCATCTTCTATCGGCGGCGGAGCTCGAACGCCGGGCGCAAGGCCGGCAATATCGAGGATTTTCTCAAGACGTCCGGCGCCGCCTACGAATTCGCGCTGATCCTCGACGCCGACAGCCTGATGAGCGCCGAGACCATCGTCGAGATGACACGGCGCATGGCGGGCGAGCCGCGGCTCGGGCTGCTGCAGAGCCTGCCCGGCGTGATCCGCGCCGGCTCGGTCTTCGGCCGCGCGATGCAGTTCTCGGCGGCGCTGTATTCGCCCGTCTTCGCGCGCGGCGTGGCCCGGCTGCAGGGCGAGACCGGGCCGTTCTGGGGCCACAACGCCATGGTCCGCGTGCGCGCCTTCGCCGAAAGCTGCGCGCTGCCGGACCTCTCGGGGCCGCCGCCCTTTGGCGGGCATATCCTCAGCCATGACTACGTCGAGGCGGCGCTGCTCGCCCGGGCGGGCTGGATCGTCCGGCTCGATCCCGACCTGACCGGCTCCTACGAGGAAGGCCCCGAGAACATCCTCGCCCATGCCAAGCGCGACCGCCGCTGGTGCCAGGGCAACCTGCAACATGCGCGGCTCCTGGCGGCGCCCGGGCTTTTGCCGTGGAGCCGCTTCGTCTTTCTGCAGGGCATCCTGGCCTATGTCTCGTCGCTGTTCTGGCTGGGCTTTCTCGCCACCTCGATCCTGGCGCCTTCGCTCAGGGTCGCGCCCGATTACTTCCCCCTGCCGGGATGGTCGTTCCCGGTGATGCCGCCGAACGAGACCGCCCGCACGGCGGGGCTGATCATCGGCGTGCTGGGGCTGCTGATCCTGCCGAAGCTCCTGATCGCCCTGCAGGCCATCCGTTCGGGCCGGGCGGCGGGATTCGGCGGCCCGGTGCGGCTGCTGACCTCGACGCTGGTCGAAATCGCGCTGTCGAGTATCACCGCGCCGATCTTCCTGATGTTCCAGACCCGCTCGGTGCTGCAGGTTCTGTCCGGCCGCGACGGCGGCTGGCCCGCGGCGGCGCGCGGCGAAGGGCGGCTCGGGCTGATCGAGAGCTGGCAGGCGAGCCGCTGGATCACCGTGGCAGGGCTGGCCGGACTGGCCGCCGCCTGGAAACTCTCGCCCGAACTGACCCCCTGGCTGCTGCCGGTCGCGGGACCGATGATCGCGGCGCCGCTTGTGATTTGGATCACCTCCCTGCCCTGCCGCATCCCCTTCGCGGTACCTTCCGAAACCGCGCCCGACCCGATCCTCGCCCGGCAGGAAAGCATAGGCGCGTCCTGGGCCTCCCTGACCGATGCCGACCCCGCCCCCAGCCACCCGGAGCCGCTCCATGCCTGACGCCGTCTCGATCCCGGTGGCGCGCCACCTGCCCAAATTCCGCGACCCGAGGCTCGACGTGCTGCGCGGGATGGCGCTGGTGATGATCTTCATCAACCACGTGCCCGGCAACTTCTGGGAGGACTGGACCAGCCGCAATTTCGGTTTTTCCGACGCGGCCGAGGGCTTTGTCCTGATGGCGGGCATCTCGGCCGGCCTGGCCTATTCCACCGGCTTCCGGGTCCGGTGGCCCTGGCAGGGCGTGGCCAGGATCTGGCGCCGGGCCTGGACGCTCTACCTCGTCCACCTGCTGATCACCTTCGGCGCTTTGGGCATCGCCGCAGCCCTTGCGGTCTTTGCCGACATGCCGGCGATGCTGTGGAAGCACGGCATGGGGCTGCTCTTCCGCGACCCGCTTGGCTTCCTGATCGGGGTGCCGACGCTGGGCTTCCAGATCGGCTATGCCAACATCCTGCCGCTCTATTTCGTCCTGCTCATGGCCGCGCCGCTTGTGCTGTGGGCGGCGGTGCGGCGTCCGCTATGGACCCTCGCGGCCTCGGCGCTGCTGTGGATCGCGGCGTCGTATTTCAGGCTGACGCTTCCCAACTATCCTACCGGCGGCTGGCAATTCAGCCCGCCCGCCTGGCAGCTCCTGTTCGTGCTGGGCATCGTCACCGGCATCGCCGCCAAACAGGGCCGCAGGCTGGTGCCGGCGCGGCGCTGGCTGATGGCCGTGGCGGTCGGTTTTCTGCTGCTGTCGCTCGCATGGATGAACATCCCCGCGATCGGCAAGACCGGCAATCATCTGTTGTGGATGGCCAACCAGCAGGGCGTACCGGGCTTCATGACGAGCTTCAACAAGCCCTATCTGAACCTGCCGCGGCTGCTGCACCTGTTGGCGCTGTTCTACGTGCTGGCCTCCTGGGGTGCGGTGCGCCAAGCCTGTGCCTCACGCCTTGCCGCGCCCTTCGCGCTTCTGGGACGGCAAGCGCTGCCGGTCTTCGCGCTGGGCTCGATCACGATCTACCTGATCCAGGGGATCAAGACCGAAACCGGCGAGAACTTCGCGCTCGACACGATGATGCTCGGCGCGGGTCTGGCCCTGCAGCTGGCCTTCGCCACAGCGCGGCAATACTGGCCCGCGGATCGCGACGGGGCGGGCAAGGCGGCAGCCGCCCCGCTGCCCCGAACGGCGCTCGCCGCCTAGAAGTCGAGACCGAGGTCGAGGGTGCGCGCCGAATGGGTCAGCGCACCCGACGACACGTAATCGACCCCGGTGGCGCAGACCTCGGCCACCCGCTCGCGTCGCATGTTGCCAGAGGCCTCGGTCACGAGGCGGCCCGACACCATCTCGACCGCACGGGCGAGATCGGAGGTCGACATGTTGTCCAAGAGCACGACATCGGCGCCGCCGACTTCCAGCACTTCCGCGAGCTGGTCGAGCGTGTCGACCTCGATCTCGATCTTGAGCATGTGCGAGGCCGCGGTCGTCGCGGCCTGCAACGCGGCACGGATGCCACCGGCGGCGGCGATGTGGTTGTCCTTGATCAGGATCGCGTCCGAGAGGCCATAGCGGTGGTTGAAGCCGCCGCCATGCAGCACCGCGAGCTTCTCGGCGGCGCGCAGTCCCGGCGTGGTCTTGCGGGTGCAGGTGACGCGCGTGGCCGTGCCTGCCGTCTCCTGCACGAAACCGGCAGTCAGCGTGGCGATGCCCGAGAGCCGCCCCGCGAAGTTGAGCGCGACCCGCTCGGCCGAGAGGATCGAGGCGGCGGCGCCTTCGATTTCCATCAGCGTATCGCCCGGGGCGCAGGCCGCGCCATCCCCGAGACGGGTCGTGACGGTCAGCGACGGATCGACGAGGCGAAAGGCGATCGTGGCGATCTGCATGCCCGACACGACCCCGGCCTCGCGTGCGTTGATCCGCGCGGCGTAGCGAGTCGTGGCCGGAATCACGGCGCGGGTCGTCACGTCGCCCCATGCGCCCAGATCCTCATGCAGCGCGTGGCGCACCATCGGCTCGAGCAACAGGTCGGGGATCTGGGTCATGCGGTCTCCGTGGCCGCGCATTCGGCGCGGATGGTCAGGGCCTCGCCGAGCGTCAGTCGGCTACGACGCGCCTGGGCGGGGTCGGTTTCGGGGTGATCGGTGCGGCAATGGCCACCCCGGCTCTCGGTGCGCGCCAGCGCGGCGGCGGCAACCAGCGTCGCGGTGGCGGTCATGGTGCGGAAGGCGGGCGCGGGCTCGGCGGCCTCGAGCGCGGCGATGCCGGCGAGGGCGCGGCGCAGCCCGGAGGCGTCGCGCAGCACCGCGACGTGATCGGTCATCAGCCGGCGGAGAGCTGCCACGCTCTCGGGCGCGGAGCTGCGGCCGCCGGGGGCGAAGGCAATGTCGACATCGGATGCGCCATCGGGAGCGTCGGTTTCCCGCATGATGTCCTCGGCGCAGAGACGCGCGAAGACGAGCGCCTCCAGCAGCCCGTTCGAGGCAAGGCGATTGGCCCCGTGCAGCCCGGTGGAGGCCGCCTCGCCGCAGGCCCAGAGCCCTGCGAGGCTGCTGCGTCCGCGCGCGTCGGTCTCGACGCCGCCCATATGGTAATGCGCGGCCGCCGCAACCGGGATGGTCCCCGCGACCGGGTCGATCCCGGCCCGGGCGCAGGCCTCGGCCACGGCGGGAAACGTCTCGACCACGCTGGCGCCAAGGCTGTTGCGGGTGTCGAGTGCCGGGTTCCGCCCCGCCTGCCGCTCGGCAAAGACGGCGCGGGCGACGATGTCGCGCGGGGCCAGCTCGGCCTGCGCGTGCAGCGCGGTCATGAACCGCTCGCCTGCGTCGTTGACGAGCCACGCCCCCTCGCCGCGCAGCGCCTCGGTGGCGAGCGGAAGCGGGTCCTCGCCGGTGGCGATCGCGGTGGGGTGGAACTGCACGAACTCGGCGTCGGCGATCATCGCGCCTGCGCGGGCGGCCGCGCCGATGACCTGGCCGCGGATGCGCGGCGGGTTGGTGGTGTGCAGCCAGAGCCCGCCCGAGCCACCGCCCGCCAGCAGGATCGCCGGGGCCTCGATGGTGACGGGCGCCGATCCCGCGGCGCTCTCGATCACCACCGCAGTGGCGCGGCCGTGGCTAGCCTCGATGCCGGTGAGCAGCGCGCCGGGCAGCACCTGCACCGACGGGCAGCGCGCCAAAGCGGCGATCAGCGTATCCATGATCTGGCGGCCCGCCTGATCGCCCTTGACCCGCACCACCCGCGCCGCGCCATGCGCCGCCTCGCGCGACAGAACGTAGCCGCCACGGGCATCGCGGTCGAAGGGCGTGCCGAGGCCGGTCAGTTCGACGATGTGCTCGCGCGCGGCACGGGTGACCAGATCGGCGATGGCCGCGTCGACGGTGCCCGCGCCCGCGGCCACCGTGTCGGCGGCATGCGCCTGGGGGCTGTCGGCGGCGTCCATCGCGGCGGCGACGCCGCCCTGCGCCCAAGCGCTGCTCGCTCCCTGCCCCGGCGGCTCGGGCGCGATCATCAGGACCGGGCGCGGCGCCAGCGCCAGCGCAGCCGAGATCGCGCCGAGGCCGGCACCGATGATGACGACGCGCTCGGTGCGCAAGCGGGTCATGATCGGATCACGCGCGAGCCAGGCTGCGCGACAGCTCGATCATCCGCTCCACGGCGCGGCGGGCCGGGACGGCGACCTCCTCGGGCACGACGACCTCGGGCGACATGGTGTGCAGCGACCAGAGCACCTTTTCGAGGCTGATCATCTTCATGTAGGGGCACATGTTGCACGGCTTCTGGAAGGTCACGTCCGGGAAGGCATCGGTGATGTTCGACGCCATCGAGCACTCGGTGACCAGAAGCGCCTTCTTGGGGCGTTCGCGGTCGATCCAGTCGATGATGCCGCTGGTCGAGCCGGTGAAGTCCGCCTCGGCCGTCACCTCGGTGGTGCATTCGGGGTGGGCGATGATCTTCACCTCGGGGTCGGCGGCGCGATAGGCGCGCATCTCCTCGGCGGTGTACTGCTCGTGGACGATGCAGCTGCCCTCCCACCAGACGATGCGCTTGGTGGACTGCTTGGCCACGTTGCGCGCGAGGTGCTGGTCGGGGGTCATGATGACCGTGTCGCTGTCCATCGCCTCGACGATCTGCAGCGCGTTGGCCGAGGTGCAGCAGATGTCGGAGGCGGCCTTCACCTCGGCGGTGGTGTTGACGTAGCTCACGACCGGCGCGCCGGGATACTTCGCCCGCATCTCGGCGATGCCCTCGGCGGTGATGCTCTCGGCCAGCGAGCAGCCGGCCTCCATGTCGGGCATCAGCACGGTCTTGGCCGGGTTCAGGATCTTGGAGGTCTCGGCCATGAAGTGCACGCCGCACTGCACGATGACGTCCGCCTCGACGCGGGTGGCCTCGATCGCGAGCTGCAGGCTGTCGCCCACCACGTCAGCGATGCCGTGATAGATCTCGGGGGTCATGTAGTTGTGGGCGAGGATCGCCGCGCCCCGCTCGCGCTTGAGGCGGTTGATCGCCTCGACATAGGGCGCGTGCATCGCCCAGTCGACGGGGCTCAGGACCTTGTCCATCCGCGCGAAGAGGTGGGCCTGCCGCTCGGCGGCCTCCACCGACGGCGCGAGATCGTAATGCCGCGCAAGCTCCTCGCGCATGATGCGTGTCTCGAACATATGCCTCACCTTGCGTCAGCTGATGCGGCAGGCTCATACAGGGGCCGGACGGAAAGTTCCAGATCGTGCGATCAGGACCAAAGGCCAAAGCCCACCGCCCACAAGGTAAGCAGCACCCCGGTCACGGCGGCATAGGCGCCGTTCCACTTCAACCCGACATGCAGCGCGCTCTTGCCCGCGAAATTGCCGGTGAGCAGCGTCGTAGCGGTGAAAGGCGAGGTGATGCCGGAAATACACCAGCCGGCGGTGATCGCCACGAAGAGCGCGACCGGGCTCACCCCCATCGCCTCTGGCGTGGGCAGCAGCGGGAACAGCAGCGTTACGCCGAGGATCGGGTTCATGCCGAGCTGGCCGGTCACCGGAATGAACCAGACCAGCGCGCCGAGGATCAAGGGCCCGGGCAATGCGGCGATCCACGGCGCGAAACCCGCGACATGCGGCGCCAGCAACCCGGCCCCTGCGGTGCCGATATAGCCCGCCATCATCAGCAGCGTCAGTTCCGGCCGGTAGCGCGGTAGCTCACGCGTCGTGAACTGCCGCCCTCGGCGGGCGGCGCCCTGCGCACCTTCCTGAAGCATGACCCAGCCCACCGCCAGCAACGGCACGACGAGCAGCACCGCGCCGACCACCCGTACCTCGAAGGCGTCGTGCAGCAGCCAGACCGGCACCCCCAGCAGCGCCAGAAGCAGCGCCAGCGGCAGCAGCGCCGAGAGCCCGCCCTCGGGCGGGTGGCGGGCCGGGGTGCGGCTGAGCTTCGGCTTGAAGATCTGGTCCATCGCCCAGCCGGTCCCGGCGATGATCGCGCCGGTCACCAGCGCCGGGCCGAGCGTGGCGCTGTAGGGCGCCCCGGGCAGCAGGCCGCCGGTGATCGCCACGGCGAAGGAGAGCGGCGACCAGGGCAGCACCGAGACGAAGGCGCGCTGCACCGCGAGCAGCATCCGGCGGGTGCGGTGAAAGCGGATCTCCGGGTCCGGCTCGCGCTCCGAACTGGCGACCGCGAGGCTTCCCAGCAGGGCGATCGAGCCGTAGTTGAGCAGCACAGAGAAGGCCTGCCCGCCCATCGTTAGGGCGAGGTAGCGCCGACCGGGCGGTTGCGCGGCGAGATAGCGGCCGCAGGCGCGGATCGCGGTCGAGGTCTCGGCCGCCGCGCGCAGCGTCGCCAGCGCGCAGAAGAAGGCCCCTATGAAGGCCGCCGAGCCCAGCCCCGCCAGCACCGGCGCGGTCCAATCCCCACCCCGCGCCCAGAGCGCCACGGTCAGCGCCAGCGCGACCCAGACGAAGTTCAGCCGCCGCCCCCTGAGCCGCAGCGCCAGGAGCAGGATCACCGGCGGCACCATGAGCGCCGCGCCGAGGCCTGCCCCGGTGGCGGGGGCCCAGTCCTTCAGCGCAACCAGAACGGTGAGCAGGACCAGCGCCGCGCCGAGCAGCGGCTCGGCCCGGGGCGGCGTGTCGGCCCGCGCGGTACGGGCGGACAGGAAGGGAAAGCGGAACGAGAGGGCCATGAGTCGCCGGATACGGGAACGGCGCGACCATGGCCCCCGGACCGAGCCACCGCAAGCTGATCCCGCCTCTGGCCGCCCAGCCGGGCCGTCCGTCCCGTTTCCGCCAAGTCAGCGGAACGCGGGGTCTTGCCTGACGGGGCGTGCTGGGACAACGTGGCGTCACAACGCATCGACCGAGTGGCACGGCTTGTGCCGAAAACGGTCGGGCCACCAGGGAGAACGACATGAAGATGAAGACATGGTTGGCCGCCGGGGCGGCTACGCTTGCGCTCGCCGGCGCGGCACAGGCCCAGAACCTGGTCTATTGCTCCGAGGGGAGCCCCGAGGGCTTCGACCCGGCGCTCTATACCTCCGGCACCACCTTCGACGCCTCGTCTCACACCGTCTACAACCAGCTCGTCGAGTTCGAGACCGGCACCACCAACGTCGTGCCCGGTCTGGCCGAGAGCTGGGAAGTGTCCGAGGACGGCACCGAGATCACCTTCACCCTGCGCCAGGGCGTCAAGTTCCACTCGAACGACCGCTTCACCCCGTCGCGCGACTTCAACGCCGATGACGTGATCTTCACCTTCGAGCGGCAGCGCGATCCTGAGCATCCGTTCCACACCGCCTCGGGCGGCACCTGGGAATACTTCCAGGGCATGTCGATGCCCGACCTGATCGAGAGCATCGAGAAGGTCGACGACTACACCGTCAAGTTCAACCTGACCCGCCCCGAGGCGCCCTTCATCGCCAACATGGCGATGGACTTCGCCTCGATCCTGTCGGCCGAATATGCCGATGCGCTGACCGACAACCCCGAGATGCTCAACCAGGAGCCGATCGGCACCGGTCCGTTCGAGTTCGTGGCCTACCAGAAGGACGCGGTGATCCGCTTCGAGCGTTTCGACGACTACTGGGGCGAGCCCGCCAAGGTCGAGAACCTGATCTTCGCGATCACCCCCGATGCCAGCGTGCGCTATCAGAAGCTGCAGGCGGGCGAGTGCCACGTCATGCCCTACCCGAACCCGGCCGACATCGCCGCGATGAAGGAAGCCGAGGGCATCGAGGTGATGGAGCAGGAAGGCCTCAACGTCGGCTACCTCGCCTACAACACGACTCAGGCGCCGTTCGACAAGCCCGAGGTGCGCAAGGCGCTCAACATGGCGATCGACAAGCAGGCGATCCTCGACGTGGTGTTCCAGGGCTCGGGCAAGATCGCCAAGAACCCGATCCCGCCGACCATGTGGTCCTATAACGAAGAGATCGAGGACGACAACTACGATCCGGAAGCCGCCAAGCAGATGCTCGCGGATGCCGGCGTCGAGGACCTGTCGATGAAGATCTGGGCGATGCCGGTGCAGCGCCCCTACAACCCGAACGCGCGGCGCATGGCCGAGCTGATCCAGGAAGACATGTCCGAGATCGGCGTCGACGTGGAAATCGTCTCCTACGAGTGGGGCGAGTATCTCGAGCGCTCGAAGGACAAGGATCGCGACGGCGCGGTGCTGCTCGGCTGGACCGGCGACAACGGCGATCCGGACAACTTCCTCGCCGTGCTGCTGGGCTGTGACGGCGTCGGCGGTTCGAACCGCGCGCAGTGGTGCAACGACGAGTTCGAGGCCCTGATCCAGGAAGCCAAGACCAAGTCGTCGCAGGAAGAGCGCGCCGAACTCTACAAGGAGGCCCAGAAGGTCTTCAAGGAGCAGGCGCCCTGGGCCACCATCGCCCATTCGGTCGTCTCGATGCCGATGCGCTCCGAAGTCGAGGGCTATGTCGTCCACCCGCTGGGAGGCCACATCTTCGACAACGTCTCGATCGCCGAGTAATCCGCGCGAGATCGACATGAGGGTCCGGGGCCATGATGGCCCCGGACCCTTCGCGTGTTCGGGCTCCGCCGCTTGACCGATGCGTCAGCTCCGGCGCAGTCTGAGGCAGACCCGGCGTCAAGGATCACAAAATCTCGACAGGATCGCGAACCGTGTGATATGAGGCGCGCTCATCAGGCCGCCCTGCCACGGGCCGCCGCCGACCGAGACCCCGATTGCCAAGCAACAGGAGACCCGTACCGGCATGGTCATCCCCCATTCCACCGGACCCGCCGCCCCCGCGCGACCGGTCCCCAGCAAGGCGGGCCGCTAGATGCTGCGCTACGTGCTGTCGCGCTTCGCGACCTTCCTGCCGACCTTCATCGGCGTCACGCTCATCTCCTTCGCCTTCATCCGGGTGCTGCCGGGCGATCCGATCATCGTCATGGCCGGCGAGCGCGGCATGACGCAGGAACGCTACGACGAGCTCGTCGTGCAGTTCGGCTTCGACCGCCCCATCCTGGCCCAGTACTGGGACTACCTGACGGGCGTGCTGCAGGGTGATCTGGGCACCAGCTACGTCACCAAGAAGCCCGTCTGGGACGAGTTCTTCGCGCTGTTTCCGGCGACGCTGGAGCTGTCGATCTGCGCGATGATCTTCGCGGTGGCTCTGGGCCTTCCGGCGGGGGTGATCGCGGCGATGAACCGCGGCAAGCTGTTCGACAGGACGCTGATGTCGACGGCCCTCGTCGGCTACTCGATGCCGATCTTCTGGTGGGCGCTGCTGCTGATCATCGTCTTCTCCGGCAATCTCGGCTGGACGCCGGTCTCGGGCCGGATCGACCTGCTCTATTATTTTGACGACGTCACCGGCTTCATGCTGATCGACAGCCTGCTGTCGGGCCAGGACGGCGCCTTTACCTCCGCGGTGCGGCACCTGATCCTGCCGACGATCGTGCTCGGTACCATCCCGCTCGCGGTGATCGCGCGCCAGACCCGCTCGGCGATGCTCGAGGTGCTGGGCGAGGACTACATCCGCACCGCGCGGGCCAAGGGCCTGCCGCCGGGCCGGATCAACGGGATGCACGCGCTCAGGAACGCGCTGATCCCGGTGATCACCGTGATCGGCCTTTCGGTGGGCACGCTGCTGGCCGGGGCGATCCTCACCGAGACGATCTTCTCCTGGCCGGGCATCGGCAAGTGGATGGTCGATTCGATCTTCCGCCGCGACTACCCGGTCGTGCAGGGCGGGCTGCTGCTCATCGCCGTGATGGTGATGGTGGTGAACCTGACCGTCGACCTGCTCTACGGCCTCATCAACCCCAAGATCAGGAAGCGCTGATGGACCACGCACTCTCCAAAGAGGTGGAAACCCAGGTCGAAAAGCGCCCCGGCCGGCTGCGCGAGTTCTGGTTCTACTTCCGTGAAAACCGCGGCGCGGTGTTCGGCTTCTGGGTCTTCTTGGCCTTCGTCTTCGTCGCAGCCACCGCGCCCTGGATCGCGCCGCACGACCCCACCCAGCAGTTCCGCGCGTTCACGCTGGTCCCGCCGGTCTGGCAGGAGGGTGGCAGCTGGACCTTCCCGCTGGGCACCGACCCTCTGGGTCGCGACATGCTCTCGCGGCTTCTGAACGGGGCGCGCTACTCCTTCTTCGTGGGCATCGTCGTGGTGGTGATCGCGGCCTCCGGCGGCATCCTGCTGGGCCTGCTCGCCGGCTTCTCCCCGAAATGGCTCGACGCGCTGATCATGCGCCTGATGGACATCATCCTCGCCTTCCCGTCGCTGCTGCTGGCGCTGGTGCTGGTGGCGATCCTGGGGCCGTCGCTGTTGAACGCGATGATCGCCATCGCGATCGTGCTGCAGCCGCATTACGTGCGCCTCACCCGCGCGAGCGTGATCGGCGAGATGGGCAAGGACTACGTCACCTCGGCCCGCGTCGCGGGCGCCGGGCTGTGGCGGCTGATGTTCGTCACCGTGCTGCCGAACTGCCTCGCGCCGATCATCGTGCAGGCCGCGCTGTCCTTCTCGACCGCGATCCTCGACGCCGCGGCGCTGGGCTTCCTCGGCATGGGCGCGCAGCCGCCGACCCCCGAATGGGGCACCATGCTGGCCGAGGCGCGCGAATTCATCCTGCGCGCCTGGTGGGTGGTCACCCTGCCCGGCCTGGCGATCCTGATCACCGTGCTCGCCATCAACCTGATGGGCGACGGCCTGCGCGACGCGCTCGACCCGAAACTGAAGCGGAGCTGATCTCATGAGCCTTCTGAGACTGCGCAACCTCTCGGTCGAGTTCGCGACCACCGGCGGCCGCTTCCGCGCCGTCGATCAGGTCGATCTCGACGTCGACAAGGGCGACGTGCTGGCCATCGTCGGCGAAAGCGGATCGGGCAAGTCGGTGTCGATGCTGGCGCTGATGGGGCTGCTGCCCTGGACCGCCAAGGTGACGGCCGACGAGATGGTCTTCGACGGGCACGACCTGTCGAAGATGTCCGCCCGCGCCCGCCGCAAGATCGTCGGCAAGGACCTGGCGATGATCTTCCAGGAGCCGATGTCCTCGCTCAACCCGTGCTTCACCGTGGGCTTCCAGATCCGCGAGGCGCTGAAGATCCATCTCGGCATGGGCCGCAAGGCCGCGCAGGCGCGCGCGCTGGAGCTGTTCGAACTGGTCGGCATCCCCGATCCCGAGCAGCGGCTCAAGGCCTTCCCGCACCAGATGTCGGGCGGCATGAACCAGCGGGTGATGATCGCCATGGCGATCTCCTGCAATCCAAAGCTCCTGATCGCCGACGAGCCGACCACGGCGCTCGACGTGACGATCCAGGCTCAGATCCTCGATCTGCTGGTGCGGCTGAGGGACGAGACCGGCATGGGCCTCGTGCTGATCACACACGACATGGGCGTGGTGGCCGAGACCGCCCAGCGCGTTTCCGTGCATTACGCCGGCCAGAAGGTCGAGGAGCAGCCGGTGCGCCCGCTGTTCCGGTCGCCGCACCACCCCTACACCTCGGCACTGCTCGCGGCCCTCCCCGAGCGCGCGACCGACAGGCGGTTGCCGACCATCCCGGGCGTGGTGCCCGGCCAGTTCGACCGACCGCAGGGCTGCCTGTTCTCGCCACGCTGCCCCTATGCGGACGATCATTGCCGCAAGGTGCCGCCGGCGCCGCGCGGGCCAGATCTCGGCCTCGCGCGCTGCCACTACCCGCTCAACACCGACGAAAGGCTCGCCTCGTGAGTGCCGTGACCACAGACGCCCCGACCGCAAAGACCGGCCCCGTCGTCACCGCACGCGGGCTGACGCGCCATTACGAGGTAGGCGGCGGGCTGTTCGCCAAGCCCCGCGTGGTGCGCGCGCTGTCGGATCTCGATTTCGAACTGACGCCGGGCCGCACCCTCGCCGTTGTCGGCGAAAGCGGCTGCGGCAAGTCCACCCTCGCCCGCGTCGTGACGCTGATCGAGGAGCCGACGCGCGGCGATCTGGAAATCTCCGGGACCAACGCCACCCCCGATGCCTGGAAAGGCCTGCGCTCGAAGGTGCAGATCGTGTTCCAGGATCCATACGGCTCGCTCAACCCGCGCCAGCGGATCGGCCAGATCCTGATGGAGCCGCTGCTCATCAACCGGCCCGACATGCCGGCGTCGGAGCGCGAGGCCAAGGCGCGCGAGATGCTGCGTCTGGTGGGCCTGCGGCCCGAGCATTTCGACCGCTACCCGCACATGTTCTCGGGCGGCCAGCGCCAGCGCGTGGCGATCGGCCGGGCGCTGATGCTGGAGCCGGAGGTGCTGGTGCTCGACGAGCCGGTCTCGGCGCTCGACGTGTCGATCCAGTCCTCGGTGCTGAACCTGCTGATCGACCTGCAGGAGCGGATGCAGCTGGCGTACCTGTTCATCAGCCACGACCTGTCGGTGGTGCGTCACGTCGCCGACGAGGTGACGGTGATGTATCTGGGCCGGGCGGTGGAGACGGGTCCGAAGGAGATGATCTTCGACAACCCGCAGCATCCCTATACCAAGGCGTTGCTGTCGGCGACGCCGCGGGCCGACCCGGAAGCCGCCAAGGAGCGGATCAAGCTTGAGGGCGAATTACCCTCGCCGCTCGCAGTGCCGCCCGGCTGTGCCTTCGCACCGCGCTGCTGGAAGGCACAGGACAAGTGCCGCGCCGCGCGGCCGCTGCTCGACGGCGCCCTCCAGAAGTCGGCCTGCTTCTTTCCCGAGGGTGAGGGCAAGCCCTCGGCCGAGGCACCGGAAAGCTGAACTGAGAAGGGGGCCAGTTGGCCCCCTTCGTTCATCCGAGCGTCAAAACTCCCGCTCTCTCCACTCTCTCATTGCATCGATGGCTTCGGCGACGGCCCGCTGCGCGGCCTCATCCCCCTCGACATGATCAAAGCCATGATCAGCCCCCGCCACCATGTACAGAGGCAGCCCCGGCTGTCGCCGAGGGCTTCGCGCAGTTCTGGGCGGTTGGAGGGATCCTCGGTTCCCAGCACCGCCAATCCCCTTCCCGGCCAGTCGCCCATCCAGGACAAAAGCGGCGTGCCGAGCAGGCTCGGGGTCAGCCAGATCGCCCGGGTCCGTTCCGGGGCGCAAAGCCCGGCCGACAGGGCCGCGCCCATCGACAGCGTGCCGAGCGATTTGTCGATCAGCCAGACCCGCTCGTAGAGGCGCATGGCCGACAGATGCGCCACGACATCCCGCCCATCCACCGCGATGGGGGTAAACTGCTCGGCACCGGGGGCGCCTAGGAAGGCCTCATCCTCGGCATAATCGAACGCCAGCCGCGCCGCGTCGCAGCCTGCCCGCTCGAACAAAGCGGCGGTGCCCTGCAACAGCGGGCGATCGCAGCCATTGCGCAACCCCGGCAGCACGATCGCCAATTCGCGCCCCTCCCCGGCGGTGAAGCGCGCTTGAAGAGGCGGTCGGCCCGTCGAGGGCGGAATGCGCAGGGCCTTGGTCATGCCGTGACCCTGGGGCCGCCCGCCGCTCCATACAATCGGAAGTTGCGAGAAACTGCTGTCAGGCGCCGAGATAGGCCTCGCGGATGCGCGGGTCGGCGATCAGCTCGGAGGCCAAGCCCGATAGCGTGATCTCGCCCTGCTCCATAACATAACCGCGATCCGCGATCGACAGCGCTGCATAGGCGTTCTGCTCGACCATCAGCAGCGTCACGCCGCGATCGCGCAGGCTCTTCACCACCGCGAACACCTGATCGACCAGCACCGGAGCGAGGCCCATCGACGGCTCGTCGAGCAGCAGAAGCCGCGGCCGGCCCATGATGGCGCGACCGATGGCGAGCATCTGCTGCTGCCCACCCGACAGCCCGCCTGCCGGCAGGGCCGACTTGTCGCGCAGGATCGGAAACAGGCGATACACCTCCTCCATGTCGGGACCGAGCGCATCGCGACGGTGATAACCGCCCAGCGCAAGGTTCTCGGACACGCTCAGATCTCCGAAGATCTGCCGGCCTTCCGGCGAATGGGCGATGCCGAGGCCTGCACGGGCGTGGTCGGGGCGACGCGCGATGTCCTCTCCCTCAAAGCGGATGGCCCCCGCCTTGATCGGCTGCACGCCGGAGATGCAGCGCATCAGGGTCGTCTTGCCCGCGCCATTGGCCCCGACCAGCGAGACGATCTCGCCCTCCCTCACGGTGAGATCGATGCCGTGCAGCACCTCGATCGGCCCATAGGCGCTCCGCAGGCCGGTGATCGACAGGAGCGGTTCGGTGGTCTCAGGCATGGGCGGCGGCCTCGGCTTCGGCAGCGCCATGCACGCCCAGATAGGCGGCGATGACCTGGCTGTTGGTGCGGATCTCCTCGGGCCCGCCCTCGGCGATCTTGCGGCCCTGATCGAGCACCACGATGTGCGACGAGATGCGCATGACCATCCGCATGTCGTGTTCGATCAGCACCACGGTCTTTCCCTCCTCGGCGATGGCGTGGATCAGGTCGTCGACCTCGCGAGGCTCCACCGCGTTGCAGCCCGCCGCCGGTTCGTCGAGCAGCAGGATCGTGCAGCCGGTGACCAGCGCGCGCGCGATCTCCAGCCGCTTGAGCTGGCCATAGGACATCTCCGAAGCCGGGCGATGCGCGAGATCGGCAAGCCCCGCGCGCGCCAGCGCCGCCATGGCGGCGTCGCGGCTTCGGGCGGTCGCGTGCCGCGCCGGGCCAAGTCCCAGAAGATCGGCCAGCAGATTCGATTTCTCCTGCATGTGGCAGCCGGTCATGACGTTGTCGAGCGCGCTCATCTGCGGAAAGACCTGCAAGTTCTGGAAGGTGCGGGCCATGCCGCATCGCGCCAGCTCATGCGCCGGCAGGCCGGTCACGTCGCGCCCGTCGATGCGCACGGTCCCCGCACTCGCGCGGTAGACGCCGGAGACGAGGTTGAACAGCGTCGTCTTGCCGGCGCCGTTCGGACCGATGATCGAGGTCACCTCACCCGGCTTGGCGGTGAAGCTCACCCCGTCCACGGCCTTGATGCCGCCAAAGGCGATCCCGATGCCGTCGATCTCGAGGCTCATGATTTCCTCCGATTCCACAGATCGGCGATGAAGGGCACGAGGCCGCGGCGCATGGCGATCATCGTGACAACCATGATCGCGCCCAGCACCATGTGCTCGTAATCAGCGAAGACGGTGAGCAGCTGCGGCAGCGCCGTCAGGATCAGCGCCCCGACCAGCGCCCCGAAGACCGAGGCCGCGCCGCCCAACACCGCCATGGTCACCATCTCGACCGAATGCATGAAGCCCCCGGTTTCCGGGGTGATGTAGCCATTGGCCAGCGCCAGTAGCGCCCCGGCCACGGCGGCATAGATCGCCGAGATCACGAAGGCGCGCGACTTGGCCCGGGCCACGTCGATGCCGAGCGAGCGCGCGGCGACGTCGCTGTCGTGAATCGCCCGCAGGGCGCGGCCCGACGGGCTGTTCGCGAGGTTCACGGCAATCGCCGCGCCGATCGCCGCGACGAAGCCCGCGACCCAGTACCACGCCTCGGCCGATTTCAGCTTCAGCCCCACGAGCTTGAACAGATTGCGGGCATTCATGCCCGACACGGTCATGCCGTCCGGCCCGCCGGTCAGCCAGGCCTCCTTGGACAGGACCATCCAGATCAGCATACCAAGGCCCAGCGTCGCGATGGCGAGGTAATAGCCCGACAGCCGCAGGATCGGCCGGCCTACGACCAGCGCCAGCAGCCCTGCCAGCGCCACGCCCCCCGCCATGGCGAGCGGCGAGGGAATGCCGTAGTTCGGGCCGATCGCCGTCGCATAGGCGCCGATCGCGAAGAACCCGGCATGGCCGAGACTGACGAGGCCGACATAACCGAGCAGCACCACGATGCCGGTGACGGCCAAGGTGTTGATCCAGACCAGCGTGCCGACGCGGTAGAAATAGCTCGACGGAAAGATCAGCGCGCCGAGGGCGACGAGAACCGCAAAGATCAGGAAGGTGCGCAGCCCCGGTCCGATCAGGGCGCGCGCCTTGCCATCGCCTGCATGGGCCCGACGGGCCGTTTCGACCGGCGCGGTCGCCGCAGTGGTCCCCTGCCCGGCCATCACACCCGCTCCATGATACGTGCGCCGAACAGACCTTGCGGGCGCAGGAACAGCACCAGAAGGATGACGATGAAGGCGGAGGCGTCCTTGTAGTCCGACGAGATGTAGCCCGCCGTCAGCGCCTCGATCAGCCCGATCAGAAGCCCGCCCGCGAGCGCGCCGAGGGGCGATCCGACACCGCCAAGCATGGTGGCCGAGAAGCCCTTGAGCGCCATCAGCACCCCGACGTCGTAGCTGGTGAAGGTCACCGGCGTCGCCAGCACCCCGGCCAGCGCGCCGATCGCCGCGGAGAGCGCGAAGGACAGGTTCATTGCGCGGCCGGTGTTGATGCCGACGAGCGCGGCCGCCATGCGGTTCGACGCGGTGGCACGAATGCCGCGCCCGGCGCGGGTGCGGTTCAGGAACCACGCCAAAAAGGCGAAGACCGCGACGCTGCCGCCGATGATCCACAGGCTCTGCGGCAGGATGGTGGCCCCGCCGACGCGCAGGGGCGCGTCGCCGGAAAAGCCGTCATATCGATGGATCTGCTTGTCGAAGACTGCCTGCATGGCACCGCGCAGGAAGATGCTGGCGCCGATCGTGATGATGATCAGCGACACCAGCGGCGCCTGCCCCGCCGGCCGGATCGCCAGCCGGTAGAGCAGAACCCCCACCAGCATGCCCGCGATCACCGCCAGCGGCGCGGCGATCCAGACCGGGACGCCCGCACCGATCAGCGCCGCCGCCGTCATGCCGCCGATCACCACGAACTCGCCCTGTGCGAAGTTCACCACGCCGGATGCGTTGTAGATCAGGGTGAAGCCCAGGGCGATGGCCGCGTAGATCGCGCCCACCGTGATCCCCGAGATCAGGAATTGCAGAAGCTCCGACAAGACGCGCCCCTTCTATTCTTCGACCGGTTTCCAACCACCATCCGCGACCTCGAGGATGCGGAAGGCCGACAGGTCGAGCCCCATGTGATCCTCGGGCGTGAAGCTGTAGACGCCGGTGACGCCCGCATGGCCCTCGGTCGCTTCGAGCGCGTCGCGGATGTCGACCGGATCGGTCGAACCGGCCCGCTCGATCGCGTCGACCAGCAGGTGGAAGGCGTCATAGGCATAGCCGCCGAAGGTCGAGGGCTTCTCGCCGTATTTTTCCTCGTAGGCCGCGATGTAGTCCTGCACCGGCTGACGCTGCGGGTCGTCCTCGGCGAGCTGGTCGGGGATCAGCAGCGGCGTCGCGGGCAGGCGCAGCCCCTCGGCCGCTTCGCCGGCGAGATCGAGGAAGGCATCGGAGGCGACGCCGTGGCTCTGGTAGAACGGCAGATCCAGCCCGAGCTGGGCGTAGTTGCGCGTCACCACCGCCGGGCCTTGGCCGAAGCCGGGGTTCACAATCGCCTCGATGCCATCGGTGGCGGCGATGTTGGTGAGCTGCGGGGTCATGTCGCTGTCGGTCGCGCCATAGCTTTCATCGGCGACGATCTCGACGCCCGAGGCTTCGGCCACGTCGAGGCACTGTTCGCGCATCGAGGCGCCGAAGCCGTCGGTGCCCGAAATCAACCCGACCTTCGACAGGCCGCGCGCCGTGATGTCGGCAAAGATCTTCTCGCAGGCCATGCGGTCGGTATGCGGGGTCTTGAAGACGAATTCCTGCACCGGGTCGACGATCACCACCGCGCCAGCGAGGCTGATGAAGGGGATCTCGTAATCGGTGAAGAGCGGCGCCATCGCCATGGTCGCGCCGGTGGACGAGCCGCCGATCACCGCGACCACCTCGTCCTCCTCGATGAGACGGGTCGCGAAGGTGCGCGCCTTGTTGGGATCGGCACCGTCATCATAGACGATCAGCTCGACCTCTTCGCCGTTGATGCCGCCATTGGCGTTGAGTTCCTCGACCAGCATCTCGAGCGTCTTGGCCTCCGGGTCGCCGAGGAAGGCGGCCGGGCCGGTGATGGCGAGCGAGGCGCCGATCCGGATCTCGGCGATGGCGGGTGCGGCGGCCAGAATCGCCAGCGCCGAGACGCCGGCGGCAACGGCTTGTCTTCTCATGTCATTCCTCCCTTTCGTCACGCCAAAGCGCGTATTTTTGGCATTGCGTGACGCTTTATTCATTGACCACCCGCGACCGTCATGCAACACATTTTTGCGGAAGCCGCCCCATTTCCGTGCCCCTTTCCTAAACACCGGGCACGGTCCTGAAGGCCGGGGCGTGCGCGACCTGTGGGAGGGACCATGACCGAGCCCAATCTGCTCGAAGAGCTGTCGGACGGCGTGCTGCGCCTGACGCTGAACCGGCCCGAGCGGCTGAACGCATTCACCCCAGACCTGCACGCGGCGCTGCGCCGGGCGCTGTCACGCGCGTCCGAGGACGAGGCGGTGCGCGCGGTGCTGCTGACCGGTGCGGGGCGCGGCTTCTGCGCCGGACAGGATCTCGGCCAGCGCCACCCCGACGCCGAGGGCGGCGCGCCCGATCTGGGCGAGACGATCGGCACGTTGTGGAACCCGCTCGTGCGGGCCATCCGGGACCTGCCCAAGCCGGTGATCTGCGCGGTCAACGGCGTCGCGGCCGGCGCAGGCGCGAATCTCGCCATCGCTTGCGACATCGTCATCGCGGCCGAAAGCGCCCGCTTCATCCAGTCCTTCGCCAAGCTCGGCCTCGTGCCGGATTCGGGCGGCACCTGGACGCTGACCCGGGCGCTGGGCGAGGCACGCGCCAAGGCGCTGGCGCTGACCGGTGCTCCCTTGCCCGCCCAGCAGGCTGCCGAATGGGGCCTGATCTGGAAAACGGTACCGGACGCCGCTCTGATCGAGGAAGCCACCGCGTTGGCCACCGCCCTCGCCAAGGGGCCGACCTATGGCTTTGGCCTGACCAAGCAGGCGATCCAGGCGGCAGGCGGGCAGGATCTCGACGCCAGCCTCGACCTCGAGCGGGACCTGCAGCGCAAGGCGGGCTTCTCGCCCGACTACGCCGAAGGCGTACGCGCCTTCACAGAGAAGCGGGAGCCGGTCTTCACCGGGCGGGCGCAATGAGCGGGGCGGTGGAGATGAAGCTCGACCCGCAGGCGCAGGCCGAGAAGCGCACCGCCGAGATGTGGGCCGAGGACACCGCCAGCAAGGCGATGGGAATGGAACTGCTCGAGGTGGGGCCGGGTCGCGCGGTGATGCGGATGCGGGTGCGCGAGGACATGGTGAACGGCCACGGCACGCTGCATGGCGGCATGACTTTCGCTTTCGCCGACAGCGTCTTCGCCTTTGCCGCGAACAGCTATGACTACCAGGCCGTCGGGGTGCAGTGCGACATCGTCTACCACGCACCCGGTCGGCTGGGCGACCTGCTGACCGGCACCGGCACCGAGGTGACCCGCAACGGACGCTCGGGGCTTTACGACGTGGCGGTGCGCCGCGAGGACGGCACACTGATCGCCAGTTTCAGGGGCACATCGCGCATCGTGACGCGGCGCTGAGGGAAAACGGCGCGGGAGGACGCGCCAGAGGGAGGACGAGATGCTCACAAGACCCACCGGGGCGCGCGCGCCCCTCGACCCGATCGAAACCGCCTCGCGCGACGAGATCGCCGCGCTGCAGTTGCGGCGGATGAAGGAAACCCTGACCCGCGCCTATGAAGGCTCGCCCTTCTACAAGGCGAAGTTCGACGCCTGCGGCGTTCATCCCGGCGATCTCAAGTCCCTGTCGGACATCAGGAAGTTTCCCTTCACCGTGAAGCAGGACCTGCGCGACAACTACCCGTTCGGCATGTTCGCCGTGCCGCAGGACCGGATCGCGCGGCTGCACGCCTCCTCGGGGACGACCGGCAAGCCGACCGTGGTCGCCTATACTAGGAACGACATCGACACCTGGGCCGACCTGATGGCCCGTTCGATCCGCGCCGCGGGCGGCGCGCCGGGCGACATCTGCCACGTCGCCTATGGCTATGGCCTGTTCACCGGGGGCCTCGGCGCGCATTACGGGGCCGAGCGTCTTGGCTGCACCGTGGTGCCGGTCTCGGGCGGGATGACCGAGCGGCAGATCACGCTGATCGAGGATTTCAAGCCGTCGATCATCATGGTCACCCCCTCCTACATGCTGTCGATCCTCGACGCCTACCGCGCCGCCGGGCTCGATCCGCGGCAAAGTTCGCTGCGAACCGGAATCTTCGGTGCCGAGCCCTGGACCAACGCGATGCGCGAGGAGATCGAGCAGGCCTTCGACATGGACGCGGTCGACATCTTCGGCCTGTCCGAGGTCATGGGCCCGGGCGTCGCGCAGGAATGCGTCGAGACCAAGGATGGGCTGCATATCTGGGAGGATCACTTCTACCCTGAAATCATCGACCCCGAGACCGGCGAACCGGTCGAGGACGGCCAGAAGGGCGAGCTGGTCTTCACCTCGCTCACCAAGGAGGCCTTCCCGATCATCCGCTACCGCACCCGCGACCTGACCCGGCTGCTGCCGGGCACCGCGCGCTCGATGCGGCGGATGGAGAAGGTGACCGGGCGCAGCGACGACATGATCATCCTGCGCGGGGTCAATGTTTTCCCGACCCAGATCGAGGAACAGATCCTGAAATGCGCGGCGCTCGCCCCGCATTACCAGATCCACCTGTCGCGGAGCGGCCGGATGGACGAGATGTGCATCCATTGCGAATGCAAGACGGAGGTCGACGAGGCGACGGCGCAGGCCGCCGCGCGCGAACTGACCGGCCATGTAAAGAGCGTGGTCGGCGTGTCCTGCAAGGTCGAGATCAAGCCTTGCGGCAGCATCGCCCGCTCCGAGGGCAAGGCACGCCGCGTCGTCGATGCTCGGCCCAAGGGCTGAATTGTGCCTTTGACGCGAGGGCAGTACACGGGTCCTCGCGCACAACCCGGAGCCGACATGTCGCCTGACGCCCTCGACCATGCCCTCGCCGCCCATCCGGTCAGCGCCGGCGCCTTCATCGTCACGCTCTACGGCGACGTGGTGGCACCGCGCGGCGGCGAGATCTGGATGGGCAACATCATCTCCGCCTGCGCCGCCGTCGGGCTGAGCGAGAGCCGGGTGCGCACCGCCGTCTCGCGGCTGGTGGCGGCCGAGAGGATCGAGGGCGTGAAGGACGGGCGGCGCAGCTATTACCGGCTGACCCCCTCGGCGGCAGAGGAATTCCAGCGCGCCGCCCGGCTGATCTATCGCCGCCCCCGGGCCGAGCCGCTGAAGGGCTGGCACCTCGTTGCCCTGCCGCAGGGGCCGGGCCGCGAGGCGCTGGTGGCGCGGCTGACGCGGCTGCGCTTCGGCATGGCCGACCCCTATTTGGCGATCCTTCCCGATCGCGGCGATCCGCTGCCGCGACTGGGCGCGCCGCATTTTCGCGCCACCACCGATGACGACCTCACGGAGATGGCCCGCGCGGCCTGGCCGCTCGAGGCGCTGGCCGAACGGATGACGCGATTCATGACGGCCTTCGCCCCGCTCGACGGCGTCTCCTGCAGCCCCGAGGAGGCGCTCGGTCTGCGGTTGCTGCTGGTCCATGTCTATCGCGACATCGCGCTGTCCGATCCGGCGCTGCCGCTGGGCATGCTGCCCGAGGATTGGCAGGGACCGGCGGTGCGAGCGCTCTTCGCCCGGCTCTACCTGCATCTAACGCCCGGCGCCGATGCCGCCGTGGCCCGAGACTTCGTCGATCGCGACGGCCCTCTCCGGGCAGATCCGACCCGGATCGCCCGGCGCATCGCCGATCTCTCCTACGACTGACCCCCTTGCCCGTTCCGCTGGGCGGAACAGCGGCAGAAGCATCACGCGACCTCCGCCTTGTGACTTGAAACGTGCCGCTTTACGTGTCACATAATTTGCAGGAAGCGTAGAATCCCGTGAGGTGATTGCCGCGCACCTCATCCGTAGGAGACCTGTCATGTATGCACAGCTCGTCGAGACCGGGGCCGCCGAGACTTCGGAGAAGGACCGGGAGTTCCAAGCCAAGATCGACCGCGGCGTGCGGATCGAGGCCAATGACTGGATGCCCGAGGGCTATCGCAAGACGCTGATCCGCCAGATCGGTCAGCACGCCCATTCCGAGATCGTGGGCCAGCTGCCCGAGGGCAACTGGATCACCCGCGCGCCGAGCCTGCAGCGCAAGGCGATCCTGCTGGCGAAGGTGCAGGACGAGGCCGGGCATGGGCTCTACCTTTATTGCGCGGCCGAAACGCTGGGCATCTCGCGCGACGAGATGACCGCGCAGCTGCTGGCGGGCAAGGCCAAGTACTCCTCGATCTTCAACTACCCCACCCTGACCTGGGCCGATATCGGCGCGGTCGGCTGGCTGGTCGATGGCGCGGCGATCATGAACCAGGTGCCGCTGCAGCGCTGCTCCTACGGGCCCTATTCGCGCGCCATGATCCGCATCTGCAAGGAAGAGAGTTTCCACCAGCGCCAGGGCTTCGACATCATGCGCCAGCTCTGCCAGGGCACCGAGGATCAGAAGGCGATGGCGCAGGACGCGCTGAACCGCTGGTGGTGGCCCTCGCTGATGATGTTCGGCCCCTCCGACAAGGACTCGGTGCATTCCGAGCAGTCGATGAAGTGGGGCATCAAGCAGAACACCAATGACGAGCTGCGCCAGAAATTCGTCGACCAGACCGTGCCGCAGGCCGAATGGCTGGGCCTCACCGTGCCCGACCCCGACCTCGCCTGGAACGAGGACAAGGGCGGCTACGATTTCGGAGAGCCCGACTGGACGGAGTTCTACGAGGTGCTCAAGGGCAACGGCCCGTGCAACCGCGACCGGCTGGCGGCGCGCAACAAGGCCTGGGACGACGGCGCGTGGTATCGCGACGGGCTGACCGCCCATGCCGAGAAACAGCAGACCATCGCGGCGGAGTGAGCGAGATGAGCAAGGAATGGCCCCTGTGGGAGATCTTCATCCGCGGTCAGCACGGGCTGTCGCACAGGCATGTCGGCTCGCTGCATGCGCCCGACGCCGAAATGGCGCTGAAGAACGCGCGTGACGTCTATACCCGCCGCAACGAGGGCATGAGCATCTGGGTGGTGGAATCGAACAAGATCACCGCTTTCGACCCGGACACCGCCGAGCAGAACTTCGCGGCGCCGAAGTCCAAGGTCTACCGCCACCCGAGCTTCTTCGAGATCCCCGACGACGTGGGGGCGATGTGATGGATCCGCTTGTCACCTTCTGCCTGCGGATGGGCGACACCACGCTGATCCTCGGCCAGCAGACCGCGGCGTGGTGCGGCCACGCCCCGGTGCTCGAGGAAGACATCGCCTTTGCCAATATGGGCCTCGACCTGATCGGCCAGACCCAGCTGTGGTACGAGATCGCCGCCCAAACCGAGGGCAAGGGTCGCACCCCGGACGACCTCGCCTTCTTCCGCACCGAGCGGCAGTTCCTCAACGCGCAGCTGGTAGAGCGGCCGAATGTCGACTTCGCCCATGCGCTGATGCGGCAATACCTGTTCGATGCCTGGCACCTGCCGATGCAGGAGGCGCTTTGCGAGAGCGGCTTCGAGCCGATCCGCGATCTGGCACAGAAATCGGTGAAGGAGGTGCGCTATCACATCGACCGCTCGCGCGACCTGATCGTGCGCCTGGGCGACGGTTCGGAGGAGAGCCGTGCCAAGATGCAGGGCGCGCTCGACGCGCTGTGGCCCTATGCGGCCGACCTGATGGCGACCGACGAGGTCGAGGAGACGCTCGCGGCGCAAGGCGTGCTGTCGGGCCTCGACCGTGTCCGCACGGCCTTCGAGGCCGAGACCGCCGCCACGATGTCCCGCGCGACGCTGGAGATCCCCGGCAACGGCCACGCCCGCATCGGCGGTCGCACCGGCATCCACACCGAGACCATGGGCTATATCCTGGCCGAGATGCAGTCGATCCCGCGCAGCTTCCCCGACGCACGCTGGTGAGCGCGATGCGCCCCGATCCCGACACCGTGCGCGGCTGGCTGGGCGAGGTGCCCGACCCCGAGATCCCGGCGATCTCGGTCGTGGATCTCGGCATCGTCCGCGACGTCGGCTGGGAGGAGGACACGTTGGTGGTCGACGTCACGCCAACCTATGCCGGCTGCCCCGCGACGCTGGTGATCGCGCTCGACATCGAAACCGCGCTGCGCGACCGCGGCATCGACAAGGTCGAGGTGCGTCGCAGGATGTCGCCGCCTTGGTCGACCGACTGGATCACCGATGAGGGGCGCCAAAAGCTGCTCGATTACGGCATCGCCCCCCCGCAACTGAATGCCGCCAACTGCGCCGGTATGCTGTCGGCCCAGAGCGCCGCCTGCCCGCTTTGCGGCTCGGAAAACACCGAGGCCATCGCGGCGCGCGGCTCTACCCCCTGCAAGGCGCAGTTCCGCTGCCGCGACTGCCGCGAGCCCTTCGATTACTTCAAGGCGATCTGATGCAAGAGTTCTATCCGCTGACCGTCACCGGCATCGACCACGACACCCGCGACGCGGTGGTGGTCTCGCTCGCCCCCGCCAAGGGCGACTGCGCCAAGTTCCGCTTCCGCCCCGGCCAGTATCTTACCTTTCGCCGTGAATTCGAGGGCGAAGAGTTGCGCCGCTCCTATTCGATCTGCGCCACCCCCGAGGAGGGGCTGCGGGTCGGCATCAAGAAGGTCGATGGCGGGGCGTTCTCCAGCTTTGCCAAGCACGATCTGAAGGTCGGCGACACGCTCGAGGCGCTGCCGCCGCAGGGCCGGTTTCATGCGCCCGAAGAAGCAGGCGAGAAGCACTATCTCGGTTTTGCCGCGGGCTCCGGCATTACCCCGGTGCTGTCGATTGCCAAGAGCATCCTCTCAGGTTCTCACGCTGCCCGCTTCACGCTGGTCTACGGCAACCGGCAGCTGTCATCGGTAATGTTCAAGCGCGAGATCGGCGACCTGAAGGACCGATATCTCGACCGGCTGAACGTGGTGCATGTCTTCTCGGGCGAGGCGCAGGAGATCGAACTGTTCTCGGGCCGGATCGACGCCGAGAAATGCCGCGCGCTGTTCGGCCCCTGGGTCAGCCCCGAGGCCGAGATGGCCTTCATCTGCGGCCCCGAGGCGATGATGAAGGACGTGGCGAGCGCGCTCGAAGAGGCGGGCATGCCGAAGGAAAAGATCAAGTTCGAGCTGTTCGGCGCCGCCCAGCCCGGGCGCGCCAAGATGCGGGCCGCCGCGCAGGCCGCGCGCGAGAGCGGCGACATGGTTCGCGCGACCGTGATCCTCGACGGCGTGTCGCGCAGCTTCAAGATGCCGCGCAGCGGCCAGTCGGTGCTGGACGCGGCACGCGAGCATGACATCGACGCGCCCTTCTCCTGCAAGGCGGGCGTCTGCTCGACCTGTATCGGCCGGGTGAAGTCCGGCGAGGTCGAGATGATGCAGAACTACGCGCTCGAGGACAACGAGGTGGCGGACGGGCTGGTGCTGACCTGCCAGTGCCTGCCGCTCTCGGACGAAATCATCATCGAATACGAAGGACACTGAGCATGCTGGACGCCATTCCCACCGAACCGCGCCGCCTCGAGTCCTATGTCGCCGGCCGCTGGCAGGCCGGCACCGGCGAGGGTCAGGTCGTGGCCGATGCCGCGACCGGTGATCCGGTCGCCCGGGTCGACGCCACCGGCATCGACATGGAGGAGATGCTGAGCTTTGGCCGCGAGAAGGGCGGCCCTGCTCTTCGTGAAATGACCACGCATCAGCGCGCGATGATGATGAAGCGGATCGGTCTGGCGCTGATGGAGCGCAAGGAGGAGCTCTACGCGATCTCCACCGCCACGGGCGCGACCCGTTCCGACAGCTGGGTCGACATCGAGGGCGGCATCGGCACGATGCTCTCCTACGCCTCCAAGGGCCGCCGCGAGTTGCCCAACGCGCATGTCATCCCCGATGGCGCGCCTGAGATCCTGTCCAAGGATGGCAGCTTCATTGGCCAGCACATCCTGATGCCACTGGAAGGCGTGGCGATCCACATCAATGCCTTCAACTTCCCGGTCTGGGGGATGCTGGAAAAGCTCGCGCCGACATGGCTCGCCGGCATGCCCGCGATCGTGAAGCCCGCGAGCCAGACCGCCTATCTGACCGAAGCCTGTGTGCGGCTGATCTTTGAGACCGGCGAACTGCCCGAGGGCGCGCTGCAGCTGATCTGCGGTCGCACCGGCGACCTGCTGGACCGTGTCACCTGCCAGGACGTGGTGACATTCACCGGTTCGGCCGCGACGGCGCGCAAGCTACGCAATACGCCCGCGATCATCGAGAACGCTGTGCGCTTCACCGCCGAGGCCGACAGCCTCAACGCCTGCATCCTTGGTCAAGATGCCACACCCGAAAGCCCGGAGTTCGATCTTTTCGTCAAGGAAGTGCATCGCGAGATGACTGCCAAGGCGGGTCAGAAATGCACCGCGATCCGTCGCGCCATCCTGCCGCGCGCGCTGGTCGAACCGGCCGTCGAGGCGCTGAAGGCCCGAATCGAGAAGACCGTGATCGGCCATCCCGGCGATGCGGCGACGCGCATGGGCGCGCTGGCCTCTACGGATCAGGTCGAGGAGGTCCGCCGCGCCGTAGAGGCGATCGGCGCCGAGGCCCGCATCGCCATCGCACCGGGGGCGGTGCCGGAGACGGGTGCGTTCGTCGCGCCTTGCGTGTTGGTCTGCGACCAGCCACTGACCGCCAAGGCCCCGCACGAGATCGAAGCCTTCGGCCCAGTCTGCACGCTGATGCCCTATGACACGCTGGACGAGGCGATTGAGATCGCCAATCGCGGCGCGGGCTCGCTGGTCGCCTCGGTCTTCACCGACGATACCGAAGTCGCAAAGACGCTGGGTCGCGGCATCGCCAAGCTGCATGGCCGGGTGCTGTTCGGCAACCGTCTCTCGGCCAAGACCTCGACCGGCCACGGCTCCCCCCTGCCCCAGATGGTGCATGGCGGGCCGGGCCGCGCGGGCGGCGGCGAGGAGCTCGGCGGCATGCGCGCCGTGAAGCACTTCATGCAGCGCACCGCGCTGCAGGGCACGCCGGACCAGCTTACCGCCGTCATCGGCCAATGGATGCCGGGTGCCACCCGCCGCGAGACCGACGTGCACCCGTTCCGCAAGTCGCTGGCGGAGCTGGAGATCGGCGACACGGTCGTTACGCCCGCCCGCAAGGTGACGGTCGAGGACATCGAGCATTTCGCGACCTTCACCGGCGACACTTTCTACGCCCACATGGATGAGGCCGCTGCCAAGCGAAACCCGTTCTTCGAAGGCCGCGTCGCGCATGGCTATCTGATCGTCTCCTTCGCCGCCGGGCTCTTCGTGCAGCCCGATGAAGGTCCGGTACTGGCGAATTACGGCGTCGACAATCTGCGCTTCATGACCCCGGTGAACGCGGGCGACAGCCTGCGCGTCCAGCTTACCGCCAAGCAGATCAACCCGCGCGAAACGGATGATTACGGCGAGGTCCGCTGGGACTGCACCGTGCTGCGCGACGATGCCGAGGTGGTGGCGCAATACGACGTGCTGACGCTGGTGGCAAAAGAGCAGCGGGACCTCTGATGGCCCGCGTCTATGCTTATGACGGGGTGGTCCCGGTGGTCGATCCGACCGTCTTCGTTCACCCCGAAGCCGTCCTGATCGGCGATGCGCATGTCGGGCCCGGCGCCTATGTCGGCCCCGGCGCGATCCTGCGCGGTGATTTCGGCCGGGTCATCGTCGGCGCCAACGCCAATCTGCAGGAAACCTGCGTCATGCACGCCTTTCCGAACAAGGACGTGGTGATCGAGGAACGCGGCCATGTCGGCCATGGCGCGGTGCTGCATGGCTGCCGGGTGGGCGAGAACGCCATGGTCGGCATGAACGCGGTGATCATGGACGACGTGGTGATCGGCGCCGAGAGCATCGTTGCCGCGCTGGCCTTCGTGAAGGCCGGGATGCAGATCCCGCCGCGCTCGATGGTGGTGGGCATGCCCGCCAAGGTGATCCGAGAACTCACCGAGGAAGAGGTCGCATGGAAGAGCCAGGGCACGGCGATCTACACCCGCCTCGCCGCCGAAGCCCGGGACAAGCTGGTGTCCTGCGATCCCCTACCCCGCGCCGAGGAAGGCCGCCGCCGGATCGAGGCGCCCGCCTATGATCCGAAATACCTCGCCACGCCGACCCGCTAGAGCGGCAGCACGCCCCGCGTCTTGACGGCGCGCAGCACCATGTTGGTCTGCGCGCTGGCCACCGCGGGCTGGCGAAACAGGAATTCCTCGAGAAAGGCATTGTAGGCGGCAAGGTCGCGGCACAGCACCCGCAGGTGGTAATCCGCCTGCCCCGTGGTGGCATAGCATTCCTGCACCTCGGGCCGGGCCCGCACCGCGCGAATGAAATCCTCGACCGGCCGCATTTCGTGGCGCACGAGGCTGACATGCACGATTGCCTGAAAGGTCAGGCCGCAGGCTTCGGGGTTGAGCCGAACGCCCGGTCGCTCGATCGCGCCCGCCTCTTCGAGAGCCCGCACCCGCCGCCAGCAGGATGAGGCCGACATGCCGACCTTCTCGGCCAGATCGGCGTTCGACAGCCGGCCGTCCTCCTGAAGAGCGGCGAGGATGCGGATGTCGGCAGGCTGGAGAGATTCGACCATGGCATTCCGAAATCAGGCGACCGTTTGAAACGGCATTCCGCAAACTACCGCTGATCGCGCGAAACTGAAAGCAATATCCAGACCGTCGGGTCCAGAGTGAAACGAGCCAGAGTCGGGGAGGACTCCGCCATGACCGATCAATCGCACCGCTTCCGCAGCTACCGTCTGTCGGACCGCTATGACCGCACCGAGGGGCGCGTTTTCCTGACCGGCACGCAGGCGCTGGTTCGGGTGATGCTCGACCAGGCGCGACGCGACCGCGAAGCGGGGCTGAACACCGCCGGCTTCGTCTCGGGCTATCGCGGCTCTCCGCTGGGCGCGCTCGATCTAGAAATGTGGCGCGGCAAGGCGCAGCTCGAAGCGCATCGGATCGAATTCCTCCCTGCCGTGAACGAGGATCTGGGGGCGACTGCCGTGCTCGGCGCCCAGCAGGTCGCGCTCGACCCCAGGCGCGAGGTCGATGGCGTGTTCTCCATGTGGTACGGCAAGGGGCCGGGCGTCGACCGTTCGGGCGACGCGCTCAAGCATGGCAACGCCTATGGCTCCTCGCCCAAAGGCGGCGTGCTGGTCGTCGCAGGCGACGACCATGGCTGCGTCTCCTCCTCGATGTCGCACCAGTCCGACGTCGCCTTCATGGCGTGGTTCATGCCGGTGCTGAACCCGGCCTCGGTCGGCGAATACCTTCCCTTCGGGGAATGGGGCTTCGCGCTGTCGCGCTTTTCCGGCACTTGGGTCGGCTTCAAGGCGGTGTCCGAGACGGTGGAGAGCGGCCGCTCGGTCGAGCTGCTGCCGCCCCGCGATTTCGTGCAGCCCGATTTCACCGCGCCGCCGGGCGGGCTGCATGTCCGGCTGTCGGACCTGCCCAGCCCCGAGATCGAGGCGCGGATGCAGCACAAGCTGGCCGCGGTGCAGGCCTTTGCCGAGGCCAATCCGATCGACCGCGCGATCTACGACATTCCCGACGCCCGCTTCGGCATCGTCACCACCGGCAAGGGCCATCTCGACCTGATGGAGGCGCTGCGGCTCCTGGGCCTCGACGAGGCCGAGTGCCGCCGCCTCGGGATCGACATCTACAAGGTCGGCATGGTCTGGCCGCTGGCCCGCCGCGCGGCGCTCGACTTCGTGCAGGAAAAGCAGGAGGTGCTGGTCGTCGAGGAGAAGCGCGGGATCATCGAGAGCCAGCTCAAGGAATACTTCTACGACTGGCCCGGCCACAAGCCCGCCCGCATGGTCGGCAAGTTCGACGGACCGGGCAATCCGCTTCTTCCCTGGACCGGGGAGCTGTCCCCCAAGGTGCTCCTGCCGGTGCTGGCGCGGCGGCTCGACAAGATGTTCCCCGGGGAAGGCTTCCCGGCCCGCGCCCGCGCGCTGACCGAGACTCCGCCACCGGTGCTGTCGATCCCCGGCGCGACGCGCACGCCCTATTTCTGCTCGGGCTGCCCGCACAACACCTCGACGAAGCTGCCCGAAGGCAGCCAGGCGAATTCGGGCATCGGCTGCCACGTGATGGCCTCGTGGATGGACCGCGAAACGCTGGGCTACGCGCAGATGGGCGGCGAAGGCGTGCCTTGGGTCACCGCGTCGAAGTTCAACGGCAATCGCCACATCTTCCAGAACCTCGGCGAAGGCACCTGGTACCATTCCGGCAGCCTCGCGATCCGGCAGGCGGTCGCGGCGGGGACCAACATCACCTACAAGATCCTCTACAATGACGCCGTCGCGATGACCGGCGGCCAGCCGGTGGATGGCCCCGTCAGCGTTCAGGGCATTGCCCAGTCCTGCCGGGCCGAAGGGGTGGAGCGGATCGCGCTGGTCTCGGACGACCCGCTGAAATTCGATCACGCGGATTTCCCCAAGGGCACCACTATCGACCATCGCCGCCATCTCGACCGGATCCAGCGCGAACTGCGCGAGATCCCGGGCGTCACCGTGCTGATCTACGAGCAGACCTGCGCCACCGAGAAGCGCCGCCGCCGCAAGCGCGGCACCATGGAGGACCCCAAGCGCTTCGCCGTCATCAACGAGCTGGTCTGCGAAGGCTGTGGCGACTGCTCGGTCGCATCGAACTGCCTGAGCGTCGAGCCGCTGGAGACCGAGTTCGGTCGCAAGCGGAAGATCAACCTGTCGAGCTGCAACAAGGATTTCTCCTGCCTCGAAGGCTTCTGCCCGAGCTTCGTCACCGTCGAGGGCGCGACGCGCCGCAAGCGCGAAGGCGCGGGCCTCGACATGATCGAGACCGCCCGCGAACTGCCGCTGCCGGACCTCCCCACCCTGTCGCGGCCCTACGACCTGCTGGTGTCGGGCGTGGGTGGCACGGGCGTGGTCACGGTCGGCGCGCTGATCACCATGGCGGCGCATCTGGAGGGCAAGGGCGCGAGCGTGCTCGACTTCACCGGCTTCGCGCAGAAGTTCGGCACGGTGCTGTCCTATATCCGCCTCGCCCGTAGCCCAGACGAGATCAGCCAGGTCCGTATCGAACAGGGCAGCGCCGACGCGGTGATCGCCTGCGACATCGTCGCATCCTCTTCGCCCAAGGCGAGCGTCTGCTACCGCCCCGGCACGCGGGTCGTGCTCAATCGGGCCGAAATGCCCACCGGCGATCTCGTGCTGCATCGCGACGCCGACCTGAAGGTGGATGCCCGGGAAGCGGCGATCGCCCAGGCGGTCGGGGCCGAGGGGCTCGACGCCTTTGACGCCAATGCCGCCGCCGAGGCGTTCCTGGGCGATGCCGTCTATTCCAACGTGATGATGCTCGGGCATGCCTGGCAGCGCGGGCTGGTGCCCGTCAGCCTTGCCGCCCTGGAACAGGCGATCGAACTGAACGGCGTCTCGGTGGAGAAGAACCGCGCGGCGCTGGCCTGCGGCCGGCTGATGGCCGCTCGTCCCGACGCGCTCGACCCGGCTCTGGGCCACAGCGAGCGGGCCGAGGAGACGGTCGATCATTTGATCGCGCGCCGGGCCGAGTTCCTCGAAGCCTATCAGGACGTGGACTGGGCGGCGCGCTACCGCGAGAAGCTCGCCAGCTTCCGCGCCGCGCTGCCCGAGGAACATGGCGACGAACTGACCGGCCTCGCCGCGCGGTCGCTGTTCAAACTGATGTCCTACAAGGACGAGTACGAGGTGGCACGGCTGCACGTCGAATCCGGCTTTGCGGACAAGCTGCGCGAGGAGTTCGACGGGAACTTCACCGTCACCCATCACCTCGCGCCGCCCCTGCTCCCCTTGGGGCGCGATTCCCGCGGGAGGCCGCGCAAGCGGGGCTTCGGGCCGTGGATCGGACCGGTCTTCAACCGGCTTGCCCAGATGAAGCGGCTGCGCGGCACGCGGCTCGATCCGTTCGGCTATACGGCCGAACGGCGGATGGAGCGCGCGCTGATCGGATGGTTCGAGGGCGTGATGGCGGATTGCGCCAAGACGGCGGCACAGGCCGACCCGGATATCCTTCGCGCCCTGCTGTCGGCACCGATGGAGATCCGCGGCTTCGGCCCGGTGAAGGCCGAAGCAGTCGAGCGCGTCAAACCGCAGGTCGAGGCGCTGCGCGCGCAGCTTGGCTGAAAGATCGTGGTGGCGTGGTCAGGCGACCACGCCGCCGCTCACGCCGCGAGAGGGCGCGCGGCCATGGCCACGCCCAGCCGCGCGACCATGCCACGGACCAGCCCGGCGATCGCCTCGGCGCGCATCCGGCGGGCTTCGACCAGCAGGGCATCGACCTGGCTCTGAGTGGGGCGGGCGTAACGGGTATTCGGGGACATTTTCGACAGTTCCGGTTCAGCTGCGGGCGATCCTGCCCGCCCGCTTCAGATGGACCTGTCCGCCGCCGGATGCCAGTCATTCCCGCCTTGCGTTGCCTGCATGGATCACGGGACATACCGGCACGAAATGCCGGCGCGTGTCGATGGCAATACATTTGGCGATAAGGGGAAAGTGGCGGAGACGAAGGCCGCCACCATCATGCAGCACTTCGTCGCTACCTGTCTTATAGCGCCTTACGAGACAAGAACTTATTACAGAATTGCTGTAGAGACCTGTTGCGTCCCAATGCATAAAGCCTTATTATTTATGATGGGTACGAAGGTGGGTAAGCTATGCCGAAGCTCGCTAAGCAACTCTCCGCACTTGAAGTAGGGCGCCTGGTGCACCCCGGCCGAGGTCGAAACGCATGCTATGCTGTTGGAGGCGTGGCTGGCCTCATGTTGCAGATCACGCCGAATGGTGGTCGCACTTGGCTACTGCGCGTGGTGGTCGGCAACCGCCGTCGCGAGATTGGCCTGGGCGGCTACCCCGAGGTTTCACTGGCCCAAGCTCGTGATCGAGCAAGGGAAGCCAAGGAGAGTATAAGGCAGGGGATTGACCCGGTTGAGGAGCGCAAGGCAGTTCGCGCGGCCTTAATGACTGCCCAGCGCCGAGGCCTCGCCTTCTCGGATGCCGTCGACCGCTACCTCGATGCAAAGCTTTCGGAGTTCAAGAATGCCAAGCATGCAGCGCAATGGCGCTCCACGCTTGCCACCTACGCCATCCCCGAGCTCGGGCACATGCCGGTATCTGATATAACCGTACAGGATGTGCTGCATGTGCTGCAGCCGATCTGGTACGACAAAACCGAAACGGCAAAGCGGCTGCGAGGTCGCATCGAAGCGGTTCTCTCCTGGGCCACCGTGGCTGGGCACCGTACAGGCGGCAACCCGGCACTATGGAAGGGCAATCTCGATGCGCTACTGCCCAAACCGGGACGCGTGGCGAAGTAGAGCAATCACCCTGCTGTCGCCTTGACTGATGCGGCAGCTTGGTTTGGAGCGCTGCGTCAAAGGGAAGGCATGTCGGCGCGGGCGCTGGAATTTCTGGCTCTAACTGCATCTCGGTCTCAGGAGCTCCGCGGTGCAAGGCGGGAAGAGATCGATCTCGAGCATGCTCTTTGGACGGTTCCGGCTCACCGTATGAAGATGGAGCGCGAGCATCTGGTACCTCTTCCGGAGAAAGCGATGGTTCTCTTGAGCCGTCTTCCAAGATTACAGGGCAATCCATTGGTGTTCCCTGCGCCGCGCGGCGGAGAATTGTCCGACATGTCACTCTCGGCAGTCATGAAGCGGATGCATGCTTCGGAACTTGCTGCTGGCCGCGCGGGCTGGCTCGACAAGCGCAACCGCCGCCCAGCAGTGCCACACGGACTTCGCTTGACATTCAGGGACTGGGCCGCCGAGAACGCCTATTCGCGAGAGATGGCAGAGATCGCCCTAGCCCATCGTGTCGGCTCGGAGGTGGAACGGTCATATCTTCGTACGGAACTCTTGGAGAATCGTCGGGACATAATGCGGGCTTGGAGCGAGTTCCTCTCGGGATAAACGTTGCAGGACGCAACACATACTCCACCAGGCTGACCATGACTATTTCTTCACTTCCCGGCCAGATCCGGCTTTCCGAAGTTTTTCGCGACCTCGCGAAATGTGTCCCCCGTCAGCGCCTCTGGGACATCTGAGTTGATTTTGTAGCGGAGGGTTTCTGGCTCATCGTAACCACCGAGGAGTGGAGATGAGACAGAAACCCGGAACAGCCAGACCGACGGCGGAGTCGCTGGTGAAGGACATCCGTCGGCGCACGCGGAAGCACCATTCAGCCGAGGAGAAGATCCGTATCGTCCTGGATGGGCTGCGAGGCGAAGACAGCATTGCCGAACTCTGCCGGCGCAAGGGGATCGCCACGAGCCTCTATTACAGTTGGTCGAAGGAGTTCCTCGAGGCCGGCAAGAAGCGTCTCGCGGGCGACACGGCCCGCCAGGCCAGCAGCCCCGAGGTCAGGGAGTTGCGGCACGAGGCCTCGGCGCTGAAGGAGGCGGTGGCCGATCTCACCCTGGAGAACCGCCTGCTCAAAAAAAGCATGCTCGGGGATGGGGGAGACGAGGCATGAGATATCCCGCCTCCGAGAAGCTCGAGATCATCCGGCAGGTGGAGCGGTCACACCTGCCGGCGAAACGGACGCTCGACATGATCGGCGTGCCGCGCACGAGCTTCTACCGCTGGTATGATCGCTACCTGTCGCTTGGCCCCGCCGGGCTCGAGGACCGGCCCTCGCGACCGAGCCGGGTCTGGAACCGAATTCCCGACAAGGTGCGCGAGCAGATCGTCGAGCTGGCCCTGGAGCAGCCCGAGCTGTCACCGCGGGAGCTCGCCGCCCGCTTCACCGACACCCGTCGCTACTTCGTGTCCGAGGCCAGCGCCTACAGGGTTCTGAAGGCCCATGACCTGATCACCAGCCCGGCCTTCGTGGTGATCAAGGCGGCGGACGAGTTCCACGAGAAGACGACCCGGCCGAACCAGCTCTGGCAGACCGACTTCACCTATCTGAAGGTCATCAGCTGGGGCTGGTTCTACCTCTCGACCATCCTCGACGACTACAGCCGCTACGTCGTCGCCTGGCGGCTCTGCACGACGATGAAGGCTTCGGATGTGACCGCGACGCTGGAAGATGCCCTGGCCGCCTCGGGCTGCGACCGGGCCACCGTCGCCCACCGGCCCCGGCTGCTCAGCGACAATGGCAGCAGCTACATCTCCGGGGAGCTGGCCGGTTGGCTCGGTGACAAAGGCATGGACCATGTGCGCGGCGCCCCGAACCACCCCCAGACCCAGGGCAAGATCGAGCGCTGGCACCAGACCCTGAAGAACCGCATCCTGCTCGAGAACTACTACCTGCCCGGGGCGCTCGAAGAAGCCGTGGCGGCTTTCGTCGACCACTACAACCATCACCGCTACCACGAGAGCCTCGGCAATCTCGCCCCTGTCGACGTCTATCTCGGCAGGGCCGACACCATCCTCAATCGACGAAAGGAGATCAAAGCCAGGACGATCGAAAAGCGCCGTTCGCTGCATCGCCAGACGGCGGCATGAACCGAACCTTGAACGAGCCAGACCCTCCGTTCGACATCAGACCATCGTGTCCCAAATCATCTGACGACGGACATTCCAGAGGTTATAGCCTGGCAGCACGACTCTTTTTGCCGCGGCGATGGCTTCGAAAGGGCTTCCGGAATAGCCCGAGGTTAGACGATTCCAGGCGGCGACATCGAGCGAGGGTGTTCGTGGGTGACCCTATTCCGATCGATGAGTCTCACCGTGAAGATATATCGGTGAGACTTCGTCTATGTACGCACGAAAACAGCCGAGGCGTGTTTTCGCGCGGCTCGGTTGAAGTTTTGTCGCTCATTCTGTGGGAAAAGGCTCAGATTGCATCTGAGTGATCATGCTCAGTTCCCCATGTACTCCATGCTCGAAGCCAAGCTTCCAGAAGTGAAAAGGTGTCATCGTGTACTCGACCGCGCACCCGGCCCAGCCGCGAAGCCCGCTCTCCTCGCAAGCTTGCGTTGCAGTATATGCAGGGATGAGGGCGCTTCCCGCGGCGAATATAGAGCCAGCTGCGAGGGTTGTTCGCCAAGCTCGTAATGGCATCCGCCCGGTTGCCCCATCGACCGATCCGGTGAAGGTCTCAATGCGCCTGAGCCGGCGTTTACGCTTTCGTTTGATATGAGCGATCGTTAGAAGCAATGCACCAATCACCAGCATTGCTGTATACTGGTTCAGTGTATTGAGACCGAAGTATCCGAGGTATTCATGCGCGTATCTGATTGCCGGGCCGAATTGCATGAGGGCGCCAGCAAGCGCAATAATAATAAAGAGCCCGATGGCTCGTTTACGCTCACCACTACGAATATGGGTTTCTGCGTACTGGGTGAGATCCTCAATCGCCTCATCACCGTAGGTGCCAAAGACATTCTGGAGCCGTGCCCAAGCAGTGGATTGCTCTCGCTGCCCCTTGCTAGCCATAAGGCACGCAAGGATGTCGCGCCCTGCTGGAATTGAACGCAATGCTTCGAAATCATGTGCGAGGACAGTCTTGGAGACAAAACTCCAGTTGGGAGCTTGGACGCCAGTGATGTAGGGGGCGGTGACGTGCCTTCCGGGCTTATAGATCTTCCACCATTTGCGATCGTTGTGGAGATCGCGGGTAGTTGCCTTGGCCACCGCGGTAAGCGCTTCTGCCTCGTATGTCGCGCGAGCCTTTCTGAATGATGTTTTGGTGAGGTCGGTGCGTTTGATGAACAGGTCCGGCTGTGACAGAAAATCCTCTGTTCGATGATTAATGTAATACCTTAAGTCGCTGTCTTCCTCGTAATTGAAGTTCGGTGTTGTCTTGAGGCTGGTGATGAGTGCCAGCCCGGATACGGCGGTTCCGGTGGCATTGCAGCGCTGGCACTGAATTCGTCCGGTCCGGTCGCAGGGGTGGCAAGCGAAATACTTGGCACCGCGGCAGGAACCGCAAGTGATGTAGGTGCTTCCACGGCAGGCGGTACAGTTCCCTTGGTAGCCGCTTCCGCCGCAACCAAAGCAGTTCGCGGTCCGAGATTGCCGGACCATTTGGCCATTGATGTTGTTGACCGTGACTTCTTCGCGTTTTCCACTGCCCCCGCAACTATAGCAGCGCTGGCGACCGGTACAGCCACAATAGTGACAGCGAACCTCGCCATCGTTGTCGCACCTCCGGCACCGAGTTCGGCCGTGGCCGCTGCAGCTGTTGCACTGGTAGTTGCCTTGGGCATCGCAGGTCTGACAGTCGTGTTTATAGTTGACCTGCTCTTGATGGAACGATTCATCTTCCGAAGCCGTAGTTTTCTTGAGAAAATTGGCACTGGGCGCATCGGGCCAGTTGGTAACATTGAAGGCAGTCGCGGCATCATTGAGTTTCTTTGCCGCTGAGTCCTTATCACTATAAGTCGCCACTCCGCTTCTCGCGTCGATGTACTCAAGCTTGTGTGATATCTCGAGATCGAGATGGGGAGTAAAATTATGTATGGTCGGCGTGATCTCTATCTCCCCAAGGTCATCGCGTTCGATGCCAAGGTAGACTGCTAGGCCATCAATCTGATCACTGAGATCCTTGCCTATAGTTTCGACATGCTTTCGCTCAATAGCCATGTCGGCTCCTTTTCTCTCATTTTGGCAGATCGCTCTAACTTTGGGGAGCAGTAAAAATAGAATGCGATCGTACGGGGACGTTATCTTTCCTTCAAGTGCCTCGCGCAACTCATGGTGGAGACTTTCGATGACGTATGGTGTTTCAGGTGACACTGGATCATCGGCGCCTCTCCAGCCGTTGGCATCATCGGCGCCAACGCCGGCTTCACTTGCCGGCTCAGGCGCAAGGCGGAGGATCGCTAGACAGCGCCGAGAAGCAACTGGCTCAACAATGACAACGCGAAATAAAGATAAATGAGGTTGGCACTTGACGCTTCTGACTTTTTCCGGTCGAGAGTTTATGGGCGTCATCGGATGACTTTTTTGTGGCGCCATGAGAAACCCTGGAATGAGTTCTTGCCCGGCGACAGCCTTCTATAAAGTGAGGGGCCAAGCTCCACCACGACGCCAGAATATGGGGCATATGTGCGCCTTTCGCCCCTTCGCGACGGGCCGCAGGTCTATGATCGGCTGATCCTCGCTTTAGGTCGAAGGAACCACGACGCCTAGGCATGATCGACCCAAATTCTTGAATTGATCATACATTACTTTCTCAAATAAAAGATTGCCCCCGAACAGGCACCGAAAGCTGGGCGATATTTGAGTTAGGCCTTTAGTTTAGATTTTTCCCGTTCTGGCATGCAGTAAGGTGGAATATTTCGGAAAATAGGAATGCATCTGCGTAGACGCAGTTCGCAGTCATGAACTTAGGCTTCGACGGTCCGCTAACGTGGCGTCGCTATTGTCCGGGGTTATCAGTCCGAACGTCCTCAGCAAGTCCGTGCAGTAGGGCCGGCATCATCCTACCTTGAGCCTCGTCCTTCAGCGACGAGGACGTTGAAAGGTCATCGGTAGAGGCCAAAGTTTCGAAAGCCGGGGTTTCGGTTTCGGGGTCGAAGTCGTAGGTGATCCCGAGTAGGAGGTGCCGCCTGATCGCTTCCGCTGCTGGGTACAGATGTGCCTGCAGCTGAATGATCGACCGAATAATTGCCGCGTAAATGGGGCCAGCGACCTCAGTGGTTGTCGCCTCTAAATCTCTGAAGAGTACAGATTGCGTCACCGGGTTCTCTTCCCGTGCCATGCCGACACCAGTATAGATTACGATGGCCGCGAGCAGAGCCTTCAGCACCTTGCCACTCCATCGTCGTCGGGCTGTGCCGGAGCCGACTGTGGCCTGCGCGGCGAAGTTCAGGGTTTTAAAGCTGTGCACAAGGGCCCCGAGGATCGAGAACCCGAAAGCGACAAGCGGTACGTAGGCGACGCGGATCGCCTCAATGCCATCGGCATAATGCGCGCCGTCTTCCTTGAATTGCTCGACTCCCGCGAGATACAATGGTTTTCGCTCCGCTACGATTTGCCGGACCCACGCGTCGTAGACTTGGGTCTTGAAGCTTTCGGGAGAGAGGTCCGGTGCAAGGGCAATGGAAGCCGGCATGCCGAGTTCCTCGTGCCAGCGTGCTTGAACTCCAGCCGCGGCAAAAAAGGTGCTTGGTCTAAGATCGTCAGGGAGCGCATGGCCGAACGCCTGCTGCATGGCTTGATTGTAGGGCGGGTCGGCGCGCTGCCTGATCTCCCGTTCGACCGCGTCGAAGAAGCCCTGCTTGTCGGTCAGCCTCCAGTTATAAGGGACAGGCACGCCTTCGGCGCGGAGCTTCGAGCGGACCCTGTCATGCCGCGAGCGGGGCAAGGTCGTGGGGGTCCACCTCCCTAGCCCATTGCGATACTCGCGGTAGAGGCGGCGCTGTTCGTCGGGAATCCAAGCGATCGCTTCACGGTGCCGCGCGGCAGCGTCTAGATAGGCATCATTGTAAGCTGCCTTCAGCGCGTTCATCGTCGGATAATAGGCCTCCGTGAACATTTCGCCTGGCGGGCCCAATGCGCGCTGGGCCTGTCGTTCCAACAATTGGTCAATCGCATCTGCCGTCCGCTCCTCAAGGCGATCGACGCTCAGTGCAAGGGCTGGCAGCAGAGCCAGAAAAGTCTTAGCCTCTGGGCTGCCGCGGTCTACCGCCTCGAAATCTATGCCGTCGAGTACCGCCCGCTCATTCTGGACCGAGGCGGAGACGAGCGTCAGTGTTGAAGCCGCTTGGCGCTGCGCTGGGCTGGAGCCCTGAGATATCCGATCGAGGATTGTCTCCTGCACGACGAAGCTGACGATGCAGCAGGCGGCGGCGCTTAGCGCTAGCGTCGCCAACGACTTGGTTCGGCGAAATGGTGCGTCGAGCGGTATGCGCCGCTGCCACGGAAGGACTGCGGCGGTCCAGACCACAAGTGTGAGAGCAATGCCCGATATGATGCGGCCGGCCCTTTCGATCTGCTCGATCGTGTCAAGGTCGGTGGTTGAGCCGACTACGTCCAACAACCGTGCGGCAAACGCGACTTCGAACATCAAGTAGATGCCGGTGATCGCCATCATGGCGATTACCTCCCGGCGGGAAGGGTACGTAGCGTTTTTCGCTCCCTTGCTGACTTTCAGCTTTTTCAAGCCGAAGCGCAACTTCGCCGATGCGTCCATCACAGTTTCTGTCATGATCCCGATTAGTTCAGTGTGATGCGCACCGGGTCGTCCGGGTTTCCAGGGCCGGTATAGGTCGGCGCGTCATTGATTTGCATCGCGTTAGTTTCGCGAGCCTCTTGCAGTGCCGGGACTGAAGATAGGGCAGGCTGTGCAGGTGCTGTTCGCGGCGATGTCCGGGCCAGCGTGTGGGTTGGTGTCGAGGTCAGGGCGGGAGCCGCCGCCGCCACGCGGGCGACGTTCACGCGCCTTTCAACCACGGCTGCTGGATCCTGCGGCGGAGCGCAAGCCGCGATTCCCAAGGTCACGGGGATGAGCGCGAAGGCGATCCTCATTGCTGTACATCTCCAATATATTACGGGAGAAGTCGCTATAGGCCTACATCCTAATGTGGCAATCCAATCCCGCCGTTTCGACCTTTACGTGCGGAGCTGTTGCAGCAAATCCGCTATTTGGAGACTGGGTGAGTTCGCCAGTCCCCCGCCCCGGTGACCAATACTGGACGATGGGTACTGCCAGAGACTGTGAAACTTGGTCAGCAGCACTCCGAGCAGAGCCCCCCCTCCGGAGAGGGATTCAAAAACTATCTCACAGTGCAAAGCAAACGAGCTCGGGCCGGCGATGTTGCGCGAAGCAGCCTCGGGCATGACTGCTCCCTTTCCCACCTTTCTTCAGCGGACGACTTTGATCTCGGCCCGCCCGAGGGCCAAGAGTGTCCGTCGTGGGCTGCTGCCGGTCCCGCGGACGGCAAGTTAAGGTAGCGAGCACGTCCTCCTCGGCCCCATCCATAAGGGTGGCGGGCTACCCATACGAAAGCTATTCCGGCGCGGATGTCGCGGCTGTCATTCGCCAGCTGGCTTAGGTGCTGCTGTGATCTTGATGACCCATTGCGGCACGTTCGTCACATGAACACGATTCACATCTTCGCGCTCTTGTAACCTATAGTTGTGGAGGCATTCTTGTCGATGGAGCTCGCAGATGTTCTCGCACCATCGCAGCAACCGAATTTCATTTAACTACTTGTGGACGATACATGAAGCTACTCACTACAATCACACTCGGTGTTGCCATTATAGGCGGTGCCGCCCATGCGGTCCCCAGCGGGGAGTATGAGTTCAGGGGCGAAGGTCTCGGCACCGCAACGGTGACCGGCTCAGACTTCAGTATGGGATTCGGCATTTCCGGATGCTCAGGCTCCATCGATGGCACCATCAAGCCGGCCGGAACGAACACCTGGAAAGTTTTCGCGCCCACCTCCAGCGGTGAAACATGCGAGGTTACCATTACACATCAGGGCGATCATTACAGCCTCGCCCCTAGCTATGGCTGCACCTCGTTCAGCGGTGCGTCATGCGGCATGTCAGGGCGCATCACCCCGATCGCTGGCACCCCCATGGCTGAGGCAGCCTCGGATATGAGCGTCCTAGCCGCATCCTTCAGAAGCCAAACTCCCGATTTTCGCAAGCGGATGCAGCAGAACCTCGCCGCTAAAGGCCATTACAGGGGCCCGATCGACGGTGCATATGGACCGGGCACGGAAGGCGCCATTCTCGCGGCAGCTGAGACCGAAAACATCGACTTGGGGAACAACGACGGTATCGCATTGATGCTCGGTAAGCTGATTAGCGGGCAATAGCCTCCGAGAATCCCAGCAGCAGCGGGCCCTTACGAGTTTGTTGCTGCCCCTCACATACCCGTCTACACCCTTTGCATGCTGAGCGTTCCTGCCCGCCAGGGTGGCATTCTGACAACGGCCTAGAGCGATGCGCTCTGTGATGCCTCGCATATGAACCGGCCCCCATAAGGTACTCACCCTCAACTTCTATCGCCGACGGCGATCGTCTTTAGCGAAGACCTCGAAGCGCTCGTCACCAATGGCCAGAATATCGACCGGCCGTGGGTGACCCCGCTCGGCGGCCGTGGTGGCGAAGGCGCTAGCCAGTCGCAGAGCTATCGCGGCGACGAGAACGAGGACATCGGTGGGCAGTCAGCAACTCCCGCGCCCGCCGTTACCCAGTCGCAGGACATCGACGACGAGATTCCGTTCTAAGCCCGCGGAACTTGGCGGGGCCCTTTGGGTTCCGCCTACTTTCACGAACTTTAGCAGTTCAGAACGAACTGCCGCTCCGGGCTGGCGCAGTGCGCGAGAAACTCGGTGGCCTGCCTCCATCGGGTGATCCGGCTTCAGTCTTAGTGCATGACGGGCTTCAGAGCCACTTTTGGTGCGTTCGGCGGGGGTGATCCACCTTCGTTTTGGTGCCATTGTACGGCCTCTGGCGCGGGTGGACGATAGCCCAGAGACGAGTGGGGCCGCGCGGTATTGTAATGGACGCGCCATGCTTCGATCACCACACGTGCCTCGTGGAGCGAGTAGAATATCTCGCCATCCAGAAGCTCGTCGCGCAGCTTCGAATTGAAGCTCTCGCAGTAGCCGTTCTACCATGGACTGCCGGGCTCGATGAACGCCGTTTTCGCACCGACGGCATCAATCCAGTCCCGGACGGATTTTGCGATAAATTCCGGGCTATTATCTGATCGAACATGGCTGGGCACACCTCGTAGAATGAAGAGATCGGTCAAGACGTCGACCACGGCGGTCGAGTTAAGCTTCCGGTCGATCCGGATCGCCAGGCACTCCCGGGTGAACTCGTCGACGACGTTGAGCATGCGAAACTTCCTCCCGTCATGGGTCCGGCTCTCGACGAAATCGTAGGACCAGACATGGTTTGGCCGCTCAGGTCGCAGACGGATGCACGACCCGTCGCCCAGCCAAAGCCGACCTTTCTTCGGTTGCTTCCGCGGAACCTTCAGCCCCTCCCGCCGCCAGATCCGCTCGACGCGCTTCACGTTCACTGCCCATCCAGCCTCCCGGAGGAGCGCGGTGATGCGACGGTAGCCGTAGCGGCCAAACTGGCCGGCGAGCGCGATGATGTCCGTAGTCAGCGCATCGTCATCGGCCCGTCCGCGCGGCGTCTTCCGCTGGGTCGAGCGGTGCTGCTCGAGCACGCGACAGGCAAACCGCTCCGAGACACCGAGCTTTTGCCGGACGTGGTCGATACAGGCACGGCGGCGGGCGGGGCTTAGAAGTTTCCCGAGGCCGCCTCCTTCAGGATCAGCTTCTCGAGCATCAGGTCGGAGACGGCCTTGCGCAGCCGCTCGTTCTCCTCAAGCTCCTTCAAGCGCTTCACCTGATTGGTCTTCAATCCACCGAACTCCTTGCGCCACCGGTAATACGTGAACTGCGTCACGCCGATGGTGCGCACAGCTTCGGACACCGTCCGGCCTTGAGACACCAGGACGTCGACCTGCCGGAGCTTCACGACGATCTCTTCCGGCTTGTGCTTCTTCTAGGGCATTCTTGCACCCTCCAACTGGCTCGAAAGCCTACTCCAGGGAGGACCACTTTTCAGGGGGCAGGCCAAAACCATCCGTGCCGCTTTGGTTGCCTCCGCCGCGAAGGTCGAAGACGAACCCCAGTCGGATGGCGCGCTCCTGCTGCGCGATATCGCAGCAATCTTCACAACCCCGCGTGGCGAGCGGATTAACAGCTCTGACTTGTGCGACACTCTCTGCGCACTGGAAGACAGCCCGTGGGGTGAGTGGCGCGGCAACAAACCGATCAGCACCCGCGGCGTCGCACAGTTGCTGAAGCCGTTCGGTATCAAGCCCATTCGGGACCGTGCCGGCAGCTTCTACCGGATGCACGACTTCGACGACGCGTTCGCCAGGTATCTTACCGCTGAGACCTGAACTGACCGCCACAAGTGCCACGCCAGCTGAAAACAAAGCCTTCAACAGAAGGCCGAACGGGGGCGGTGGCACTTGTGGTAGTTGTGGCAGTCTCCGGCAGCCCTCCACTTCGCAAAGAAAAGCCGAAAGGCAGCAGCTGACCTATCCAAATCGGGTGGGCCAGTTAGTCGGAAACAGATCACTAGTTCGAGTTGAACCGCGAAACCGCTGAGGCGAACCTAAATGTTGCTCGGAGCAATGAGGAAGTGTGAGACAGGCGACCTTTGCTGGATGGCGCGAAGGCCGCCCATCGGGCGGCCTTCATGATAATGAGGGTACTGACTGCATCGATCGATAGAGCGCTCTGCTCACAGGAGATGGCAGAGCGCCGAACTAGAACAGCAGACTTGGCAAAGCCATACTGATGGCGGGAATGTAAGACAGCAGCATCAGTGCCAACAGCATCAACAAGATCGTCGGCAAGGTAGCGCGGAAGACCTCGCCTAAGCTCATCTTCGCAACTCCCATGGCGACGAAGAGGTTGAGCCCCACTGGCGGGGTCAGCATCCCGACCGAGAGGTTCACCAACATGATCACGCCAAAATGGATCGGGTCCACGCCGAACTGCTGGGCGATCGGCATCATTAGCGGGCCGAGGATGATGATGGCTGAGGCGCTGTCGAGAAAGCAGCCTGCCAGCAGCAGGATCACGTTAAACAGCGCAATCACAAGGAATGGGTTGTCTGTGCTCGACAGCACATAGGCCGCAAGATCGCCGGGCGCGCCGGTCGAGGCCAGCAGCCACGAGAAGGCCGAGGCGCCCGCCGTAATCAGCAGCAGCGGGCCGGAGATCAGCCCGGTGCTGCGCAGCACTTTGAAGGTCTCGGGCAGGGAGATGCTGCGATAGACCACTGCGCCGACGAACCAGCCATAGAGACAGGCAGCAGCGGCGCTCTCGGTGGGGGTGAACACGCCCGAATAGATGCCGCCCAGGAGGATCACCGGAAGGCCCAGCCCCCAGGCGGCGCGGCGCAGCGCCGCAAGGATGCTGCTCACCGAGGGGTAGGCATCACGCGGGTAACCCTTGCGCGCCGAGTACCAAGTCGCGAAGCCGACCAGCAGCCCGCCAATCAGCAGCGCCGGCAGCAAGCCCGCAGCGAAGAGCTGGCCTACCGAGGTGCCGGTGACCGAGCCGTAGATGATCAGCGCGATCGAGGGTGGCACGATCGGGCCAAGCGTACCGGCCGTGGCGATCAGGCCGATGGAGAAGCGCCGGTCGTAGCCCGCCTCGACCATCGCGGGGAACAGGATCGAGCCGATCGCGATCACCGTGGCCGGGCTCGAGCCCGAGATCGAACCAAACATTAGGCATGCCACTACTGCCGCTGCCGCGAGCCCGCCGGGCAGCCAGCCGATCAGCGCACGGGCCAGACCGATGAGCCGTTCGGACAGGCCGCCAATCCGCATCAGCTCGGCGGCGAGGATGAAGAAGGGAATGGACATGAGCGAGAAGTTGTTCATGCCCGAGAACATGCGCATCGGTACGAGGACGGGATCCATGTCGCCCCAGAAGTAGAAGACGGCCGCCACGGCAAGCGCCAGCGCGGCGAAGATCGGCAGGCCGAAGATCAGCAGGCCGAAGAAGACAGGAACGAGAGCGCCAACCATGTCGGACCTCAGCTGGTTTTGATGTCGGCCTGCGGCGGCTCGTAGACGCGGCCGCCTACGAGATCCCGAAGGACCAGCAGGTAGCGCAGCATCATGAAGGCGCCGGCGGAGGGAATGACGGCGTAGATGTAGCCGACGGGGATGCGCATGGCCGGCGACAGCTGGCCCATGCGCGAGGTGTTGAGCACCAGCTTCCCGCCATACCAGACCAGCATGGCGGCAAAGACCAGACCGAGGCAGGCCGCCCCGATCTGGAGGATCTTGCCGGTCCGGGGACCCGCGAAGGCATAGACCGCCTCGACGCTGATATGAGAGGCGTAGCGAACCCCCATACCCATGGTCAGGAAGCTCATGGTGATGAGCGAGTAGAGGATCAGCTCCTCCGACCAGAAAAGCGAGTGGTTGAACACGTAGCGCGCTATGACCTGCAGGATAGCGACGAGCGTGGCGACGAGGACAAGTCCCGTGACGAGGACGCCCTCGATCCAGTCAACGATGCGATTGAGCCAGACGATCATGCTAACGGGTCCCAGATCTGGTCATTCGCCCTTGGCCGCCACGAGCGCCTTGTCCATCAGCGCATCCGAAATCTTGGGGCGGAACTCCTCGTAGATCGGCTGCGAGGCCTCGATAAAGGCGGCGCGGCCCTCCTCGGACAGCTCGATGATCGCGATCTCGTCCGCGATGTCCTCGAGGATGCGCGCCTCGTCCTGAACGGTGAATTCGCGCGCCGCGTCGCGGCCCGTAATCATCGCCTCCTCGACCACCGTCTTAAGATCGTCGGGCAGGCTGTTCCACGCCTGCAGGTTCATCACCGCTGCATAGGTGTGATAGGCGTGGTTGGTGAGCGTCATGTAGTCCTGCACCTCGTAAAACTTCATCGAGGCGATGTTGGCCAGCGGGTTCTCCTGCCCCTCGACAACACCCTGCTGGAGGCCGTTATAGACCTCGACGTAGGCCATCGCAGTCGGGTTGGCGCCATAGGTGCGGTAGGTGGAGAGGATCGTCGGCGCCTGCAGCGTGCGCATCTTAATGCCCTCGAGATCCTCGGGGCCGGCGATCGGGCGGATGTTGTTGGTCATGTTGCGGAAGCCCGCGCCCCACATGGCAATGCCGTGTAGGTTGTTGGCCTCCAGCGTGGCGAGCAGCTCGGTGCCGACCTCGCCATCGAGAACGCGCTTCATCGCCTCGTTGCCTTCCATTAGGAAGGGCAGGTCGAACAGGTACATCTGCTCGTTGAAGTTGGCGAGATTGCCGGTCGGCGGGATCGCGATATCGACCAGCCCCATCTGGGTCTGCTCGATTATCTCGACATCGCCGCCGAGCTGCGCGGCGGGGCGGATGCTGATCTCGATCCGGCCGTCGGAGTTCTTCTCGACCTCTTCCTTGAACACCACCGCGGCGCGCGCGTTGGGAGTGTCCTCGGTCAGCACGTGGGCGAAGGTGAACTCGAACTCCGCCGCCGCGGCCGCGGAGCCCAGCAGGGCGCCCGCCGTGGCCAGCGAGATGGTAAGGGTGCGATAGGACATGTCGTCTCCTGTTGGTTTGTTTTGTTGTTACTTGGTGGTCTTCGGGTGTCAGAGCGGCGGCAGCCCGAGCAGGTCGGGGGCCGCCCCCAGCACCGCCTCGGCCCCGAGGCCCGCGGCGAGCAGCCGCTCCTCCTCGTGGGGCGGGGCGATGATCTGCAGGCCGGTGGGAATGCCGTTGCCGTCCAGCCCGGTCGGAAGCGTCAGGGCGCACCAGCCCAGAAGATTGACGATGGCGGTGTTGCGCAGCGCCATCATGTTGGTCTGCCGGTAGGTCTCGGGATCTTCGAGATCGGCCAGCAGCGGCGCCGAGATCGGGATGGTCGGGGTGACCATCAGGTCGATGCTCTCGAAGACCTGCGCGGCCGCGCGGCCGCTTTCAGCGAGGATCTCGCGCCGCTGCAGGTAATCGGCAGCGGTGATCTCGCATGCCTGGTCGACCCGCACCCGAACCGCCGGGTCAAGCCGCGCGATCCGCTCGGGGAAATGCCCCTCGAGAAAGCTGCGCAGCTCGGGCGCCCCGAGGCCGCCCCGACGGAAGATGTCGAGCACGCGGTCGAGATGCGGCAGCTCCACCTCCATCAGCCGTGCCCCGGCCCGCTCCAGCCGGGCGATGGCGGCGCGGGTGATCTCGGCGATGACCGGGTCGATATCGTCCCAGACGAGATTGGTGACGATGCCGATCCGCAGCCCGCCGGGCGCGCGGGGCGCGACGCGCTCGCGCCCTTCGACCGCGGCAAAGAGATAGGCCAGGTCCGCGATCGTACGGGCCAGCAGGCCGGGCGTATCCATCGAGGGCGAGAGCGGTACGATCCCGTCGCTCGACCAGCGGCCATGGGTGGTCTTGAGCGCGGTCTGGCCGGTGAAGGAGGCGGGGATGCGCACCGATCCGGCGGTGTCGGTGCCGAGCGCCGCGAGCGCGCTGCCCTGGGCGAGGGACACACCCGCGCCAGAGCTCGATCCGCCCGCCGCGCGCGGCGCGCCTGGCGTGGACCACGGGTTCACCGGCGCCCTCCAATGCGAATTGGTGCCCAGGCCCCCGAAGGCGAATTCCACGGTATGGGTCTTGCCGGTTACGAGGCAGAGCTGGTCAAGGAGGCACCGCACGAGCGGCCCGGCCCGGCGCCATTTCTCCGGAAACTCGGTATCCGTCCCGGCAAAGACCGGCAGGCCCGGCACGCCGTAGAGATCCTTGACCGAGACCGGCAGCCCCATCATCGGGCCCAGATCAGCGCCGGTGGCGATGAGCGTGTCGATGGCGCCCGCCTGCCGGGTGGCGCGGTCGCCGGCCCAGCATTTGTAGGCGTTCAGGCGATCCTCCGTGGCGTCATGGCGTGCCGTGGCCTCGGCCATGAGCCCGGCGGCGCTCAGCGTGCCGTCGCGCAAGCCGCGGGCGATATGTTGGAGCGAAGCCCGGAGCACCTGTAGTCACCTCCTGCGGTTGATCTGGTGCCTCACCCTTATGCAGAGCTTTCCGTAACGCTACTGCCCTTTGCGATGCCTCGATGCGCAAGTGGTGGCGGAGACGTTGTTCTCGTGATCCGTTATCTGTATGAAACGAAATAATAAAACATACGAACTGCAGTTTTTGCCGGGGCTGGCCGTTGCCGGTTCGGCAAAGCCCCGTTGCCGCCTGTGCGCTCGTGGTCGATCCTGAAATGCCTAATTTGGCACCGCAGACAAAGCAAAGCGCATTGGAGACCGACTCTTGGCACATGACACCGAACGCCGGCTGAACGAACTGGGCATCATCCTGCCCCGGCGGCCGAAACCGATCGGCAACTACGTCCCCGGCGTGGTGGTGGGCAACATGCTCTACACCTCCGGCACGCTGGGCACCCGGCCGGACGAGAACGACAATGACGTACTGCCCTATGTCGGGCGGGTCGGCTCGGATCTCACGATCGAGGAGGGCTATGCATCGGCGCGGCTGATGGCGATCAACCACCTCGCCATGATGAAGGCGGTGCTCGGCGATCTCGACCGGGTGAAGCGCATTGTGAAGATGATCGGCTACGTGTCATGCGCGCCGGATTTTTACGAGCCGCACAAGGTGCTCAACGGGGTCTCTGACCTGTTCGTCGCGCTATGGGGCGAAGAGAACGGCTGCCATGCCCGCGCGGCGCTAACTCAGCACGTGCTAGGGCTGAACGCCCCGGTCGAGGCCGACATCACGATCGAGCTTCACGCCTGATCGGCACGCAGGCGGGCGAGAAGCTTGGCATCCGACGTCTCGCCTTCCGAGAAGACCGAAAGGATCGAGGCGATAAAGGCCTCGCAGGCGGGGGAGCGATGCTGCCCCCGCCGCACCACTGCATAGATGAAGCGATGCTCGAAATCGCTGCAATCGAGGTTCAGTGGCACCAACTGGCCGAGCGTGACCTCGCGCATCACCGCCTGCAAAGGCAGGTAGACGAGCGCATTGTTGCGGATCGCGTGCCGGATCAGGAAATGAAACTGGTCGGCGACCACGATTGGGCGCGGCGTCACGCCGATCTTGGCGAAGGCGCGGTTAAGCAGGTGATGGATGCCGAAACCTGAGTCCGGCATGACGTAGGGCTCCTGCGCAAGATCGCCGAGCCGGAGCCGCCGCCCATCCGCCAGCGGATGCTTGGGCGGCGTAAGCGCCAGAAGCGGCTGGCGCCATTGCCCGACCGTCTCGATCCCCTCATGGGTATAGTGGTCATAGACGAAGCCGATCTGCGACAGGTGCTGCTCAACAGCCTCGAGCACCCGCTCGCGCCCCCGAATCCGCACACGGAACTCGACGCCCGGATGCCGGGCGCGGAACCCGGTGATATGCGCCGACAGGAACGGATCGGTGATCCCCTCGACCGTGGCGATCGAGACGGTCCCGGCCTTGAGATCGTGCAGGTCGGCGATATCGCCCTTGGCCACCTCAATGCGGTTGAAGACAACGGCTAGATGCTCGACCAGAACCCGGCCCGCCTCGGTCAGCTCAACGCCCTCGGCCCGGCGTTCCAGAAGCTGTCCGCCGAACTCATGCTCGAGCTTGACGATCTGCCGGCTAATTGCCGAGGGCGAGACGTGCAACCGCTCGGCCGCGAGGCGGATGGACTTGAACCTGGCCACTTGCAGAAAATATTGGCCGGCTGTCAGATTGATCATGTCATGCGCGTATCTTAAGCGAATAGCCCCACGTCTCTTAGAGGCTTTCGTGCCTCAGTTACTCTTGCCGCGCGGAGTTGATAGGCAACAGCATCCCTTTGGGCAATGTTGCAGAAACTAGGTTCAAGTCGCATTTTTCCCTTTCTCGTGTCAACGGCGGACTAAGAACCGGCCACGCGGCGGCGCAAAACCAGGCCAGTGGCGCGGCGGCAAGCGCCATGCCGCGCGCGCTTGCCCCATAGCTGGCGAGTGGCATGGCACACTGGCCCGCAGGGCCAATTCATCCGATGAGGATCAGGTGGGGACTACGGCCTTTCGAGCCCGGCTTTGACCGAGCCGGTAGCTGTCGCCATTCATCTTGAGGACATTGACGTGGTGGGTCAGCCTGTCGAGCAGTGCGTCGGTCAGGCGTTCGGTGCCGAAGGTTTCAGTCCACTCATCGAAGGGCAGGTTGCTGGTGATCGTCGTCGAGCCGCGCTCATAGCGCTGCGAGATCACCTCGAACAGGAGCTCGGCGCCGGTCTTCGACAAGGGAACGAAGCCCAGCTCGTCGAGGATGAGCAGCTTGGCGGTGGCCAGCTGCTTTTGCAGGCGGAGCAGGCGGCGCTCGTCGCGGGCTTCCATCAGTTCGCTGACCAGCGCTGCGGCCGTGATGAAGCTGACCGAGAGCCCTTTCTGGCGGGCGGCCAGCCCCAGCCCGAGGGCGACATGGGTCTTCCTGCCGTTCTGAAAACAGTGGGGGCGGTAGCGCCCCAGCCCATGCCATGAATGCTGAAAAACTGGCCCTCTAATTCCACTGGATATGCCAGACAGCATCCGCTTCGACAAAAGCCTCTACCCGCGCCATAAATATTAGATCACGCTCCGCATCAGGAGCGTGGTGCAGATCGTTGCGCGCCGTGTCGCGATGATTTTCCGTATAGGGCACCCCTTACGCACGGCCATCGGGACCTCTCCCTATACTGCGTAGATGAGATAAACCAATCTGCGCAAGACAGAATAGATATATCATAATATCAATCTATTACCTAAAGAAACCCGAGAGCAATCCGGTAACTCGCACATTACTAAAAACGAAGGCAAAAATGAGAAGCCAAGAAGCTATAGCAATTATAGCAAAAACTACAATGTAAACCTCATATACACTAAAAATGTTAGCAGACAAGAAAATAGAAATCATACCCGCTTATCCACGAGAAAAAGCAGCTAATAGACCAAGACTCTGATTTAGCTTAGCTTTTCCGCCATATCGCCGCATTTTGCGCGATTTTCCAGGTTTCTTCTTCGCCGAACACCCGCCGGGCCAACATTGCTCGGTTGGCGGAACGAGCGGAGAGCCCTGATGATCACCGAACTGAAGTCGATCCCTGACATCTGGAAGCGGATGCCGAGCGAGATGCACGCGCGACGCTTCCTGGAGGGTATCATATGGTCGACCGGCAGGCACTGTCCGCATTGCGGGTCGGCGACCTCGTCGGCGCTGCGCGGAAGGACCTGCCGACCGGGGCTCTACCAGTGCCGAGACTGCCGTCTCCAATTCACGGTCACCACGCTCACCCCGATGCACGGCACCAAGCTCGACTTGCGTATCTGGATCTGCGCGATGTTCCTGGTGCTCACATCGAGCAAGGGCATATCCTCGGTCGTGATGGCACGGCTGCTCGGCGTGAACCAGAAGACCGCGTGGAAGATGGGGCACGCCATCAGGGAAATGATGGACGACCGGAACGCCGAGCTGCTGCCGCTGGAGGACATCGTCGAGGTGGACGAGGCGTATGTCGGGGGAGCCCCTAAATCCCTGTCAGAGGCCTATAATCCACGCGGCAAGGGCACTGGGAAGCCGATGATCTTCGTGGCGGCCTCTCGCGATGGGCAGACACGCGCCAGGGTCGTTTCCGATGACAAAAGGGCGACGCTCGAGCCGGTTCTCCTGGAGTGGATCGACCCCGAGACGACGAACCTGATGACCGATGGAAGCAAGAGCTACCGGGGTCTGGGACAGACGATGGCCGACCACCAGTATGTGATCCACAGCCAGAAAGAGTATGCCAACCCGGAGACCGGCGCCCACGTGAACACGGCTGAGGCAGTGATCTCCCAGGTGCAGCGCGCTTTGGTCGGGGTCTACCACAACCTCGGTCGACAGCACCTCCAGCGATACCTCGACGAGATTGTCTGGCGGTGGAACCATCGCGACCCGGTCCGGGAAGTGGTCAAGCAATGGACTACGAAGGCCGGCATCGACCGGGAGAAATCGACGACAATCTGGAAGCCGATCCCTGTGGCCGACCAGATGCGCGTCTTGCTTCAGGGGGCGGTCGGAAAGCAGATCCGCCGCTCGAAGGAATACGGGCTATACTGGCCGTAGCCTGAAGTGCGCATCCCTCCACGGTCCGAACTCGTAGGCTCATCTCACCAGCAGGATCGGCACCTTACAGGTGCGGATCATCTCGAGGCTCGTCGAGCCCACGAAGAGCGACCGCAGACGGGAATGCCCCGAGGCCCCCATGACGAGATGATCGACCCCGGCCTCGTCGATGAGCTTGCCGAGGGCCTCCTCCGGCTGGCCGGGAAGGATGCCCGTCTCCGCCTCGAGCCCGGCGGCCAGGAGCAGAGCCTTCGCGTCCTCAATCCCTTTCTTCGTCGCCTCCGTTTCGGACCCGACCGTGACGATCCTGATCCCGAGCCCCGCATAGAGCGGAGAGCGCGCCACGTAATCGACCGCACGCATGGCGCTCGCGCTGCCGTCGTAGGCGATGAGCACCTTGCCGATCGGGCGGAATGCCCGGGACGCGATGAACAGAGGCTTCGACGCGGCACGGACCACGCGCTCCAGGTTCGAGCCGAGGTGCCCCTTTGCAAAGTCGGCGGCCTCGCCGCGTTTGCCGATCAGGATCATCTCGGCACCGCCTTCCTTCTCGGAGATCGCCTCGATCAGATCCCCGTGGCGCAGGTGCTCCGTCGCACGGACACTCGCGTCGTCGAGAAGCGCCTTTGCGTCCTCGAGGATGGCACGGCCGCGCGTAAGGGCCAGTTTCGCGCGCTGCTCATCGAGACTGGACAGCTCCTCCAGTAGGGCGCTGCGTGCGCCGAGGGAGATTGCGCCGGAGAGGTCCGATCCCGCGCCACTCTCGCGCCGACCGAGCACGTGCATCAGCTCGACCGCATAGTCGCCGCATCCGGCGATCCATGCGGCGTGGTCGCAGACGCTCCTCGAGTAGGCGGAGCCGTCTACCAGGGCGATAATCTTCTTGGTCATGACGTCTCCTCCCTCAATGCGCCATCAGCTTGTCCATCGCGCCGGGCTTGTCGTGCACGGCAAGCCTGTCGACGATGGTTTCGGACGCTTCATTCATGCCGACGATCTCGACTTCAGAGCCATCCCTGCGGAACTTGAGCACGGCCATGTCGAGGGCAGCAACTGAGGAGATGTCCCAGATATGCGCGCGGCTCACGTCGATCACCACGCGGTCAGCGGCCTCCTTGAAGTCGAAGGCGTCCATGAAATCCTCCGCCGAGGCGAAGAAGAGCTGCCCCTCGACATGGTAGGTCCGCACGCGCCCGTCCTCAGACAGGGACGAGGAGACCCGGAACAGCTGCGCAATCTTGCCCGCGAAGAACAGACCCGACAGCAGCACGCCGACGAGCACGCCGATGGCGAGGTTGTGGGTGTAGACCACGACCGCCACCGTCGCGAGCATGACGATGGACGAAGACCGAGGGTGCGTCTTCAGCTGTTTGATCGAGGACCAGGAGAAGGTGCCGATCGAGACCATAATCATGATTGCCACGAGCGCGGCCATCGGAATCTGCGCCACGAGTTCGCCAAGCGGGACCACCATCAAGAGCAAGAAGACACCGGCCGCGAAGCACGAGAGCCGTCCGCGGCCGCCGGATTTGATGTTGATCATCGACTGCCCGATCATCGCGCAGCCGGCCATGCCGCCGATAAAGCCCGTCGCCGTGTTGGCGAGGCCCTGGCCGATACACTCCTGGTTCCGGTCCGACCCCGTGTCCGTCAGATCGTCGACGATATTCTCGGTCATCATGCTCTCGAGCAGCCCGACGACGGCCACCGCCGCCGAATAGGGTAGTATGATCGCGAGCGTCTCGAGATTGAGCGGAATGTCTGGGATCAGGAAGACCGGCAGCGTGTCGGGCAGCGCGCCCATGTCGCCGACGGTGCGGACGTCCCAGCCCATGACCATCACCACTGCCGTCAGGAGGATGATCGTCACCAGCGGCGAGGGCACGGCCCGAGTGAGATAGGGAAAGAGGTAGATAATCCCGAGGCCGGCCGCGACCAGCGGATAAGTGAGCCAAGGCACCCCCGTCAGTTCCGGGATCTGCGCCATGAAGATCAGAATGGCGAGCGCGTTGACGAAACCCGTCATCACCGAGCGCGAGACAAAGCGCATCAGGTGCCCCAGCCGCGCGAAACCGGCAGCGATCTGGAGAAGGCCGGCGAGCACCGTGGTCGCCAAGAGGTATTCGAGGCCGTGGTCGGCGACGAGTGTCACCATCAGCACAGCCGTGGCGGCTGTCGCAGCCGAGATCATGCCCGGCCGGCCGCCGGCGATGGCAGTGACGACGGCAATGGAGAACGAGGCGTAGAGACCCACCTGGGGGTCCACGCCGGCAATGATCGAGAAGGCAATCGCTTCGGGAATGAGGGCGAGCGCGACGACGATGCCGGAGAGCAGATCGCCGCGCACGTTACCGAGCCATTGGCGTCGGTAGGCGTCGAGGTTCATGTTTAAGTGTTCCGTTCCTGTCCGGTTCGGCGGCTATGCCGCACCGGTCATCTTTGCAGATAATCTTGGTTGGCCCGGCGGATCGGCGGCCGGGAGAGCCACCCAGGGATCGCACCCCGGGTCCAGATGATTGGATCGCAGATAGCGGGTGGCCTCCCAGAGTGCAACCAGATCAACCCACTCGGGATCATACGGAGAAGAGGCCGACAAGGATCGCGGCTGCCTTCAAGGGCGCGCGCAAAGGCACGCACGGCAGCGCGAATGGTCTCCGTTTTCGAGAGGACTTATTCTGGATTTCACGGATTTGGTGATCTGCTTTCTTTGGTGGATAAGCGGGAAATCATATTAACAAACATTCTTGCGCTTGAATTTCTAAATTCAGACGAACTGCCGATACCCCTGAGATATACATATTTCTTGATATCGTAAGCTACAGAAAGCAGCAGTATTGCAACAAATGAAAATAGAACTATAGTGCTATCCTGAAGAAAAATAGAAAATACGGAAACAAGTAAAAATACTACATTGGCATAACGTAAATACTTTGAATCACGATTCCACAGGCCAATGCCATTTCTTTTTATGAGAAAAGCATTTATCAACAGTGACACGATCACTATCGGGAAACCTACGGTAATAAGCATTTCAGCTCCATGATTTAAATGGAATCTTCATGATGAAGCGAAAGACGATCTTCATGAACTGGTTGCTGCTAGATACTCATAACTAGGGATTGTGGTAAACATCCTTTCATCCCTTCGCTAAAAATACTTAGGTGAGCCAGGTTCAGCGGCTGTCCCGATGTGCGATAGGGGACCTGCACCGCGATCCGCGCCTGCCGGCGGCACAGCGTCGAATAGTCCGGAACCAGCCAATCAAGCCCCGCCATCTGGATCAGGCTCTCGACCAGCCCGACCGTCTGCCGAAGGGGCAGACCGGAGAGCACTTTCAGGGTGAGGCATGTCTGGATCGCAGCGTCCGAGAAGGTCTCGGTTCGGCCACGCTTGCCGGTCTTGTCGGCGTGCCAGACCATCTCGGGATCGAACCAAACCGACAGCGAACCGTGCTTATGCAGCGCCGCGTTGTAGTCGGTCCAGTTCGTCGTGCGGTAGCGGGTCGGGGAAGGCTTCGGCATGCCCTCGAGCTAACCGTGAGAGCCCGCTTAGTGAGTCCTCTTGACCGATATATGCAACAGCGCCAGCAATACTGGAGGATTTCTTTCCATTTTCAGGAGAAACACTAACCCACCTTTGCCCCGCCAGTAATATCTCTCCGCTTTTCTCGCCGATAACTATCGCTCATAACTCTCGGCCATCGTATTCCGTACCTTTTGCCCTGCCCGACTTTCAAGGGCGCTCACAATTCTCAGCAGCTCCTCACTCCTAGCCTTTGCATCTCGCCCATAGTGAGCCCGTCGATGGCAGTTTGGGCATAGGGCAATCATGAACCTGGGGTCGTCTGGGCCACCGTCGGTCATGCGCCGGATATGGTGCGCTTCGAGGTAGGGTCGCCCTCTCGCCGTCAGGAATGGCGCTGCATCGTTACATCCTTCACATCGTCCAGAGGCACGTGCGAATAGGTACATCTTAATGGCGGCAGCCCGCTCAAAGATTGTTGCCAGTTTTTGCCCGCGCTTTGGCTCTGCTTTCGCAGCTGTCAGAGCCAATCTTCCTAACTCATCAAGTGATCGACCGGCTTCGTCGCCAAGGACGGCGTCGGGCGCTTCTTGGATCTGCTCCAGTGGACGAAGCTCAAATACAATTGCATTTCGCATACTGCCTTCTGTATCAGGAGCTTGCTCAAGGTGATGCCCCTCGCATACGAGTTGCCCTTCAAAACGAAGGCCTTCTCGCGTCTTGCGAAAGAGGAGTAGATCTTTCCCATTCCCTGAATGGGCAAGGTTTGCGCGGTTTCCCCGGACCATAGTCATATCGCCAACTTGGCCCCCGCCGAAATATTCGAAAACGCCATCAGCACGATACCGGTCGCTGCATCCGTGCGCGTGGCCCGCTTCCCGGTGATGATGATGACTAAGTTATGATCTCTTGGGGTAACAATCCCTCCCTGCTGCTGACCTCCGTAGCGCGCATGAATGTTCGCTCGCCGATTATTGGTTCGACCCCTCTCAAATCCCCACGACACCGCTGTTCCCTCGAAGCTAGCCTCACAACTCAAGACTGTCTCGCTGACGCATCTCATGCAACTGCAAGCAACAGCGCGAGATAAGGAAGAACCACTTCCCTCCAAGAATGCTAGCGGGCGGCCGAAATGTCTGGTGACGATAACGCTGGCGCGAAACGCGTAACTAGTCAGTAGCTAGGCAGATACGCGGTATACAGACCGGCATACAGAATGAAACCCGTGAACTCAAAGAACTTGATATACTTGCAAGTTTTTCGGGAAAGTGGCGGAGACGAAGGGATTCGAACCCTCGAGACGGTTTCCCGCCTGCACCCTTAGCAGGGGTGTGCCTTCGACCACTCGGCCACGTCTCCGCCGGTGTGTCTATGCGGCGGGCCGGGTGAAAACAAGGGCGAAATCCGGGGCATCGAAGAAATCTGCCGCGCCGTCAGGCGCAGACCAGATGCGCGTCGCGCAGCACTGCTTCGCCACGCCAGCGATAGAGGCAGGGCGTGTCGGGATGATCGAGACAGGCGACGTTGTCCTCCTCGAGGCGCGGCGGGCCCTGCATCTTGTAATGGCCGCACAGCACCGGCGGCGCCCCGGCGGGATAGAAGGCCAGATTCGGTCTCTCGGGCAAGGGCGCGTCCGGAAGCTCGCCCGGATCGGGGACCGAGAGCGCGGCCTCGCGCCACGTTGTGGCCGCATGGCGCCACCAAGCGAGGCGCACCCTGCGGCGGTGATCGCCGTGGCTGTCGCTGAACCCCCTGCCCTCCGGCAAGGTCAGCTCCGGCCCGGTCACCAGCATGTGCACGGCGCGGCCGAAGCGGGTCGAGCGGGCCGCGATTTCGGGAAGGTCTTCGATGCGCAGGCGGCCGTCCGGGCGGCGCGCGGCCACTGTCTCGATCGCCGGCGCGCTCCAGCAGGCATGGACGAGGCGTAGCCCCTCCAGTTCGCGCCAGAGCGGCAGCGTCAGGAACCATTCGGTCCAGCCCAGCGCCTCCGGCGTCATGATCCCGAAATCCGCCACGAAGCTGCGATGCCCGGCCATGTTGCACGGCGTGTGGCGGCGTAGCGCCGCGCCGTCGACGCCGAGACGGTGAAACAGGATGGCGTTGAGTTCATGGTTGCCCATCACCGCCACGGCCCGACCGGAGTCGACCAGATCCCGCACGCGCTCCAGCACGGCACGGTCCGAGACTGCGGCCTGCCCAGACAGCGCATCGATGAAATCGCCGAGAAAGGCGATCCGTGCCCCGGCGTTCACCGCGGCGAGGCTGCGCTCGAGGCGGCCGGGATCGGCATGCAGGTCGGGGATCACGTCGAAGGCGGTCATGCGCCCGGACCTAGCGGAACCGCGCTGGCGGACAACCTGTCGCAGGTTGCGCGCCTTGTCGGAACGGGGATGGAACATTAGCTGAACGCCATGACAGCGCAAAGCCTCGAGCGCAAGCTCGCCATCCTCTCGGACGCCGCTCGTTACGACGCTTCCTGCGCGTCGTCGGGGACGTCGAAGCGTAACTCCAAGGACGGGAAGGGTCTCGGTTCGACCGAAGGCTCGGGCATCTGCCATGCCTATGCGCCTGACGGTCGCTGCATCAGCCTGCTCAAGATCCTGATGACGAATTTCTGCATCTTCGACTGCGCCTATTGCGTGAACCGGGTGTCGTCCAACACCGAGCGCGCGCGCTTCAGCGTCGATGAGGTGGTGAAGCTGACGCTGGAGTTCTACCGGCGCAACTACATCGAGGGGCTGTTCCTGTCCTCGGGCATCATCCAGAGTCCGGACAAGACCATGGAGGACATGGTCCGGATCGCCAAGAAACTGCGCCTCGAAGAGAACTTCCGCGGCTACATCCATCTCAAGACCATTCCCGAGGCGAGCGAGGAGCTGATCGAACAGGCGGGGCTCTATGCCGACCGGGTCTCGATCAATGTCGAGATGCCGACCGATGCGAGCGTGACGCAATACGCGCCCGAGAAGAAGCCCGACACGATCCGCCGTGCGATGGCCGGGGTGCGGATGCGCAAGGAGGCCGCGAAGGACAAAAGCCACACCGGCAAACGGCCGCCGCGCTTCGCGCCTGCGGGTCAGTCGACCCAAATGATCATCGGCGCCGACGGGTCGAACGACGCGACGATCCTCGGCCAGTCGACCCGGCTCTATTCCTCCTACGGGCTCAAGCGGGTCTATTATTCGGCCTTCTCGCCGATCCCCGATGCCACGGCCAAGCTGCCGCTGATCAAGCCGCCCTTGATGCGCGAGCACCGGCTCTATCAAGCCGATTGGCTGATGCGGTTCTACGGCTTCAATGCGGGCGAGATCACTGCCGGGACGGATGGCAATCTCGACCTCGCGATCGATCCCAAGCTCGCTTGGGCGCTGCGCAATCGTCACGCCTTTCCGGTCGATCCGATGCGCGCCGATCGCGAGGCGCTGCTGCGGGTGCCGGGCTTCGGGGCCAAGACCGTGGGCCGGATCATCGCGGCGCGGCGGCATCGTCGGCTGCGCTGGGACGATCTTGTGCGGATGGGGGCCAACATGAAGAACGCCCGGCCCTTCGTGACGCTCGCGGACTGGACGCCCGGCGCGATGCTGGACGCGCCGGACCTCGCGGCGCGCTTCGCACCGCAGCCGGAACAGCTATCGCTGTTCTGACGTTTCGGGCCCATGCCGCACGTCGCCCTGCCCCATACCGGAACCGACAAGGCCTGGCGCGATGCCGCGCGGGGGCTGATTGCGCGGCGCGTGCCGCCGGACGAGGTGACGTGGAGCCGGGGCGCGGCCGAAGAGGACCTCTTCGCACAGGCGCCGGAACAGGTCGCGCAGACGCGCGCCACCCTCAAGGTGCCGCGCGATTTCGTGTCGCTGGCGGGCTCGGCGGTCTGGCATCGTGATCCCGAACGCTTTGCTCGGCTCTACGCGATGCTGTGGCGGCTGAGATCGGAGAAGGGGCTGATGGAAGATCGCGGCGACGCCGATCTCGCCAAGCTGCGCTCCATGGAAAAGGCCGTGCATCGCGACCGGCACAAGATGACCGCCTTCGTGCGGTTTCGCGAGATCGGCGCGCGCGATCTGCCCCGCCGCCGATTTGCCGCGTGGTTCGAGCCGACGCATTTCACGCTCGAGCCGACCGCGCCGTTCTTCGCGCGCCGCTTCGCGGACATGGACTGGATGATCGCCACGCCGGACCTGACGGCGCTGTTCGAGGAGGGGCGGCTCGACTTCGCCGAGGGGCAGCCGAAACCGGACATTCCGGACGATGCGACGGAAGAACTCTGGGGCACCTATTTCCGCAATATCTTTAACCCCGCCCGGCTCAAGGTCGGGGCGATGATGTCGGAGATGCCAAAGAAATACTGGAAGAACCTGCCCGAGGCGCGGCACATCCCCGAGATGATCGCGACGGCGGGCGCGCGGGCCGAGGCGATGCAGGCCGCCGCTCCCACCCTGCCGCCGCTGCGTGCGGCCAAGATCACGGAGCGGCTCTCTGCTCCGAGCATTCTGCGGCCGATGGCCGATGATCTCGATCAGCTTCGCGCGGAAGAGAACGCCTGCACCCGCTGTCCGCTCTACGAGAACGCGACGCAGGCGGTGCCGGGCGAGGGTCCACGCGATGCCGAGCTGATGGTCGTGGGCGAGCAGCCCGGCGACCAGGAGGACCTGGCAGGTCGGCCCTTCGTCGGACCCGCAGGCCAGCTCTTCGACCGGCTGGCAAAGGAAGCGGGGATCGACCGGTCGCGCGCCTTCGTCACCAATGCGGTGAAGCACTTCAAATTCACGCCGCGCGGCAAGCGACGGATCCACCAGAACCCCAACACCGGCGAGATCAAGGCCTGCCGGGTTTGGGTCCAGTCAGAGATCGAGATCGTGAAGCCCCGGCTGATCCTGTCGATGGGCGGCACGGCTGCCGAGAGCCTGACCGGCTCGCGCAAGGGGATCCTGTCGCGACGCGGCACCTTAGAGGCCACGGAGAACGGCGTGCCGGTCTTCCTGACGGTCCACCCCTCATACCTGCTGCGACTGCCCGACCCGGCGCTGCGCGACGAGGAAACCGACAAGTTCCGCGCCGACCTGAGATCGGCCCAAGCCCATCTCGAGGAGCTGCGCGCCTCCTAGTCGAGATCGAGCCGCATCGTCGCCATGCCGTCGCGTTGGCTCAGCTCCTCGTATCCGGCAGAGAGGTAGAGGTTGCGAGCGGGGCCGTTGTCGGTCTCGACCTTGAGGGTGATCGACAGCGCCTCGAGTTCGCGCCCGGCCTGCTCGATCAGCCGCGCCAGCTCGGCCCCGGCACCGCCGCGCGCCGCCTCTTCGAGAAATACGTAGGTGAGGTGCCGCACCTCCGGGCCGATGCCGACGCGCATTGCGAAGAAGCCGATCTCCCGCCCCTGCCCGTCCAGCACGTAGAAGGATTCGTCGTGCAAATCGCCGAGCCACTTCTCCTGCCATTCGAGCGGATCGAAGGGGTGGCCGGCGGACGGGTTGACCAGACGCAGGTCGTTTTCGTCGGTCAGCAGGCGCGCAAGCGGGGCGAGGTCGCGCTCGCGATTGCGGCGGAGGGACAGGTTGGGCATCGGACTTTTCCCTTTCTCGGCAGCGAAAAAGGGTCTGACTGCCCGATTCGGGGGGCGCGGCGCAACCGATGCGCCGTGCCCCCTCACAGGTCAGGTATTGAAAAGGAAGTGCATCACGTCGCCGTCCTTGACGAGATATCCCTTACCCTCGGCGCGCATCTTGCCCGCCTCCTTGGCCGCGCTCTCGCCGCCGAGGCTGACATAGTCGTCATAGGCGATGGTTTCGGCGCGGATGAAGCCGCGCTCGAAATCGCCATGGATGACGCCTGCCGCCTGCGGTGCCAGCGTGCCCTGCCGGATGGTCCAGGCGCGTGCCTCCTTGGGGCCCACGGTGAAGTAGGTCTCGAGATGCAGCAACTCGTAGCCCGCGCGGATTAGCCGGTCGAGGCCGGCTTCCTCGAGGCCCATCTCCTCGAGGAACATCGCCTGTTCCTCGGCGTCGAGCTGGCTGATCTCCTCCTCGATGCGGGCGGAGATCACGACATGGGCGTTGCCCTCGGCGGCGGCCATCTCGGCCACCTTGGCGGAATGCTCGTTGCCCGAGGCGGCCGAGGCCTCCTCGACGTTGCAGACATAGAGCACCGGCTTGGCGGTAATCAGCTGCAGCATCTTCCAGGCCTTGGCGTCCTCGTCGGCCACCTCGACCATGCGGGCGGGCTTGCCGTCCGAGAGCATCGCGTGGGCGGCCTTGAGCAGCCGCTCCTGGTCGACGGCTTCCTTGTCGCCACCGCGCACCTTGCGGGTGATGTTCTGAAGCCGCTTCTCGACCGACTCCAGATCGGCGAGCATCAGCTCGGTCTCGATCACCTGCGCGTCGGCCACCGGATCGACCCGGCCGTCGACATGCACCACATCGCCGTCTTCGAAGCAGCGCAGCACATGCGCAATCGCGTCGGTCTCGCGGATGTTGGCGAGGAACTGGTTGCCGAGGCCCTCGCCCTTGGACGCGCCCTTCACCAGACCGGCAATGTCGACGAAGGTCATCCGGGTCGGGATGATCTGCTTCGACTTGGCGATCTCGGCCAGCTTGTCGAGCCGCGGATCGGGCACGGCCACGTCGCCGACATTCGGCTCGATCGTGCAGAACGGAAAGTTCGCGGCCTGGGCCGCAGCGGTGCGCGTCAGCGCGTTGAACAGGGTGGATTTGCCGACATTCGGCAGCCCCACGATCCCCATGCGAAAGCCCATGTCACGCCTCCTATCAGCACATCGCGGCGGTCCTATCCGCACGGGGGCCGCCGCGCAAGCCAAGCCTTGGTCCCGGCCCGGCCCGCATGCCATGCTCGGGGCCAGTGACAGGAGAGCTTTCATGACCCCGATTCCCTACCTCACCTTCCACGGCAACTGCCTCGAGGCGCTCGAGACCTATCGCCGGATCTTCGACGCGCCCGAGCCCAATGTGATGACCTTCGGCGAGGCGCCGCAGGACGTGCGCGACAGCATGCCCGAGACCAGCCCGCAGGCGGTGCTGCACGCGGCGCTGAAGATCGGCGATGGCTGGATCTACGGCTCGGACGACATCATGGGCGGCACGCCGCGCATGGCCGGCTGCTCGGTGACGGTGGACCTCCCCGACGAGGCGCGCGCCCGCGCCGTCTTCGATGCACTGGCCGATCATGGCGAGGTGCACATGGCCTTTTCGCCGACCTTCTGGAGCCCCGGCTTCGGAATGCTGACCGACCGCTTCGGCATCCGCTGGATGATCGGGGTCGAGACGCCGATGGAGGGCTGAGGCCCCATTGATTTCCGCCCCCCTTTGGCCCACACCGCGAAGGGATCGGCCAAGGGGGACGGGCATGACACGGATCGACGACACTTTCGCGCGGCTGAAATCCGAGGGGCGCAAGGCCTTCGTCGCCTATGTGATGGCCGGCGATCCGGATTTCGAAACCTCCAAGGAGATCGTGCGCGGACTGCCTAGCGCGGGCGTGGACATCATCGAGCTGGGCCTGCCCTTCACCGACCCGATGGCCGATGGCGCGACGATCCAGCTCGCGGGCCAGCGGGCGCTGGCGCAGGGCATGACGCTCGACCGCACGCTCGACATCGCGCGTGACCTGCGCAAGACCAACACGACGACGCCGATCGTGCTGATGGGCTATTACAACCCGATCCATTCCCGTGGCGTGGCGAAATTTCTCCAACAGGCCAACGAGGCCGGGATCGACGGGCTGATCGTCGTCGACCTGCCGCCCGAAGAGGATGCCGAGCTGTGCATCCCGGCACAGCAGGCGGGTCTCAACTTCATCCGCCTTGCGACGCCGACCACCGATGATGCGCGCCTGCCCAAGGTGCTGCAGAACACCTCCGGCTTCGTCTATTACGTCTCGATCACCGGGATCACCGGCGCGGCCGAGGCGCAGGCCGACGCGGTCGCGCCCGAAGTTGCGCGGATCAAGTCGAAGACCGACCTGCCGATCATCGTGGGCTTCGGCGTCAAGACGCCCGAGACCGCGAAGAACATCGCCGGCATCGCCGACGGCACCGTGGTGGGCTCGGCCATCGTGAGCCAGATCGCCGAGGGAAAGCCGGTGCCCGAGATCCTCGCCTTCGTGAAGGCGCTGGCTGACGGCGCGCATTCCGCCTGATCCTTCGGCAAGTGTCGGAAATGACGACCAGACGGCGCCCCGTGGGGCGCCGTTTTCGTTGCGGCGCAGCGTGACCACTGGTAAATCATCCTGACCAATCGGGGGGAGGGAACCATGCCAGTCATCACCTGCATCGAGGATCTGAAGCGCCTGCACAAACGCCGGGCGCCGAAGATGTTCTTCGACTACGCCGAATCCGGCAGCTGGACCGAGCAGACCTTCCGCGAGAACACCACGGATTTCGAGAAGATCCGGCTGCGCCAGAAGGTGGCGGTGGACATGTCCGACCGCTCCACCGTGGGCCGGATGCTGGACCAGAAGGTGGCCATGCCGGTGGCGCTCGCCCCCGTGGGCATGACCGGCATGCAGAACGCCGACGGCGAGATCAAGGCGGCCCGCGCGGCCGAGAAGTTCGGCGTGCCCTTCACCCTCTCGACCATGTCGATCTGCTCGATCGAGGACGTGGCCGAGCACACCTCCGCCCCCTTCTGGTTCCAGCTCTACGTGATGCGCGACGAGGATTTCGTCGACCGGATCATCGAGCGGGCCAAGCGCGCTGGCTGCTCGGCGCTGGTTCTCACGCTCGACCTGCAGCTCTTGGGTCAGCGGCACAAGGACCTGAAGAACGGCCTTTCCGCCCCGCCCAAGCTGACCCCGGCCACGATGCTCGACCTGTCGACCAAGTGGACATGGGGGCTGGAGATGCTGCGCACCAAGCGGCGCTTCTTCGGCAACATCGTCGGTCATGCCTCGGACGTGGAGGACACGCGCTCCCTGATGAAGTGGACCGCCGAGCAATTCGACCTGAAGCTCGACTGGGAAAAGGTCCGCAAGATCGCCCAGAAATGGGACGGCAAGCTGATCCTCAAGGGCATCCTCGACGCCGGTGACGCGCGCAAGGCGGTGGAATGCGGCGCCGACGCCATCGTCGTGTCGAACCATGGCGGGCGGCAGCTCGACGGCGCGCTCTCCTCGATCCGCATCCTTCCCTCCATCGTGCGCGAGGTGAAGGGCGAGACGGAGATCTGGCTCGACAGCGGCATCCGCTCGGGACAGGACGTCCTCAAGGCGCTGGCGCTTGGTGCCGACGCCACGATGATCGGCCGGGCCTGGCTCTATGGTCTCGGCGCGATGGGCGAAAAGGGCGTGACGACCGCGCTCGAGGTGATCCGCAAGGAGCTCGACCTCACCATGGCGCTGTGCGGCGAGCGCGACGTGGCCGATCTCAGCCCGCATAACCTGCTGGTGCCGCGCGACTTCGAAGGCGAGTGGCAGGAGAGCGGCCCGCGTGCCTCCGACCGGACGACATCGGTCCCCGCGTGACGCCATGCGGGGCGGCGCGTCCGCCCCGTATCGTCCGTCTCGGTCTAGTGGGGATTGGAGCGGGCGGCGGGAATCGAACCCGCACGTTCAGCTTGGAAGGCTGACAGGCTACCACTACATCACGCCCGCTTCGGGGCCTTGATAGCGGCTCGCGCAGGGGGCTTCAAGACGCCTCAGCCCTCGATCGGCTCGATCAGCTCGGGGCCATGGGCGCGGTTCGAATTGACCTTCGGGTCGACCCGGTGAAAGGCCAGCACCTCGGGGTTGGCCTTCATCAGCACCGCCGCGCCATGCCCCGCCTCACCAAGCCAGAGCGGCCAGTCGGCGGGCTCCAGGATCACCGGCATTCGGCTGTGGATGTCGCACATCGCGCCCGCCGCGGCCGTGGTGACCACGGCGCAGCTGACGAAGCCCTCCCCGTCCCGTTCCCAGTCCTGCCAGACCCCGGCAAAGGCCAGCGGGTCGCCATCCTCGCGGTGGATGAACCAGGGCAGCTTGTTGCCCGCCTCATCGACCGTCCATTCGTAGAAGCCCGAGGCCGGGATCAGGCAGCGGCGTTCGCGGACCGCCGCGCGAAAGGCGGGCTTTTCGGCCACTGTCTCGGCGCGGGCGTTGATCAGCAGCGGACCGTCATTCGGCTTCTTGTACCAATGCGGGATGAAGCCCCAGCGCATCGGACGCAGGCGGCGATTGCCCTCATGGGCGGTGACCGTGTGCACCTGCACCGTCGGGCAGACGTTGTAGTTCGGCACCTCCGGCAGGTCGTTGGCCGGGGTCGCCTCGAACATCTGGGTCATCGCGTCATGGGGCAGCGTGATCGCCATGCGTCCGCACATCTGGCTTCTCCTTCGAGATCAATCTGGCAGATGCGCCTGGAAAGGAAAGGGATGACCGCCCGCGCCCGCCTCCCGAAAGGGACGAAGAACGGCTGCCAATCGGGTCCCTGACGCGGTACCCTTCGACAGTGAACGGCATGACGGAGGACGCATGGACCGGGTTCTCTCCACCATCGGCTACGAATCCGCGACGCTGCCCGAGGTGATCGCGAAGCTGAAAGCGGCAGGCGTCGCGGTCGTGATCGACGTGCGGGCGGTGGCGGCGTCGCGCCGGGCCGGGTTCTCGAAGACCATGCTGCGCGCCTCCCTCGAGGCCGAGGGCATCGGCTACGAGCATCTGCGCAGCCTCGGCACCCCCAAGCCCGGCCGAGAGGCGGCACGCAAGGGACGCATTGCCGAGATGGAGGCGATCTTCGCCGAGCACATGAAAACGCCCGAGGCGCAGGACGGGCTCGCCCTCGCCAAAGCCATCGCCCGCGAGCGCCACGCGGCGCTGCTATGCTTCGAAGCCTGCGCCGCGGGGTGCCACCGCCGGATCGTGGCGGAGCTGATCCGCGAGGAGACGGGTCTGCAGGTTCGGGATCTCTGAACAGGATCGATCCCTCGGAAACGAGGGATGGGAGCCATCGTCAGGAAGCCGTCATCGGCTGCATCTGGTCGCGTGCCGCTGACATGAAAAACGCGCGCCGGTCGCCCGGCGCGCGTTCGAATAACCCAAAAGCGGGCCTTACTTCATCGTGATGCGGCCATCGGTGTAGGGCTTGTAGTCGCCCTGCGCCGCCATGTACTCGGCGGTGACGTCGGCAAGGTCGGGGCCGAAGTCATAGGCGTTCTCGGCATCGACGAACATCGCATAGCCGTCACCGCCATTGCGGACGTAGTTGTTCGACACCACGCCGTAGGTCGCCTCCGGATCCAGCGCCTCGCCATCGATCATCACGTCCGACACGCGGCTGCCCGGCTCGGCGGCGGGATCGACGGCAAAGGTCATGCCGGCGACCTGCGGGAAGCGGCCGGCGCCCTCTTCGATCTGGCCGACGCCGTTCTCGAGCGCCTCCTTCAGCACCGCACCCGAAACCTGGAAGGTCGAGAGCGTGTTCTGGAACGGCAGCACGGTCAGCACCTCGCCCATCGTCACCTCGCCCTCGTCGATCGAGGCGCGCAGGCCGCCCGAGTTGGCGATGGCGATCTGGATGCCCTGATCCTTCACGCGGTCGAGCATCGCATCCGCCACGAGGTTGCCCATCTCGCATTCCTGCGCGCGGCAGACGTCGCGGTTGCCCTCGATCGGCGCGGTGGTGTTGGCGACGACGCGGTTGCGGATCTCGTCGAGCGGCTTGGCCAGTTCCGAGACGCGGTCGAGTGCCTCCTGGTCCTCGACCACCTTGCCGTCGATCAGCACCGGCTCGCCCGAGGCTTCGGTAATCACGCCCTCGTCGTCGAAGGTCACGTTAAGCTCGCCCAGGAACTTGCCATAGGCATAGGCCTGCACGATCGCGGTATCGCCGACCATCACCGGATAGACGTCGACCGCGCCTTCCTGCTCGTTCGACAGCAGCGTGTTGGAGTGACCGCCGACGATCACGTCGACGCCGGTGGTGCCTTCGGCCACGCGCTTGTCGGTCTCGAAGCCCGAATGGCTGAGCACGACGATCTTGTTGACGCCTTCCTCGGCCAGGCGGTCGACCTCGGCCTGCACCGCATCGACCGGATCGGTAAAGATCACGTTGGGACCGGGGCTCGCCAGCTCGTCGGTGTCCTGCGGGGTGAGGCCGATAAGGCCGATCTTCTCGCCGCCGCGCTCGATCACGGTGCTCTTCTGGATCGCATCGGCGAGCTTCGCCTCGCCCGAAACGTCGGCGTTCGACATCAGCACCGGGAATTCGACATTGTCGATGAAGGCCCGAAGCACCTCGGGGCCATCGTCAAACTCGTGGTTGCCCACGGTCATTGCGTCATAGCCGAGCCGGTTCATGAACTCGGCGGTCATCTCGCCCTTGTAATAGGTGTAGAACAGCGTGCCCTGGAACTGGTCGCCACCATCGACGAGCAGCATGTTGTCACCGGCCCGCCCGCGCGCCTCCTGCACGGCGGTGATCAGCCGTGCGATGCCGCCAAAGCACTCGCCCGCCTCGTTGTCCTCGGGTGCGCAGGTCGAATCATAAGCCGAGATCGGCTCGTAACGGTCGTGGAAATCGTTGGTATGAAGGATGGTCAGCGAGTATTCGGCCTGCGCCGCGCCGGCGGCCAGTGCGACCGCTGCGGTTGTGCCGAAGAGTCCGAGTTTCATCTTGGAGCGTCCCTGTCGGTTTCGTTGTGGCCCGAGCCTGCGCCAGCCTGCGCGTCCCTGTCAAAGCCGCTCTTGCCCTGCCCTAGCGGCATGACGGGCGCATGACGGCTGTGCTTGACGTCGCGGCGGGCTGCGGCCATGCAGCGCGCATGCTGATCTTCAAGATATTCCGCGCCCCCGAATGGGCCGATCTGGACCTCGCGGGCGAGACACGCGGCGCGCCGGTCGACCTCGCCGATGGCTACATCCATTTCTCCACCGCCGCGCAGGCGCCCGAGACCGCCGCGAAGCATTTCGCAGGCGAGGACGGGCTGGTGCTCGCCGCCATCGAGGCGGACGATCTGGGCGACGCCCTGCGCTGGGAGCCGTCGCGCGGCGGGCAGCTCTTTCCGCATCTCTACCGCCCGCTGAAGCGGTCCGAGGTGGTCTGGTCGAAGAAACTTCCGCTCGCGGGCGGTCGGCACGAGTTTCCGGAGGACATGGCATGAGCGCGCTGGAAAAGATCGGCCTCGCGGCACTGCACCGGATTGATCCTGAGACCGGGCATGGGCTGGCGCTCAAGGCGCTGAAGGCCGGCCTCGGCCCCAAGGGCGGGCCGGTGACGAGCGCGCGGCTCGCGACCCGCGTGGCAGGGATCGACCTGCCCAACCCGGTCGGGCTGGCCGCCGGCTTCGACAAGAACGCCATTGCTCTCGATGCACTGTCGAAGACCGGCTTCGGCTTCGTCGAGGTCGGCGCCGCGACGCCCCGCCCGCAGGAGGGCAACCCGCGTCCGCGGCTGTGGCGGCTCAGCGCCGACCGTGCTGCGATCAATCGCTTCGGCTTCAACAACGAGGGCATGGAGGCCATCGCCGCACGGTTGGAGCGGCGGCCGCGTGGCGTCATCGGCCTCAATCTCGGCGCCAACAAGGACAGCGAGGACCGGGCAGCCGATTTCGCGACGGTGCTGAAACGCTGCGGCCCGCATCTCGACTTCGCCACCGTCAACGTCTCCTCGCCCAACACGGAGAAGCTGCGGGACTTGCAGAGCCGCGCCGCGCTTTCGGCGCTGCTCGCCGGGGTGATGACAGCCAATGCCGGGCTGTCGCGGCCCCTGCCCGTCTTTCTCAAGATCGCCCCCGACCTGTCGGAGGCCGAGATCGAGGACGTGGCGCGGGTGGCCGAGGAGACGGGCGTGTCGGCCATCGTCGCGACCAACACCACCCTGTCGCGCGAGGGGCTGAGCGATCCCCAGAAGGACAACATGGGCGGCATGTCCGGCCAGCCGCTGTTCGAGAAATCGACGCGGGTGTTGGCGCGTTTGTCCTCGCTCACCGCTCTGCCGTTGATCGGCGTCGGTGGCGTCGGCTCGGCCGAGCAGGCCTATCAGAAGATCCGCGCTGGCGCCTCGGCCGTGCAACTCTACACCGCGCTGGTCTATGGCGGCGTCAGCCTCGCGGGCGAGATCGCGCATGGGCTCGACCGGCTGTTGGAGCGCGACGGCTTCGCCAACGTCTCCGAGGCCGTCGGCACCGGCCGGGCCGACTGGCTCTAGGCGGCGGCGCGTTCCAGAGCGGGATAGCGCGCGGCCAATGTCGCGCCGCGCGCCACGTAGCTCACCAGCATCGCGGCCCAAAGGCCGTGATTGCCGAAGGCCGCTGTGAGCGGAACGGCGGCGGCGAAGTAGATCGCCGCCGACAACACCATCATGTTGCGCATGTCGCGGCTTCGGGTGGCGCCGATGAAGATCCCGTCGAGCATCCACGGGATCAGCCCGAACAGCGGCGTCGCCACCATCCAGGGCAGGAAGTCGCGCGCCGCCGCCCGCACCTCGGGCGCTGTGGTCATGGTGTCGATGATGGCGGGCCCGAAGATCGCGAACCCTGCCGCCAGACCGAGGCTGACCACGCCCCCCTGGATCGAGGGCAGGATCGCCGCGCGCCTGAGCCTCAGCGCCGCGCGCGCGCCCATCGCCTGCCCCACCAGCGCCTCGGCCGCGAAGGCGAACCCGTCGAGCGCGAAGGCGGTGATGTTGAGGAATTGCAGCAGCACTTGGTTCGCGGCGAGCGGCACGTCACCGAAGGACGCGCCCCAGAACAGGAAGCTGATGATGATCGATTGCAGCAGCACCGAGCGGATCAGGATGTCGGTGTTCACCGCCGCCATGTGTCGCAGCCGGGCCGCGTCGAACACCCGCGCCCGGTCGCGCCATGCCGTGTTGCGAAAGGCGTCGCGACACAGCCAAAGGCCCAGAGCGAGCCCCGACCATTCGGCCAGAAAGGTGGCCGTCGCGACGCCCGACACGCCCCAGCCCAGCCCCAGCACGAACCACAGGTCGAGCGCGATGTTGACGCCGTTCATCCACAGCTGCAGCACCAGCACCGCGCTGGTCCGCTCCTGCGCGATCAGCCAACCGGTGAGGCCGTAAATCGCGATCGCGGCCGGGGCCGACCACACCCGGATCGCGAGGTAGTCGCGCGCCAATGTCTCGACCTCCGCACTGGCGGGCGCGAGGGTGAAGGACAGGGCGAAGATCGGCGCCTGCAGCAGGATGATCCCGGCCCCCGCGGCAAAGGCGATGAGCAGCGCGCGGCTCAGCAGCGCCGCGACTTCCGCCCCCTCGCCCCGGCCCAGCGCCTGCGCGGCGAGCCCGGTCGTGCCCATGCGCAGGAAGCCGAAGATCCAGTAGATCGCCGAGAGGACCACCGCGCCGATGCCGACCGCGCCGATCGGGGCGGCAGCGCCCATCTGACCCACCACACCGGTGTCGACTGCGCCGAGGATCGGCACCGTGGCGTTGGACAGAACGATCGGCAGCGCGATCTTCAGCACGCGCCGATGGTTCAGCGGCCGGTCCGGCGGCGCCGCGACCTCAGCCATCCAGCCCCGGCATCAGGAAATGCCCTGTCGCCTGCGCGAAAAGCCGCGAGCGGTTATCTTGCCACGCCTCGACATGGACACTGGCATAGCGACGGCCGGATCGGTTGATCCGGGCCCGTGCATAGGCGTCGCGCGGCAAGCCCGAGCGCAGGTAATCGACGGTGAAGTCGATCGTGCGCGGCCAGTTCGGCCGGGCTTCGGCCTCGGCCTGCGCCTCGGGCGTGCCCGCTTCGATCAGCCCCCACATCCGGGTCCAGGCCAGCTCGACGATGGCAGTGGTCTCGAGAAACGCCGCCGTCGCGCCGCCATGCAGCGCCGGGAGCATCGGGTTGCCGATCAGCCGGTCGGCATAGGGCAGCACGGCGGTCAACTCGTCGCCATGCCGCTCGAAGCGAATGCCGAGAAAGGCGATGTAGGGGATGCCGTCGACCAGGCGCTGCAAGGCGCCGTCACGGCGGGTCTTGATCACCTGCACCGGCTCGGGACGGGGGCGGCTCATGGCTTCGCCTTTCGGGCTTCGAGGGTGAAGGCGCCGGTCGCCGTGGCGACGGGGCGCGCCTCGTCGCTGTCGCAGGCCACGGCCCGCACGAAGGCGACCGAACGGGTCACGTGCCAGCATTCGGCCCGCGCTGTGATCGTCTCGCCCGGCGTTGCCGGACGCATGTAATCGATCCGCAGGTCGAGCGTGGCGGTGCTGACCGGGGCGGAGGGGTGCGACATGACCGCCGCCCCCGCGCAGGTGTCCATCAAGGCCGAGACCGCGCCGCCGTGTATCACCCCGGTTTCGGGATCGCCCACGAGCCGGGCGTCATAAGGCATCGCGATCGCGGCATGGCCATCGGCCAGGGCCTTGAGGCGCAACCCGAGCGCCTGGGCATGCGGCAAGGCGTCGATGAAACTCTGCGCGCGCGCGAGGTCGGTATCGGGATCGGAGGTCATGTTCGCAGCTTGGCGATCCGAAGATGGGTCGCAAGCGTTATCTTCGCGGAACCTCAGTCTCAGCCGTGTTGTCGTCGCGGCATCGCAGGCCTAGAGTCTGCCTCGAAGGAGCGCAAAAAATGTCCGATACCCCCATGACTTTCAAGGAAATGTGCGAGCGCTTCGAGGTAACCCCCCGGACCTTGCGCTACTACGAATACATCGAGCTGCTCGCACCTCAGAAAGAGGGACGCGCCCGGTTCTATGGCCCGCGCGAAGTGGCGCGGATGACGTTGATCCTGCGCGGGCGCCGCTTCGGCTTCAGCCTCGAGGAAATCCGGCAGTTCCTGATGATCTACGAGACCGAAGGCACGCAGGCGCAGATGCGGACCTGGGTGGGCATGGCCGACCGCCAACTCGAGGTTCTGTCCGAACAGCGGGCCGAACTCGACCGCACGATCGCCGATCTGCGCCGGCTTCGCGACGAATCTGCCAACTCTCTCGATGAAGAGTAAAATTTTGCCTCAACCATGAGGCGAGCGGTGATTTTTGACCAAGAGAACAAAATTTCTCCGGAAAGATAGGATTTTTCTTGACCTTTCGTCATCCCTGCTCTGACGTCGCGTCATGTTTACGTTCGCGTCACCTTTGCTTGTAAGGTCGATTCAGAGCCTGCAGGTGGAGCGTCTGACCGGACACCGAGGGTTCAAAAAAAATGACCGACCAGACCATGACCATCCGCCAGATGTGCGACAGCTTCGATGTGACGCCCCGCACATTGCGCTTCTATGAGGCAAAGGAGCTCCTGTTTCCCATTCGCGAGGGCACCAAGCGGCTCTTCACCCGGCGCGACCGGGCCCGGCTCAAGCTGATCCTGCGCGGCAAGCGCTTCGGCTTCAGCCTCGAAGAGATCCGTCAGCTGCTCGATCTCTACGAGACCGACGACCAGCAGGAGGTGCAGCTTGCGCGCACCTACGAGGTGGCCGAGCGGCATCTCAAGGAGATGCAGGAGCAGCGCGCGGCGCTCGACGAAGCGATCCGGGAACTGGAGTCGCAGATGCAATGGGGCGCGGAGCGGCTGAACCAGCTGCGCGCACGGGCGACGGCGGCCTGACCGCCCTCTCCTACTGGTCGATGTGAGACAGGCGCGGTCCGGGACGGGGAGGCCCGGGACGCGCGCATCGGACCAGACCGGGCCATGGGCCCGCCGGAGGAGAGACAGGGAATGCCAAGCTACACCGCGCCGATCCGCGACATGCAATTCGTGCTGCACGAGACCTTGAAGGTCTCGGAGCAGGACATCCCCGGCTACGCGGATCTCGACGCCGACTTCACCGCAGCGATCCTCGAGGAGGCAGGCAAGCTTTCCTCGGGGGTCCTCGCGCCGCTGAACATGGTGGGCGACCACGAGGGCTGCCGGATCGAGAACGGTGTGGTGCGCACGCCGAAGGGCTTCAAGGAGGCCTTCGACAAGATCCGCGAAGGCGGCTGGACCGCCATCGACGTCGCCGAGGAATTCGGCGGCCAGGGCCTGCCCTATCTGATGCATACCGCCGCCAACGAGCCGATGGTCTCGGCCAACATGGCGCTCAACATGTATCAGGGCCTGACCCACGGCGCCTATACGGCGATCAAGATCCACGGCACCGACGAACAGAAGTCCCGCTGGCTGCCGAAGCTCGGCTCCTGCGAATGGACCGGCACGATGAACCTGACCGAACCGCATTGCGGCACGGATCTCGGCCTGATGCGCACCAAGGCGGTGCCGCAGGAGGACGGGACCTACCGGATCTCGGGCCAGAAGATCTTCATCTCGGCCGGTGAGCACGACATGGCCGAGAACATCGTCCACCTCGTGCTGGCCAAGATCCCCGGCGGCCCCGAGGGCATCAAGGGCGTCTCGCTCTTCGTGGTGCCGAAGTTCCTCGTCAACGAGGACGGCTCGCTCGGCGCACGCAACGGCGTCGCCTGTGGCAATCTCGAAGAGAAGATGGGCATCCACGGCAACGCCACCTGCGTCATGAACTACGACGAAGCCGAGGGCTATCTTCTGGGCGAGGCGCATAAGGGCATGCGCGCCATGTTCACCATGATGAACGAGGCCCGTCTCGGCGTCGGCCTGCAGGGCTGGGCGCAGTCCGAGGTCGCCTACCAGAACGCCCTCGCCTACGCCAAGGACCGGCTGCAGGGCCGTGCGGTCACCGGCGCGAAGAACCCCGAGGGCCCGGCCGATCCGCTGATCGTGCATCCCGACATCCGCCGCTCGCTGATGGATCAGAAGAGCTTCAACGAGGCGGCGCGCGCCTTCACCTATTGGGGCGCGATGCTGATCGACCGCAGCCACAAGACCGGCGACGCGGAAGCCGAGGCGATGATCTCGCTGCTCACCCCGATCATAAAGGGCTTCCTGACGGATAAGGGCTTCGAGATGTGCGTGCAGGCCCAGCAGGTCTATGGCGGGCATGGCTACATCGAGGAATGGGGCATGTCGCAATTCGTCCGCGACGCCCGGATCGCCATGATCTACGAGGGGGCCAACGGCGTGCAGGCGCTCGATCTCGTGGGCCGCAAGCTGGCCGCGCAGGGCGGCAAGCCGATGATGACCCTGATCGAGGAGATCAAGGTCTTCTGCAAGGAGAACGCCGGGGACGAGGCCTTCGCACGCGACTTCCTCGAGCCGCTCAAGGCCGCCTCGAAGGACATGCAGGCTGCGGCGATGTTCTTCATGCAGAACGGCATGAAGGATCCGAACGCCGCGCTCGCGGGCAGCACCGACTTCATGCATCTGATGGGCCATGTCTGCCTCGGCTGGACCTGGGCCCGGATGGCCCGCGCGGCGCAGGCCGGGCTGGACTCGGGCGCCGGCGACCGTGGCTTCTACGAGACCAAGCTCGCCACGGGGCGCTACTACATGGCGCGCCAGCTGCCGGCGACCAAGATGCATCTCGCCCGGATCCAGAGCGGCGCGGCGACGGTGATGGCGCTCGAGGCCGACGCTTTCTGATGGACGAGGGCCGCGTCCGGGGCGAGGCTCGCCCCGGACCACGGACCCGGAGGACGAGATGCCCAAGCGCCTGAAGCTGACCCGCCGCTTTCCCGTCGCGATGAGCGAGGACGGCTATCGCCGCCTGAAGCGCTTCGCGCGGGAGGCAGGCCTCGACGAGGGCGAGGCGCTCTCCTTTCTGTTCGAGAATTTCGACAGCGTCATCGACGCGGACACGTTCGGCCACCGGCTGCGGCTGTTCAACGCGGAGCTGGAGGCGCGCAAGAGATAGCACCTGCGCGGGAGGGCAGATGGAGGAATTGCGTATTTTTAGAATGGTGAAGGGGCCGGCGCTCCACCCGAACCCCGCGTCGATCGCCATGAGCGATGCGGGGTCCGGGCTTCACCACTCGCGGTCATCGGCTCGCCAGCCTGTACCGCGAGACGGAGCATGGACGGCAAAGCTTGACGATCCGTTAAGGCGGCCGCCCCGCTTCATCATTCTTCAATCACGCAGAGGCCCGATCACGATCGGGCGCCACGATCCGGGGAGGTAAGATGATCCGACTGCATTGCTTCGGCGAGAGCGGCAACGCCTACAAGGCGGCGCTGCCGATGACCCTCGCGGGGGTCGACTGGGAGCCGGTGAAGGTCGATTTCTTCGCCGGCGCGGCCCGCTCGGACGCGTTCCGCGCGCTCAACGAGATGGGCGAGGTGCCGGTGCTGGAAACCGATGACGGGCTCCGTCTCAGCCAGTCTGGCGCGATCCAGGACTGGATCAGCGAACGTACCGGCAAGTTCGGTGGCGAGACGCCCGAGCAGAAGCGCGAGGTGCTGCGCTGGGTGCTGTGGGACAACCACAAGCTCTCCGGGCAGGCCGGAAGCCTGCGCTTCCTGATGAACTTCCTGCCGCCCGAGAAGCGGCCAGAGCAGGTGATCAAGTGGCTGCAGGGACGGCTCGCCCCGACCTTTGCCACGCTCGACCGGGCGCTGGAGACCCGCGACTGGCTGGTGGGCGATGGGCCGACCAATGCCGATTTCTCCTGCTGCGGCTACCTCTATTACCCCGAGCCCTTCGGCTTCGACCGGGCCGCGCATCCCCATATCGACCGCTGGCTCGACCGCATCGCGGCCCTGCCCGGCTGGAAACACCCATACGAGCTGATGCCCGGATCGCCTGCCGACCGGGAAGGAGTGACGACATGACCGACGCCTATATCTACGACGCCATCCGCACGCCGCGCGGCAAGGGCCGCAAGGACGGCTCGCTGCACGAGGTCACGAGCCTCCGGCTCTCCGCCTTCGTTCTCGACGCGCTCGCGTCCCGCAATGGGCTGGAAGGCCATGCGGTCGAGGACGTGATCTGGGGCAACGCCACGCAGGTCGGCGAACAGGGCGGCTGCCTCGCCCGCTCCGCCGTGCTGGCCTCCTCGCTCGACGAGCGCATTCCGGGCCTGTCGATCAACCGTTTCTGCGCCAGCGGCATGGAGGCGGTGAACCTCGCCGCCAACCAGGTTCGCGCCGGCGCGGGCCGCGCCTATATCGCCGGCGGGGTCGAGGCGATGAGCCGCGTGCCGATGGGCTCGGACGGCGCGGCCATCGCCGTCGACCCGTCGCTCGCGATGAAGAGCTACTTCGTGCCGCAGGGCATCTCGGCCGACATCATCGCGACCCAGTACGGCTTCTCGCGCGACGATGTCGACGCCTTCGCCGTCGAGAGCCAGCGCCGCGCCAAGTCGGCCTGGGATGATGGCCGCTTCGCCCGTTCGGTGGTACCGGTCAAGGACGTCAACGGCCTCACCATTCTCGACCGCGACGAATACATGCGGCCGCAGACCGACATGCAGGCGCTGGGCGCGCTCGAGCCCTCCTTCAAGGCGATGGGCGAGGTGATGCCCGGCTTCGACAAGGTCGCGCTGATGAAATACCCGCATCTGGAGCGGATCGAGCACGTCCACCACGCGGGCAACTCCTCGGGCATCGTCGATGGCGCCGCGGGTCTGCTGATCGGCGACGCGGAATTCGGCCGCGCGCATGGGCTCAAGCCGCGCGCACGCATCCGCGCCACCGCCAAGATCGGCACCGACCCGACCATCATGCTGACCGGCCCGGTGCCGGTGACCGAGAAGATCCTCGCTGACAGCGGCATGGCGATCTCCGACATCGACCTGTTCGAGGTCAACGAGGCCTTCTCGGCGATTCCGCTGCGCTTCCAGCAGGCCTTCGACATCGACCCCGCGGCGCTCAACCCCAATGGCGGCGCCATCGCGATGGGCCACCCGCTCGGCGCAACCGGAGCGATCATCCTCGGCATCCTGCTCGATGAGATGGAGCGCACCGGCAAGGGCACCGGCCTCGCCACGCTCTGCGTGGCCTCGGGCATGGGTGCGGCCACCATCATCGAGCGGGTCTGATCCGTGGCAGCACCGCATCTTGGCGCGCGCCGCCGCATGGACATGATTGCGCCGGGAACTAATGTCTGTTTGATCTCGACCGCTCCCAAGCGTGAAGGTTCTTGGCATGGGTTGTCCCCTGTCGCAGTTCATCGAGCATCATGCCCAGCTGTTCCGCGAGGGACGGATCGAGGAGATGCTGGACGATTGCGCCTATCCCCTGCCTGTGCAGGGCAGGGACGGCATGCGGGTGCTCGCCACGCGCGACATGTACCGCAGCTGGCTGCAGAACTGGCAGCGCGATCTCGGCAAGCGGCAGATGCGGGAAAGCCGGCTGCGCATCCACACGCTGGAGTTGCCCCGCTCGGGCCGGTTCCGGGTCTGGATCGAGCGCAGCTTCGAGAACGACGGGCACGACCGGGTCGACCTGGACGTGATCTACTACTGCCGCTTCGACAAGCCGCGCCCGGTGATCGAGATGATCGAGTTCGGCGCGCCGCCGGAGCCGGCCGACTGACACGGGCGGCACGCCGCCCCCTTTCCACATATCCTGCCAACGGGAGGTCGTGATGACCGATTTCACCCTCGAGAAGGGCGCCGACGGCGTTGCCGTCATTAGCTGGGACGTGCCGGACCGTTCCATGAACGTGATGTCGATGCAGGGCTTCGAGGAACTCGAGGCGCGGATCGACGAGGCCCTGGCCGACGAGGCCGTGAAGGGCATCGTCATCACTTCGGCCAAGCCCGATTTCGCCGGCGGCATGGATCTCGGCGTGATCGCCGGGATGAAGCAGGCTGGCGGCGACGAGCCGGCGAAGGCCGTGTTCGAAGGCGTGATGCGGATGCATGGCGTGCTGCGCAAGATCGAGCGCGCCGGGATGGACCCCAAGACCAACAAGGGCGGCAAGCCGATCGCCGCCGCCCTGCCCGGCACCGCGCTGGGGATCGGGCTCGAGATCCCGCTCGCCTGTCACCGGATCTTCGTGGCCGACAACCCGAAGGCCAAGATCGGCCTGCCCGAGATCATGGTCGGCATCTTCCCCGGCGCCGGTGGCACCACCCGCCTCGTGCGCAAGCTGGGCGCGATGGGCGCCTCGCCCCTGCTGCTCGAGGGCAAGCTGAGCGACCCCAAGAAGGCCAAGGCGCTCGGCCTCGTCGACGAGGTGGTCGAGGACCCGCTCGCCGCCGCGAAGGCTTGGGTGCTGAGCGCCAAGGACGCCGATCTGGTGAAGCCATGGGACGCCAAGGGCTACAAGATGCCCGGCGGCGCGCCCTACCACCCGGCGGGTTTCATGACCTTCGTCGGCGCGAGCGCGATGGTGCATGGCAAGACGCAGGGCGTCTACCCGGCCGCCAAGGCGCTGCTCTCGGCGGTCTATGAAGGCGCTCTGGTCGATTTCGACACCGCGATCAGGATCGAGGCGCGCTGGTTCACACATGTGCTGATGAACCCCTCCTCCGAGGCGATGATCCGCTCGCTCTTCCTGAGCAAGCAGGCGCTGGAGAAGGGTGCCAACCGGCCCGAGGCACCGGATCAGAGCGTCAGGAAGCTGGGCGTGCTGGGCGCCGGAATGATGGGCGCGGGCATCGCCCATGTCGCGGCTCTGGCGGGCATCGAGGTGGTGCTGATCGACCGCGACCAGGAGGCGGCCGACCGTGGCAAGGCCCATTCCGAGGGGCTTCTCGACAAGGGCATCCAGCGCCGCAAGGTGACGCCGGAGAAGAAGGAAGCCGTGCTGGGCCGGATCAACGCGACGCCCGAGATCGAGGCGCTCCGGGGCTGCGATCTGATCGTCGAGGCGGTGTTCGAGGATCCCCGCGTCAAGGCGGAGATGACGCAGCGGGTCGAGGCGGTGATCGGCGAGGACGCGATCTTCGCCACCAACACCTCCACCCTGCCGATCACCGAGCTGGCCCGCGCCAGCCAGCGACCCGATCGGTTCATCGGCATCCACTTCTTCTCGCCGGTGGACAAGATGATGCTGGTCGAGATCATCAAGGGTCGCGAAACCGGTGACGTGGCAGTGGCCAAGGCGCTCGATTTCGTGCGGCAGATCCGCAAGACGCCGATCGTGGTCAACGACGCGCGCTTCTTCTACGCCAACCGCTGCATCATCCCCTACATCAACGAAGGCATCCGCATGGTGGCCGAAGGGGTCGAGCCCGCGCTGATCGAGAACGCCGCGCGTCTGGTCGGCATGCCGCTCGGGCCGCTGCAGCTGGTCGACGAGACCTCGATCGATCTGGGCGTCAAGATCGCCAAGGCGACCAAGGCCGCGATGGGCGACGCCTATCCGGACGGGGCGGTGGACGAGGTGCTGTTCTGGATGGCCGACCAGGGCCGGATGGGGCGCAAGTCGAATTCCGGTTTCTACGCCTATGATGACAAGGGCAAGCGCACAGGCCTGTGGGACGGCCTGCGGGATCGCTTCCCGGTCGCGGCGGAGCAGCCCGACCTCATCGAGGTGCAGCAGCGTCTGCTCTTCGCGCAGGTGCTCGAGGCGGTGCGCGCCTTCGAGGATGGCGTTCTCACCGACATCCGCGAGGGCGACGTGGCGGCGATCCTCGGCTGGGGCTTCGCGCCCTGGTCGGGCGGGCCGTTCTCCTGGCTCGACATGATCGGCGCCGGCACCGCGGCGGAGCGCTGCGACGGCCTCGCCGCGCGGCACGGCACCCGCTTTGCCACGCCCGGGCTTCTGCGGGAGCTCGCCGATGGCGGGCAGAGCTTCTACGGCCGCTACGGCGACGGCCGCGCGGCTGCCGCCTGAGCCACTTCCCGCCGGAGCGCCGCGATATGCGCGCTTCGGCGGGAACCGATCCACGCTTGGCCCCTGTTCCTCCCCCGGAGCGGGGGCTATGTTGCGCCAAACGGCAGGCCGGGAAGGGTTTGGCCGCGAAAGGACCGATGACCGCACTGAAGGAATTCGCCCGGCTGGAAACGATCGGCACCTGGTATCCGGAACCGGGCGCCGAGCCGCGTGGCGTCACGGTATCCTTTGGCGAGGCGACGTTGGTCCTGTCAGACGATAGCGGCCTGCCGGTCACCCATTGGTCACTGCCCGCACTTAATCGGCTCAACCCCGGACAGCGCCCTGCCCTCTACGCCCCCGATGCCGAGGCCAGCGAGACGCTCGAAATCGAAGACGACACGATGATCGGCGCGCTGGAAAAGGTGCGCCGCGCCGTCGCCGCGCGGCAGCCCCGGCCGGGGCGCCTGCGCCAAGGCGTTATCTGGGGCAGCACCGCGCTCGCGATCGGGCTGGCGGTGTTCTGGCTGCCCGGCGCGCTGATGCAGCAGACCCTGAGCGTTGTGCCACCGGGCAAGCGCAGCGAGTTCGGGGCGACGCTGCTCGGCATGATACAGGAGATCACCGGGCCGACCTGCCGCGATCCGCTGGGCAGCGAGGCGTTGAACCGGCTGCGTGACCGCCTTCTGGGCCGGCGCGGCGGCCAGATCGTCGTGGTGCCGGAAGGGCTCGAAGGCCCGCTCTACCTGCCCGGCGGGATCATCGTGCTGCCCGAGACGCTGCTGACCGAGACCGAGGATCCGGCCGTGGTTGCAGGCCACGTGCTGGCCACGGCCGCCAGCCGAGATGAACACGACCCGCTCGACGCGCTGCTGCGCGAGGCCGGTTTCGGCACGGTGCTGCGGCTGCTGACCACCGGCGACATCCCGACCGAAAAGCTGCAGGCACAGGCCCGTCACCTCGCGGTGACGCCGACGCCGCGCGCCGACGAGACATTGCTCCTGGGGAAATTCGCGGAAGCCGGCGTGCCGATCGGGCCTTGGGTCCGCGCCACTGGTGCCGCAGGGCTCGACGCAGCTGTCTTGGTGGCTGCGGAGCCTGCTGGCAGCGCCGGTCCGGTGATCTCGGATGGCGACTGGGTCAGCCTGCAGGGCATCTGCCGGGGCTGAGCCCCGGCCCGTTACCCAATTTCAGCGACGGGCGAAGGCGTCGGTGTATCCGGCGGCCCGCACTGCGCCCAGCGCCCGGCCCAGCGTCGCGGAGTCGGCGAAGGGGCCGGTCGCGACCACCCGCATCCTGGTGCCATTGCGGCTGACTTGGCCCTGCGCCACCGGCAGGCCCATCGCCCGCAGCCGCGCCGCAGCCCGTTCGGCATTGGCCGGTTCGGCATAGGTGCCGAGTTGCACGAAGCGGCCCGTTGCGGCCTGCGCCGGGGCGGAGCTGGTCGACACGCGGGCTACCAGAGCCGTCGGCACGGCCACCGGCGCGGCCGTGACCGGCGCACGCACCTGCCCCGCACCCGCGCGCTCGACGATGCGAACGCCGCGCAGCGGGTTGTGCCGGCCGTCGTCGAAGGCACGGCGATAGCCGGCCGGCGGCGTTGCCGGATCGGGCAGTGTCACCGCCGCGGCCGCGCGCATCAGCCGATCGGCCTGCGGGTCGAGAAAGGCCAGAGCGGCGGCATGTCCGGAGGCGGGCGCCGTCGCGGCCCGGGCGGCGTTGCCGATGCCCGAGGGGGATTGCGCCTGCGGTCCGCAGCGACGCGGCAGGCCCGAGCGACCGGTCTCGGCACAGCTCGTGACGGCCATCGCAACCGGCCCCTGCCCGGCGGCGACCGGCGCGCCCGGGGCGGCGGGCGCCGTGGGCATGCGGGTCGCGGCGAGGCGGCTGCCCGGCGCCGGGGCGGTCGCGCTCTGTGGCCCGCAGGTCACCGGCGTGCCGGTGTCGCGCAGCACGTAACGCCGCCCGGTCGCCGCCATGTCGGCACAGACGGCGGCCAGAGTCACCGCACCGCGCAGCGGTGCGCCCGGCGCCGCGACAGCACCACCGCAATCGATGGTCTCGCCGGTGCGGCTGCTGACATAGCCCGGCTGCGGGCCGCTGCGGCCGGCGCAGAAGGCGGCGAAGGTCAGGCGCGGCGCCTCGCTCCGGACCGGCTGCGGCGCGACCACTCGGGGCGAACTGGGCGCCGCGCGACGCGTCGCGGGCGCGTTTGCGGCCACCGCCTCGGCGCGCCGCTCGGGCGCGGCGGCAGGGGCCGGATCGGGCAGCACCGGCGGCGCGGCGCCGGCGATGCGCGTGGGCTGGAAGCCGCAAAGCGGCTCGCGGTCCCGGCTCATGCGCGGGATCCAGTTGGTCATGCCGCCGATTCCGGCGCGGATGAAGGCGCAGCCCTCACTGTCCACATACTGGTTGCCGGCATAGCTTTCGGGCGGAAACTCCGCCGGAAGCCGGTCCTGCGCCATGGCCGGGCCCGCCACGGCCAAGGCCGTCGCCGACACGGCGAGTATCGTCTTGAACATGCTGCCCCCTGCCCCCGGGATGTTTTCCGAAACCATGGCGCAGCCCCGTCAAGCTGTAAAGCTGGCGCTACTTGGTTCCGAACATCCTGTCACCCGCATCCCCCAGTCCGGGCACGATGTAGCCATGATCATCGAGTCGCTCGTCGAGCGCGGCGGTGACGATCGGCACGTCGGGATGGGCCTCCTTCATCCGCGCCACGCCCTCGGGCGCCGCCAGCAGGCACAGGAAGATGATGTCCTTGGCGCCCGCCTCCTTCAGCTTGTCGATCGCCGCGACCGAGGAATTGCCGGTGGCCAGCATCGGATCGACCGCGATGGTCAGCCGCGCGTCGAGGCCTCCGGGCACCTTGAAGTAGTACTCCACCGGTTCCAGCGTTTCGGGATCGCGATAGAGACCCACGAAGCCGACCCGAGCCGAGGGGATCAGTTCGAGGATGCCGTCGAGCAGCCCGTTGCCGGCGCGCAGGATCGAGATCAGCGCCAGCTTCTTGCCCTCGATCGCCGGGGCGTCCATCGGCTGCATCGGCGTGTCGATGCGGGTGGTGGTCATCGGCAGATCGCGCGTCACCTCGTAGGCGAGGAGCAAGCTGATCTCCCGCAGGAGCTGCCGGAAGCTCGCGGTCGAAGTTTCGGATTTCCGCATCAGGGTCAGCTTGTGCTGGACCAGCGGGTGTTCGACGACGGTCAAATGTTTGTCGGTGTGGCTCATGCCGCCTCCAGTTTCTTCAGGATCTCCGCGCGTGTGGCGTCATCGCAGAAGGCCGCCTCGGCGGCAACGCGGTTGGCGATCGCCAGCCGTTCCTCTTCCCAGCCGAAATGCTTTTCCAGCATGTCGTATTCATGGGTCATGGTGGTGCCGAACCAGGGCGGGTCGTCGGTCGAGACGGTGACGCGCAGCCCGCGATCACGCAACTCCTCGATCGGGTGGCTCTTCCAGTCCGGCACCGCGCCGAGCACCAGATTCGAGACCGGGCAGACCTCGAGGGTGACGCCCCGCTCGATCAGGTGGTCGCACAGCGCATGGTCCGACACGGCATTGATGCCATGGCCGATCCGCGAGCAGCCCAGCAGGTCGACGGTCTCGCGCACCATGTCGGGCCCGCCCCATTCGCCGGCATGGGCGGTCAGCCCCAGCCCGGCCTCGCGCGCGGCGTCGAATGCCCAAGCGAAATCGCCGGGCCGGTGCATCATCTCGGCGCCGGCCATGCCGAAGCCGGTGACGAAGCGGCCCTTGGTCTCGGCGGCGCAGCGCGCAATCGGCTTTGCGGCCTCTGGGCCGAGATGGCGCAGGCAGGTCACGACGCCGCGCGAGGCGATGCCCATGCGCTGCTCGGCCTCGTCGGCGGCATCGGTCATCGCGTCGAGATAGTCGCGCCACGCCGCGAGATCGCCGCCGCCGCAGAAATCCGGCGAGACAAAGAACTCGGTGTAGATCACCCCATGCGCAGCGCTCTCCTCCAGCACCGCGAGCATCAGGCGGCGGAAATCCTCGGGCCCCTGCAGCGTGGTGCAGGCTGCGTCATAGGCCTTGAGAAACCATTCGAAGCTGCCGCGCGCATAGCCGCCATCCTCGGCGAAGATGCGGTCGATATCGATGTGCTTCTCGCGGGCGAGCCCCTTGATGAAGGATGGCGGCGCCGCGCCCTCGAGATGCAGATGCAACTCGACCTTGGGCATGGATCGATAGCTCATGGCGTGGCCTCCGGGTCGGGGAGCGGAATGTCGAGATGCGAAGCCGCCAGCGCGCCGACATCGGTGAAGCCGATCTGCCCCAGCGCGCGCGGCTCCGGGCCGTGGCACAGCACCGGCACCCGTTCGCGGGTATGATCGGTGCCGACAAAGGTCGGGTCGTTGCCATGATCGGCGGTGACGATCACGAGATCGTCCGCACGCATCCGCGGCAGGATGCGGCCCAGCTCGGCGTCGAACCATTCGAGGTGACGCGCATAGCCCGACACGTCGCGGCGGTGGCCGTAATTGGTGTCGAACTCGACGAAATTGGCGAAGACCAGGGCGCCGTCCCGGGCCTCGTCCACGAGGTCCGACAGGTGCGCCATCAGCTTCGCATCCGGTCCCTTGCGCAGGTCGGTGACGCCGCGCATCGAGAAGATGTCGCCGATCTTGCCGACCGCGTGCACGTCCCGCCCCGCCCGCTTCGCGCTGTCGAGCAGCGTGCGGCCCGGCGCCGCGATGGCGAAATCGCGGCGGTTGGCGGTGCGGGTGAAGCCGGTCGTCTCGTCGCCGACGAAGGGCCGGGCGATGACCCGGCCGACCTTCATGTCGTGCAGCAACGGCGCGACCTCCCGGCACATCTCCAGCAGCCGATCGAGGCCGAAGCGCTCCTCATGGGCGGCAATCTGCAGCACGCTGTCAACCGAGGTGTAGCAGATCGGCCAACCGGTGCGCATGTGCTCGGGGCCCTCCTCGTCGATGACGGCGGTGCCCGAGGCGTGGCGGTTGCCGAGGATCCCGTCGGTGCCGGCAGCCTGCATCAGCGCCCGGGTCACCTCGGTCGGAAAGGCCGGGATCTCCTTGGGGAAATAGTGCCAGTCCCACGGCACCGGCACGCCGGCAAGCTCCCAGTGGCCCGAGGGCGTGTCCTTGCCGTTCGACACCTCGGTCGCGGCGCCCCAGGGGCCCACGGGCTCGGCCCCGAGACCGGGCGCGTCGAGGCCCGAGGCCAGGGCGATGGCCCGCCCGAGCCCCAGGGAATCGAGCGTCGGCAGGCGCAGCGGGCCGGAGCGGCCCTCCTCGGCGCGCCCCGCGGCGCAGGCTTCGGCGATATGGCCGATTGTGTTGGAGCCGGTATCGGGGGTGTCACCATTGAAGAAGGCGTGAGCATCGGGCGCGCCGCCGATCCCGGCGCTGTCCATCACCAGCAGGAAGACACGGCTCATGGGTCGATCCTTTCGATCACCAGGTCGTTGAGTTGCGGCGCCGAGCCGATGTGCATGGCGTCGCGCAGCGCCGCCTCGGCGGCATCGGCGGCCTCCTCGTTCGCCGCGTGGATGCGCGCCAGCAGGTCGCCGGAGGCGATCCGGGTGCCGAGCCGGGTCACATCGGTCAGGCCCACGGCCGGGTCGATCCGGTCGCTCTCGACCCGGCGGCCGCCGCCGAGGCCCACCACCGCGTGGCCCAGCGCCTCGCCGTCGATCGCGGTGAGATGCCCGGCCTCGCGGGCGGCGACATCGCGCACCACGGGCGCCGACGGCAGATGCGCGCGCCAATTCTCGGCCATGTCGGCAGGGCCGCCGAGGCCGTGCAGCATAGCGGCGAAGCGCTCCATCGCGCGGCCGCTCGCGATGGCATGGGCGATCATTTCCTCGCCCTCGCCCTCGGCGCCACCGGCCAGCGCCATCAGCCGCCCACCCAGTGCCACGGTCAGGTCGTGCAGCCGCGGCGCGGCGAGACGGTCGCCTTCGAGCACGCGCATCACGACGGCCATCTCGGTGGCGTTGCCCAGCGCCGGGGCGAGCGGCTCGTCCATGTCGGTGATGAAGGCCGCGGTCGGACAGCCCGCGCCATTGGCGGTCGCCACCAGCGCGCCGCCCAGCGCAAGCGCCTCCTCGCGCGACTTCATGAAGGCACCCGAGCCAAGCTTCACGTCGAGCACCAGCCCCTCCAGCCCGGCGGCGAGCTTCTTGGACAGGATCGAGGCGGTGATCAGGTCGACGCTGTCGACCGTGCCGGTGACGTCTCGGATGGCGTAGAGCCGCTTGTCGGCCGGGGCGATGCGCCCCGTCGCGCCGACGATGGCGCAGCCCACCTCGCGGGTGATCGCGCGCAGCCGATCCTCGTCGACCTGCGTCGAGAGACCCGGCACCGCCTCGAGCTTGTCGAGCGTGCCGCCGGTATGACCGAGGCCCCGTCCGGAGATCATCGGGACGAAAACGCCGCAAGCCGCCAGTGCCGGTGCGAGCAGCAGCGACACCGGGTCGCCCACGCCGCCGGTCGAATGCTTGTCGAGCACCGGCCCCGGCAGGTCCCAAGACAGCCGGTCACCGCTGTCGCGCATCCCTTCGGTCAGGGCCACGCGCCCCGCCTCGCCGAGACCCCGGCAGCAGACCGCCATGGCGAAGGCCCCGGCCTGCGCGTCGGACACGGAGCCGTCGGCGAGGCCGCGCGCAAACCCGCGCACCGCCTCCGCCGGGGGTGTCTCGCCGCGCCGCAGGGCGGCGATGAGACGCGCCGCCTGCATCAGGCTCGGTCCATCTGGTGGCGATCGAAGGCGCCGGGCAGAAGCTCGGCCAGCGTGGTCTGCCGGGTTTCGCCGTCGGTGGTGGCCAGCGTGACCCGTACGTCGCCCTTGCCGAACTCGGCCAGCTTCTGGCGGCAGCCGCCGCAGGGCGAGACCGGCACCGGGCTGTCGGCGATCACCGCCACCTCCGCGATCTCGGCATCGCCGGCGGCGATCATCGCGGCGATGGCGCCGGCCTCGGCGCAGGTGCCCTCCGGATAGGCGACGTTCTCGACGTTGACGCCGAGATGCACGGTGCCGGAGGTCGCGCGGATCGCCGCGCCGACCTTGAAGTTGGAATAGGGGGCATAGGCGTTCTCGCGCACCGCGCGCGCGTCATCGACCAGCGACATAAGGGGCCTCCATCGGGGGTTTGCCGGAAACTGTGTCCCGCGCCCCCGCTTCATGCAAGTCCGCCCTCGCGGAACCCCTGCCCCGCTGCCCGGTTTCGCAATCACAGGAGGTCCCGACATGATCGAACCGACCAAATCCGTGTTGCCCGAAACCGAGGCGCGCACCCCCGACGATCCCGACGCACCGATGAACCCGAAGCAGGCGACGATCCTGCGCGACCTGTGCGAGAAGACCGGCGAGGAGTTCGACACCGCGCTCACCGAGGCGCAGGCCGACGAGCGGATCGCCGCGCTGCGCGAGAGGCGCGACGAGCGATAGGGCTTTCGCGCCCCCGAAGAAAAGGTTTAATGCTGAACCATTCCGTTTTGGGGAGAGACGACGCGATGGCCGAAAGCAGTGACGACACCGCCCGCGGGGGCTCCGACGGGCTGCGGCAGGCCGCGCTCGACTATCACCGGCTGCCCAAGCCCGGAAAGCTGGAGATCCGCGCCACCAAGCCGCTGGCCAATGGCCGCGACCTGAGCCGCGCCTATTCCCCCGGCGTCGCCGAGGCCTGCCTCGAGATCAAGGCCGAGCCGGACACGGCGCGCGACTATACCTCGCGCGGCAATCTGGTCGCCGTGGTCACCAACGGCACCGCCGTTCTGGGTCTGGGCAATATCGGCGCATTGGCCTCCAAGCCGGTGATGGAGGGCAAGGCGGTCCTGTTCAAGAAGTTCGCCAATATTGACTGCTTCGACATCGAACTCGACGAAAGCGATCCCGAGAAGCTCGCCGACATCGTCTGCGCCCTCGAGCCGACCTTCGGCGCGATCAATCTCGAGGACATCAAGGCCCCCGACTGCTTCGTCGTCGAGAAGATCTGCCGCGAGCGGATGAACATCCCCGTCTTCCATGATGACCAGCACGGTACCGCGATCGTCGTCGGCGCCGCCGCCACCAACGCGCTGCGGGTGGCCGGAAAGTCGTTCGAGGAGATCAAGGTCGTCTCGACCGGCGGGGGCGCCGCGGGCATCGCCTGCCTCGACATGCTGATCAAGCTCGGCGTGAAGCGCGAGAACGTCTTCCTGTGCGATCTCGCTGGTCTCGTCCATGAGGGCCGCGAAGAGGACATGACCCCCCAGAAGGCCGCCTATGCCCAGCCGGGCGGGCCGCGCGGCCTCGGTGACGTGATCGACGGTGCCGACCTGTTCCTCGGCCTGTCGGGCCCCGGCGTGCTCAAGCCCGAGATGGTGGGGAAGATGGCCGAGCGGCCGATCATCTTCGCGCTCGCCAACCCGACGCCCGAGATCATGCCAGACCTCGCCCGCGAGGTGAAACCGGGCGCGATCATCGCCACCGGCCGGTCGGACTTCCCGAACCAGGTCAACAACGTGCTGTGCTTCCCCTTCATCTTCCGGGGAGCGCTCGACGTCGGTGCGACGACGATCAACGACGAGATGAAGATCGCCTGCGTCGAAGGCATCGCGGCGCTGGCGCGCGCCACCACTTCGGCCGAGGCGGCGGCTGCCTATAGCGGCGAACAGCTCACCTTCGGCGCCGACTACCTGATCCCCAAGCCATTCGATCCCCGGCTGATGGGCGTCGTGGCCTCGGCCGTGGCCAAGGCCGCGATGGAGACCGGCGTCGCGGCGCGCCCGATCGCCGACATGAAGGGCTACAAGGAACGGCTCGACAGTTCGGTGTTCAAATCGGCGCTGCTGATGCGCCCGGTCTTTGACGCGGCCCGCGAGGCGGCGCGCAAGATCGTCTTCGCCGAGGGCGAGGACGAGCGCGTGCTGCGCGCCGCGCAGGCGATCATCGAGGAGACCACCGACACGCCGATCCTGATCGGACGCCCCGAGGTGATCGAGACCCGCTGCGAGCGCGCGGGCCTGACCATCCGGCCCGGCATGGACTTCGAGATCGTCAATCCAGAGAACGACCCCCGCTACCGCGACTACTGGGGCACCTATCACGAGATCATGGCCCGCAAGGGCGTGACCCCCGATCTGGCCAAGGCGATCATGCGCACCAACACCACCGCGATCGGCGCGGTGATGGTGCATCGCGGCGAGGCGGACAGCCTGATCTGCGGCACCTTCGGTCAGTATCTGTGGCACCTCAACTACATCGAGCAGGTGCTCGGCACCGCCGATCTGCGCCCGGTCGGGGCGCTGTCGCTGATGATCCTCGAGGATGGGCCGCTGTTCATCGCAGACACGCAGGTCCATGCCGAGCCGACACCCGAGCAGATCGCCGAGACGGTCGAAGGCTGCGCCCGGCACATCCGCCGCTTCGGCCTCGCGCCGCAGATCGCGCTGTGCTCGCATTCGCAGTTCGGCAATCTCGACATCGGCACCGGACGCCGGATGCGCGCCGCGCTGGAGGTCCTCGATGCGAGCCCGCGCGATTTCGCCTATGAGGGCGAGATGCATGTCGATGCGGCGCTCGACCCGGTGCTGCGCGAGCGGATCTTCCCCGGCGCGCGGCTCAACGGCGCGGCCAACTGTCTGGTCTTCGCCAACACCGACGCGGCGTCGGGCGTGCGCAACATCCTCAAGATGAAGGGCGCCGGGCTCGAGGTCGGGCCGATCCTGATGGGGATGGGCAACCGCGCCCATATCGTGACCCCCTCGATCACCGCGCGCGGCCTTCTCAACATGTCGGCCATCGCCGGCACGCCGGTCGCACATTACGGCTGAGATCCTGCGGGGAGGCACACGCCTCCCCCACTTTCCGCTCCGCCTATTCGGGCAATCCGCACCGTTTGCCCCGGATCGCACCGGACTACGGTGCGTGACACTTGCCCGAAACCCTTGGGCAGGCGTAGGATTCCGTCCCGAGGGAGGACGGCCATGACCTATGCGGAAGTCTATGAAAGCTGGCGCTCGGATCCCGAGGGCTTCTGGTTGCAGGCCGCGCGCGCCATCGATTGGCACCGCTTCCCGAGCCAGGCGCTCTCGGAAGAGGCCGACCCGGTGCCGCTGTGGTTTCCCGACGGCATGGTCAATGGCTGTCACAACGCGCTCGACCGGCACGTGGCCGAGGGCCGCACCCATGACATCGCGATCATCCATGACAGCCCCGTCACCGAGAGCCGGACCGAGATCACCTATGGCGAGCTTCTGGGTCGGGTCGCGCGGCTGGCAGGCGCGCTCAAGGCGCGCGGGGTGACCAAGGGCGACCGCGTCGTGATCTACATGCCGATGGTCCCCGAGGCGATCGAGGCGATGCTGGCCTGCGCCCGGATCGGCGCGATCCATTGCGTGGTCTTCGGCGGCTTCGCGGCGCGCGAACTCGCGGTGCGGATCGACGACTGCAAGCCCAAGGCGATCCTCGCCGGGTCCTGCGGGATCGAGCCGAACCGCGTGGTCGCCTACAAGCCGCTGCTGGATCAGGCGCTGCGCGAGGCCGACCACAAGCCGGAATTCTGCGTGATCCTGCAGCGCCCGCAGGCGATGGCCGCGATCGAACATGGCCGCGACATCGAGTGGCACGATTTTCAGGAGGAGGCCGAACCGGCCGATTGCGTGCCGGTGGAGGCGAACCATCCGGCCTATATCCTCTACACCTCCGGCACGACCGGCAGGCCCAAGGGCGTGGTCCGCCCTACCGGCGGCCATCTCGTGGCGCTGCACTGGACCATGAAGAACATCTACGCCACCGAGCCGGGCGAGGTGTTCTGGGCCGCCTCCGATGTCGGCTGGGTCGTGGGCCACAGCTATATCTGCTACGCGCCGCTGATCCACGGCAACACGACGGTGGTCTATGAGGGCAAGCCCGTCGGCACGCCCGATGCCGGCGCCTTCTGGCGGGTGATCGCACAGAACAAGGTGCGGACCTTCTTCACCGCGCCCACCGCGCTGCGCGCGATCAAGCGTGAGGATCCGGAGGGGCGGATGGCGCGCGACCATGACCTTTCAGCGCTGCGCGCGATCTATCTCGCCGGGGAGCGGGCCGATCCCGACACGGTGGCCTGGGCCCGCGACGTGGCGCAGGTCCCGGTCTACGACCACTGGTGGCAGACCGAGACCGGCTACACGATCACCGGCAACCCGGTCGGGATCGAGCCGCTGCCGGTGAAGGACGGCTCTTCGACCGTGCCGATGCCGGGCTACGACGTGCACATCCTCGACGAGGCGGGCCACGACCGGCCGCGCGGCGAGTTGGGCGCGGTGGCGATCCGCCTGCCGCTGCCGCCGGGCACGCTCACCGGGATCTGGGGCGACGAGGCACGGTTCCGCCGCAGCTATCTCTCGACCCATCCCGGCTACTACACCACCGGCGATGCCGGGATGATCGACGAGGATGGCTATGTCTCGATCCTCGCGCGGACCGACGACGTGATCAACGTGGCCGGGCATCGCCTCTCGACCGGCGGGATGGAGGAGGTGCTGGCCGATCATCCCGACGTGGCCGAGTGCGCGGTGATCGGCGTGTCCGATCCGCTCAAGGGACAGCTGCCGATGGGCTTTCTCTGTCTGAACCGCAATTGCGGACGGCCGCCCGAGGATATCGTCGGCGAAGCGGTCGATCTGGTGCGGGAACGCGTCGGGCCGGTGGCCGCCTTCAAGCTGGCGGTGGTGGTCGAACGGCTGCCCAAGACCCGTTCGGGCAAGATCCTGCGCGCGACCATGGCCAAGATCGCCGATGGCGAGGATTTCGCGATGCCCGCGACGATCGACGACCCCACCATCCTCGACGAGCTGCGGGCCGCGATCGCGCCCTTGGGCTACGGCATGACCAAGACGGAGAAGACGGCGTGACGGCCACCTTCTGGCTGCTCAAGAGCCTGCACATTCTCGCGCTGGCGCTGGGCCTGGGCGGCGGCGTCGCCAACGCCATCGCGGCACGGCTGGCGCGGTCGCGCCCCGAGGCGGCGCCAGCCTTCGGTGCGCTGCAGAAGCGGATCGGCATGGTTTCGGTCGGCGCGCTGGTGGTGCTCTGGATCACCGGCCCTTGGATGGCCGGTCTGGTCTATGGCGCCGCGCTGCCGCTGTCCTTCTGGCTCAAGATGCTGGCGGTGCTGGGGCTGACCGCGATGACGGTGCTGATGCAGGTCGAGGCGCGCCGCGCCGCCCGCGCGGCCCGCGCCCCGGATGCGGCGCGCATGGCCGGGCTGGGTGCCGGGGCCGGCCTGTTCTCGATCCTCGCGGTGATCCTCGCCGTGATCAGCTTCAACTAGGCGAACTGCTCGCGGATCAGCCGCTCCTCGAGCCCGTGACCGGGATCGAAGAGGATGCGGTGGCGCACCCGCGGCTCGGAGCGGATCTCGACCGCGACCACGTCGCGCACCAGACGGCTGTCGGCATCGGCCATCACCGGTCGCTTCTCGGGCTCGAGCACCTCGAAGCGCACCGTGGCGCCGGTGGGCAGCAGCGCGCCGCGCCAGCGCCGGGGCCGGAACGGCGCGATCGCGGTGAGCGCCAGCACGTCGGCCCCTATCGGCAGGATCGGCCCGTAGGCAGAATAATTGTAGGCGGTCGACCCGGCCGGCGTCGCCACCAGCGCCCCGTCACATACCAGCTCCTCGAGGCGCACCCGCCCGTCGACGATGACCCGCAGCTTGGCCGCCTGGGGCCCGGCGCGCAGCAGGCTGACCTCGTTGATGCCCAAACCGCGCTGCACCTCGCCGGAGGCGGTCTCGGCCAGCATGGCGAGCGGGTTGATGATCGCTTCCTCTGCGGCGGCGACCCGCTCGGGCAGGTCGTCCTCGGAAAAGGCGTTCATCAGGAAACCCACGGTGCCGCGGTTCATGCCATAGACCGGCAGGTCTAGCCCCTCGGTCGCGTGCAGCGTCTGTAGCATGAAGCCGTCGCCGCCCAGTGCCACCACGACGTCGGCATCCTCGAGCGGGTGGTCGCCGTAGCGCAGCGCGAGCCGTTCGCGCGTCTCCTGCGCCACGCCGGTCTCGCTGGCCAGAAAGGCGATGCGGTCGGTCCCCAAATCCCTGTCCTCCCGGATGCTGCCGATAGGTTGTCGGCCAGCCATGACCGAAAGGCAAGCCGCGACGGTTTCGGGGCTTTTGACCCCCCTTCCCCTGCGCTAAGAGTGCCGCGACGCAACCCCGCACGAGGTGTCCGAGATGAACGCATCCACCCGCGACGACGGCTTCTTCACCGAAACGCTCGACAGCCGCGACCCCGAGATCGCCAAGGCGATCACCGACGAACTCGGCCGCCAGCGCCACGAGATCGAGCTGATCGCCAGCGAGAACATCGTCTCGGCCGCCGTGCTCGAGGCCCAGGGCTCGGTGCTCACCAACAAATATGCCGAGGGCTATCCGGGGCGGCGCTACTACGGCGGCTGCGAATTCGCCGACGTGGCCGAGAACCTCGCCATCGACCGCGCCAAGCAGCTGTTCTCCTGCGAATTCGCCAACGTGCAGCCGAACTCCGGCTCCCAAGCGAACCAGGGCGTGTTCCAGGCGCTGCTGCAGCCCGGCGACACCATCCTCGGGATGAGCCTCGACGCGGGCGGTCACCTGACCCACGGCGCCAAGCCGAACCAATCGGGCAAGTGGTTCAACGCGGTCCAGTACGGCGTGCGCCAGCAGGACCAGCAGATCGACTACGACCGGATCCAGGAGCTCGCGACCGAGCACCAGCCGAAGATGATCATCGCCGGCGGCTCGGCCATTCCGCGGATCATCGACTTCCCGCGCATGCGCGAGATCGCCGACAGCGTCGGTGCGTATCTGCTCGTCGACATGGCGCATTTCGCGGGCCTCGTGGCGGCGGGTCTCTACCCCTCCCCCTTCCCGCACGCGCATGTCGCCACCACCACCACGCACAAGACGCTGCGCGGCCCGCGCGGCGGCATGATCCTCACCAATGACGAGGCGATCGCCAAGAAGATCAACTCGGCGATCTTCCCGGGCATCCAGGGCGGTCCGCTGATGCATGTCATCGCCGGCAAGGCCGTGGCCTTCGGCGAGGCGCTGCGCCCCGAGTTCAAGACCTACCAGCAGCAGGTCGTGAAGAACGCCCAGGCGCTCGCCGACCAGCTGATGAAGGGCGGGCTCGACATCGTCACCGGCGGCACCGACAGCCACCTGATGCTGGTCGACCTGCGCCCCAAGGGCGTGAAGGGCAACGCGACCGAGGACGCGCTGGGCCGCGCCAACATCACCTGCAACAAGAACGGCATCCCCTTCGACCCGGAGAAGCCGGCCGTGACCTCCGGCATCCGCCTCGGCTCGCCCGCGGGCACGACGCGCGGCTTCGGCGAAGCCGAGTTCCGGCAGATCGCCGACTGGATCGTCGAGGTGGTCGACGGGCTGGCGGCGAACGGCGCCGAGGGCAATGCTGAGGTCGAGGAGAAGGTGCGCGGCGAGGTCGAGGAACTCTGCAAGCGCTTCCCGCTCTACCCCAACCTCTGAGAACGTCGGCGCGGGGTCAGAGGACCTCGCGCCACAACACCCAGGCGATCACCGCCGCGACGAGGATGGTGATCGCATGGCGCATCCTGCGCCGCCAGATCGCCCGGTGCAGCGCGTGGCGCAGCTCGTCTGGCTCTTCGGCCATAAGCCAGCTCTGCACGGTGACATAGGCCGCCTCCACCCGCTCCATGTCGATCGCCTCGGCGCGTCCGGGCATCCGGGCCACCGCTTCGGCGGCAGCGAGGAAACGGGCACGCGACAGGATCTCGGGCGGCAGCACCGGTGCGGCGCGGTCGAGACGGTCGCCCAACGTGCGTCCGTCGACCCCGGCGCGGTCGGTGAGCAGCCGGGAAATCTCGCGCGTCCAGCCGGTTATCGTGGTGCGGTCCATGCGACTTTGTTAGCGCCCCGGGCGGCGGCACTCAATGGCAGATGACGGGGCTGGCGCGCGCGGATGCAGGCGCTACAACATCCCCCATGCTCAATACCATCCTCACCGGAGAGCCCTCCGACCGCCCGCCCCTCCTGATCGTCCATGGCCTGTTCGGCTCGGCCCGCAACTGGGGCGTCATCGCGCGCCGGTTGGGCGAGGACCGGCAGGTGATCTCGGTCGACATGCGCAACCACGGCGACAGCCACTGGACCGAGAGCCACGACTATTTCGGCATGGCCGAGGATCTGGCCGAGGTGCTGGAGAGCCATGGCCGCGCCGACGTGCTGGGCCACTCGATGGGTGGCAAGGCGTCAATGGTGCTCGCCCTCACCCGCCCCGACCTCGTGCGTCGCCTGATCGTGGCCGACATCGCGCCGGTGTCCTACGGCCATGACCAGATCGACAATATCCGCCGCATGAAGCAGGTCGACCTGGAGCGGATCGGCAGCCGGTCCGACGCGACAGAGATGCTGGGCGACGATCTGGAGGCCGCGACGGCGGCGTTCTTCCTGCAGTCGCTCGACCTCAAGGAAAAGCGCTGGAAGCTGAACCTCGACGTGCTGGAGCGCGACATTGAGACGATCCTCGGCTTCCCGGAGGTCGAAGGCCGCTTCGACGGCCCGGCGCTGTTCCTTTCAGGGGCGAACTCGAACTATGTCGGCGAGGAGCGCCACGACGCGATCCACGCGCTGTTCGCCGACCCGTCCTTCGAGGTGATCGAGGGCGCCCGGCACTGGCTGCACGCGGAAAAGCCGCGCGAGGTCGAGGCGGCGGTCAGGGGCTTTCTGGAGGGGTGAGACGCGCCTCGCGCCGGTGTGATCATCGGCGCGGGGAACGCTCCCGAGCGCGGAACATTACATGAACTCCCACACAGGAGATCAGGACATGACCGATAATCCCAAGAGCCACCCGCAGGGCAACGCCGAGAAAGATCCGGAGGACGGGGTCACCGGCGACGAGCCGATGATCGGCGCGCAGGCGAGCTATCTCAAGACGCTGTGCGAAGAGGTCGGTGAGGAGTTCGAGGACAGCCTGACCAAGGCCGAGGCCAGCGAGCGGATCGATGCGTTGCAGGAGAAGAATGGGCGGGTGTGATTGTATACTGTCCATTCTGCTGTCCTTACAGCAGGAGCACGTTGGAAGTCCTCTTTGCGGAGCTTCGGTCTAAGTCAACCTTAAGTTGCCAATCTCGTACAATAGTGTAGCGTCCTGAAGGCGCAACTAAGTTAATGTATAATTGGTAACGGGAAACAAAGGCAATGAAGTGCCATCAGTGTGAAAAACCGGCTCTATATACTTATGAAAACGGGCCGTCCCTCTGCCTTCACTGCAACACCTTGCTACAAGAAAACAATTACCGCAGCTTTTTAATGAATGCCGCGATGATGAATCAGTCATTAGATGACATGGATATGGTAACTGGCCTTCAAATGAATAGCGGCAGGATACCCGTAAGCGATTTGGCTCGAGCAATGAACAAACCGACTACTAACAATCATATTTCGATATCAAACTCATCCGTAGGCGTGCTTAATACGGGAGATTTAGCTAAGATCAATGCGGTAATTACCATAACGGAAGGCAGCGACTCTGAAGAACTAGGCCGCACAATAAGAGACTTCGCCCAAGCCGTTATCGATTCGAAAGACATTTCCGGAATAGACAAGCATGAAATTGGCGAGCTACTGGGCACTTTGTCTGAGCAAATTGCGGGAAAGCGATCTAAGCCAGTAATTAGCAGCATTCTCAAGGGCATTGAGGAACGTGTTAAACCTGTAGATTCCCTATGGTCGTTCGCAGAGAAAATTGGCGGCTTGCTCTCCAGCCTTGGAATCACTATCTGACGATCGAATACGAGCCTAGAACCCCTTTCGCTTGGGGAAAGCGCCCGTGAAGTATAAAAGGCGAATCAGTCATCGGCATACTTAGCAAGACTACCTTTGCCTCACATGCGCTAAATATGCCTTAAGACTCAAGGCGCACAAAGAAACCAGCCTATAGTCTAGACATTTTTCGTCCCAAA